>JBBSMC010000053.1:0-21181 GCA_038233375.1 Solirubrobacterales bacterium
CACGCCGAGCGCGAGGGCGAGTCGCCGAGCGCCTACGGGCTACGCGAGCTCGTCGGCGTCGCGCTGGACGGGATGTTCTTTCGCACCACGGTGCTGCTGCGCTGGATCGTGCTGCTCGGCTTCCTCGTCGCGCTGGCCGGCTTCGGGCTGGGCGCCTACGCGATCTTCTCGCGCTACGTCGAGGACACCCCACCGGGCTATACGAGCATCGTCGTCCTGCTGGTCCTGCTGAGCGGCTTCATCCTCATCTCGCTGGGCGTCGTCGGGCTCTACGTCGGGCGGATCTTCGACCAGGTCAAGGGCCGGCCGCTGTTCGTCGTCGACGAGCAGATCGACGGCGACGCGCCGCCGCGCTGATGGACGACGCCCTCGAGCGCTTCACGTTCGACGTCGAGCAGCGTCACTGGTGGTACCGCGGTCGACGCGCGGTGCTCGACGCGGTGCTCGACGGGCTCGGCCCGCTGCGGTCCGACGGGGCTGCGCGGATCCTCGACGCCGGGTGCGGGTCCGGGCGCAACATGGTCGAGCTCGCACGCCGCGGTGGCGTCACCGGGATCGAGCCGGCATCGCAGTCGCTGGAGGCGGCGCGGGCGCGCGGGCTCGGGGCGGTCCTGCCCGGCTCGCTCGACGATCCGCTCCCCTTCGACGACGACGCCTTCGACCTCGCGGTCGCGCTCGACGTGCTCGAGCACGTCGCCGACGACGAGGCCGCCCTGCGCGAGCTCGCCCGCGTGGTCGCGCCCGGAGGCCGGCTGCTCGTGACCGTGCCGCAGTACTCGTGGCTGTGGGGCGAGCACGACGTCCTCGCCCACCATCACCGCCGCTACAGCCGCGCGCTGCTCCTGGCGCGGGCGGGCGCGGCGGGCTTCGCGGCCGAGCGCCTGACGGCGTTCAACGCCGTGCTGCTGCCGCCGATCGCGGCGCTGCGCACGCTGCAGCGCGCCCGCCGGCGCGCGCAGCCGGCCTCCGATCTCGGCCGCACACCGGGGGGCGTGGTCAACGGCGCCCTCGAGCGTGTTCTGCGCGCCGAGGCCGCGCTGATCCGCCGCGGGCGCGACCTGCCCACCGGCGTCTCGCTGCTGGCGGTGCTGCGGCGCAGCGGGCCGGCTTAGCGGCGCGCGGCGCGGGTGCGCGGGATCATGCGGATCTCGACCCGGGCGGGCCGGGCGGGCGTCGCCAGCGAGACGAACTCGCGCACGGGCGAGCTGTGACGGCAGAAGGGGCAGTCGAGCTGCACCGTGAGCTTCACGGACTGCCCGCCGAGGGAGACCGGCGCGTCGCAGGTCGGGCACGCCAGCGTCGCCGGGCCCAGCGACCACGGACGCGAGGCATGGCGGTACTCGTACGCACCGGCGCGGGCCTCGATCGGCTGTCGCCGGGCCGGCTCGGAGCCGTCGATGCCGCGCTGAATCGACACTGCGACAAGTCTAGTGCTCCCTCTGGCAGACCTTCGCCCGCAACCTATACGTGGTGGGGAACCCAACCAGCGCAATCGTTCACATCCGGATCAAGACCGGCGCAGATGCGCCAAGTACCCTCGATGCCATGAGCGCCGTCGCCACCTCCGAGATCGCCTTCCGTACGTACGCCGACGACGAGGCCCTGCTGGGCGGCGTCCTCGACGAGGTCATCTGCGCCGTCGAGGGTCCCGAGGCGCTCGATCTGCTGCGCCGGGCGATCGACCTCGGCGAGTGTTCGCGCAGCGGCGACGGCGACGCCGCCGACCAGCTCGCGCAGCTCGTCGCGGGCCTCGACCTCGAGCAGATCGTGCTGCTGATCCGGATGCTCACGCGCTGGTTTCAGCTCATGAACCTCGCCGAGGATCTCGACCGCGTGCGCCGGATCCGCAACCTCGACGCGCAGGCCGGCCCACGCCGCGGCTCGCTGCACGCCGCCGTCGCGCAGCTCGCCGCCGACGGCACGACCGCTGAGGAGCTGCACGAGACGCTCGTCGCCGCCGAGGTGCGGCTCGTCCTCACCGCCCACCCGACCGAGGCTCGGCGCTACACGACGGTCAGCAAGCTGGCGCGGATCTTCGCGCTGCTGCGCGAGCTCGACGACCGCCGCCCCGGGCACGGCCGGCGCGAGCAGATCCGCCGCCAGATCGCCGCCGCCGTGCAGGAGATGTGGGGCTCCGACGAGCTGCGCGCGGTGACCACGACCGTGCTCGACGAGGTGCGCGCAGGGCTCATCTACTTCAGCTCGACGCTGACCGACGTCGTGCCCGAGATCTACCGCGACCTCGAGGCCACGATCCGCAGGACCTATCCCGACTTCGACGTACGGGTGCCGCCGCTGCTCAGCTTCGGCTCCTGGATCGGAGGCGACCGCGACGGCAACCCGAACGTGACGCCGCAGATGACCGCCGACGCGCTCACGCTCATGAAGAACGCCTGCCTGCAGCACCACGAAGCGCGCGTCCGGGCGCTCGGCAGCCGGGTGACGCTGTCGGCGCGCGTCGCCGGCGAACCCGAGGATCTGCGGGCGCTGCTGGAGAGCCTCGAGCAGCGCTTCCCCGACGTCGCCGCGCTCGGCCACGAGCGCAGCCCCGAGGAGCCGTACCGCCGTCTGTTCAAGCTGCTCGCCGCGCGCCTGCGCGCGACGCGCAAGGGCTGGGAACACGGCTACCGCCGGCCCGAGGAGCTGCTCGTCGACCTGCGCGTCGCCGAGCAGGCGCTGCGCACGCAGAACGCGTCGTTCGTCGCCGAGGACGCGCTGCACGACGTCATCCGCCAGGTCGAGGTCTTCGGCTTTCACTATGCGCTGCTCGACGTACGCGAGAACTCCTCCGTCCATCGCGCCGCGATCAGCGAGATCCTCGGCGTGCTCGGCGTGAAAGAGGACTACGCCGAGCTGCCGGAGGGCGAGCGGGTCGACGTCCTGGCCCGCGAGATCGAGGACCGCCGTCCCCTGATCCCGCTCGACATCAGCGGCTTCAGCGCGTCGACGCGCGAGGTTGTCGAGACGTTTCGCACCCTCTACGACCTCCTGCACGGCGAGCACCCCGGCACGATCGACTCGTACGTCGTCTCCAACACGACCTGCCCGTCGGACCTGCTCGAGGTGCTGCTGTTCATGAAGGAGGTCGGGCTCGCGCGCGCCGGCGGCGAGAACGCGCGGTTGCGCATCGTGCCGCTGTTCGAGTCCGGCGCGACGCTCGAGCGGGCGTCGCAGACGATGCGCGCGCTGCTCGCGACGCCCGTCTACCGCGCGGCGCTCGACGCGGTCGGTGAGCAGGAGGTGATGGTCGGCTACTCGGACTCCAACAAGGACGTCGGCTACGTCGCGTCGGGCTGGCATGTCTACCGCGCGCAGCTGGAGCTGGCGCAGGTCTTCCGCGAGCACGGCGTGACCTGGCAGTTCTTCCACGGCCGCGGCGGCGCCGTCGGCCGCGGCGGCGGCCCGAGCTACACGGCCGTCCGCGCGCAGCCGTCGGGCACGGTCGCCGGGCGCCTGAAGGTGACCGAGCAGGGCGAGATGCTGTCGGCGAAGTTCTCGCTGCGCGAGATCGCCCACCGCGAGCTCGAGCTGACGACCAGCGCGGCTCTCGTGACCACGCTCGATCGCACCGCCGACCGCCAGCCCGAGCGCCAGCAGCGCTTCGAGACTGTCGTCGCCGAGATGGCCGAGGTCTCCACCGCCGCCTACCGCAGCCTCGTCTACGACGACGGCGACTTCGCCGGCTTCTTCCACGCGGTCACCCCGGTGCGCGAGGTCTCGCGCCTGCAGCTCGGCTCGCGCCCGGCGCGCCGCAAGGCGACAGCCCGCATCGAGGACTTCCGCGCGATCCCCTGGGTCTTCTCCTGGACGCAGTCGCGCGCCGTGCTGCCGGCCTGGTTCGGCCTCGGCACGGCGCTCGAGACCGCGCGCGAGCGCCACGGCGTCGAGCTGCTGCGGGAGATGGAGTGCGACTGGCCGTACTTCGCGGCGCTCATCTCCAACGCCGGGATGGCCTGCGTGAAGGCCGACCTCGAGATCGCGCGCCGCTACGCCGAGCTGTGCTCCGACGACGAGATCCGCGAGCGCATCTGGGGCACGATCGAAGCCGAGTTCCAGCGCACGGTGCGCGAGATCGGCGCCGTCCGCGACGAGGAGCGGCTGCTCGACCGCGAGCCGATCCTGCAGCGGGCGATCGCGCGCCGCAACCCGTTCATCGACCCCCTCTCATTCGTGCAGCTCGAGCTGCTGCGGCGCCTGCGCGCGCCGGGCGGCGATCCCGACGACGCCGGCCTCGTACGGGCGAGCCTGCTCGCGATCAACGGCATCGCCGGCGGCCTGCGGAACACCGGATGACGCGCGTCTACGTCTGCGGTCATCGCAACCCGGACACCGACTCGATCGCCGCGGCGATCGGCTACGCCGAGTGCAAGAACCGCCTCGCCGAGAACGGGACGGAGTATGTCCCGGTCCGCCTCGGCCCGGTCAACGCGCAGACCGAGTGGCTGCTGCAGCGCAGCAGCGCCCCGCTACCCCGGCACCTGACGCACGCCTACCTGCGCGTGCGCGACGTCATGCGCACCGAGTTTCCGGTCGCCCACCGCAGCGACCCGGTGCGCACCGTCGGCCTCCAGATGGCCTCTGAGGGCATGGACCTCGTGCCCGTCGTCGACGACGACGGCGTCCTGACCGGCCTGCTGACCGAGCGGGGCCTGGCGCGGCGCTACATCCGCGAGTCGCGCGAGGCCTCGCGCCTGGACGTGCCCACGCCGGTGGGCTCGATCGTCGGGGTGCTCGACGGCGAGCTGCACGTCGGCGACCCCCACATCGAGATCAAGGGCCGCGTGTGGGTGCAGGCGATGCTCTCCACGGCGAGCAGCCGCGTCCAGCCGGGCGATGTCGTCGTCATCGGCGACCGCCCGGACGCGACGGAGAACGCGATCGCACGCCGGATCGCGCTGCTGGTCCTCAGCAACGGCACGCCGCCGACCGACGAGGTGCTCAAGCTGGCCGCCGACCACGGCACCTGCGTCGTCACCTCGCCGCTGGACTCCTATGTCACGAGCCGCATGATCACGCTGTCCGAGCCCTGCCGCGCGCTCGCCGAGGCCGACCCTCTGACCGTGGGCAAGGACGATCTCGTGCGCGACATCGCCGAGCAGATCAAGGACGTCCACTACCGCGCGGTCGTCGCCGTCGACCGCGACGGCAGGCCCGTGGGCGTCGTGACGCGCTCGGACCTCGTGAACCCCGAGCCGCGCCGGGTGCTGCTCGTCGACCACGGCGAGCGGGCGCAGAGCGTGCCCGGCATCGAGGAGGCCGAGGTCGTCGAGATCCTCGACCACCACCACATCGGATCGATCGAGACGAAGCTGCCCGTGCGGGCGATCTTCGACCCGGTCGGCTCGACCGCGACCCTGGTCACCGAGCGCTTTCGCCAGGGCGATCTCGAGCCGACGGATCCGACGGCGACGATGCTGCTCGGCGCGATCGTCTCGGACACCGTCCTGCTGACCTCGCCGACGACGACCGAGCGAGATCGCCAGGCGACGCACTACCTGGAGTGGCTGCTCTCGCTCGACGCCCAGCAGTTCGGCCGCGAGATGTTCGAGCACAGCTCCGACGTCGCCGACGTGTCGGCCTCCGATCTCGTGCGCCGCGATCTCAAGGAGTACGAACTCGACAACGGCAAGACGCTGAGCATCGCGCAGATCGAGACCGTCGGGCGCGCGGTCTTCGAGCGCTCCGAGGAGCTGCTCGCCTCCGCCGAGCGGCGCCGCGAGCGCCACGGCGACGTCATGTTCGCGGTGATGCTGACCGACATCCTCGCCCAGCACACGCGACTGCTCGTGGCCGGCAGCGAGACGCTCGCCGAGCGCGCGTTCGGCAAGCCGGTCGTCGACGGGGCGATCGAGCTGCCGGGCGTGATGAGCCGCAAGAAGCAGGTCGCGCCGGAGCTGCTGGCGGCCGCCAGCGGCTGAGAGCTGCCGGTAAGGCTGGTACCCTCCTTACATGCGGATGACGTCCAAGGGGCAAGTCACCATCCCACAGGAGCTGCGCGAGCGCTACGCGATGGGACCCGGTGCCGAGGTCGAGGTCGTCGCGACGGACGACGGTGCCCTGGTCCGCGCCGTGACGCACGGCAACGATGGTTCCCGGCTGATCGCGCGGCTGCGCGACAGAGCTGACGGCGGGCTCAGCGCCGACGAGGTGCTGCGCCTGACGCGGGGCGACGAGCAGTGACCACGCTCGTGGACACGAGCGTGCTGCTCGACATCCTCGCGCCGTCCGCGTGGCGCGAGTGGTCTGAGGAGCATCTCGCGAAGGCGGCCTCGGAGGGCGATCTGGCGATCAATCAGGTGATCTACGCCGAGGTGGCCGTCGGATTCGCGACCCAGGATCGCCTCGAGCGCACCCTGCAGGGCGTCGGGCTGGTGCGACTCGGCCTGCCCTGGGTGGCGTCGTGGCTCGTGGCGCAGGCATTCCTGCGCTACCGGCGCCAAGGCGGCCCGCGAACCACGCCGCTGCCCGACTTCTTCATCGGCGCACACGCCTCGGCCGCGGGCCTGCGGCTGCTCACCAGGGATCCCACGCGCGTACGTACGTACTTTCCCGACGTGCAGCTGATCGCGCCTGGTTGAAACATGCCCAACGAACCCATCAGGATCGCGGTGCTCGGCGGCGGCTACGGAGCGAAGGTCCCGCTGCCGGTGCTCGCCGGCCTCGACGAGTTCGAGCCCGTCGCCGTCTGGTCGCGCACGCCCCAACGCGCGTGCGAGATCGCGGAGAAGCACTCGCTCGAACTCGGCACGAGCGACGTCGACGAGCTGCTCGCCCACCCCGGGCTGGAGGCGGTTCACGTCGCGACGCCGGTCGCGACGCACGCCGAGATCGCGATCGCCGCCGCGCGGCGGGGCCTGCACGTGCTCGTCGACAAGCCCGTGGCGCTCGACCTCACCGAGGCGCGCGCGGTGCGCGACGCGGTCATCGAGGCCGGCGTCGTCGGCGCCGTCAACTACGGGCGGCGCTTCCAGGAGACCCGTCAGACGCTCCTGCAACGTGTCGCCGAGGTCGCCGGCGCGCCGCGGATGGTCTCGATCTCGCTCGTGTTCGACGACCACGCGCTGCCCGAGTCACGGCCGTTCACCTGGGTCCAGGACGCGACGCTCGGCGGCGGCCGGCTGCAGGGCTACGGCGTGCACGACCTCGATCTCCTGCTGCACGCGTTCGGCGAGGTCGACTCCGTCGCCGCCGCCAGCGAGGTCGGCGTGACGCAGCGCAACGCGCCCGACGGGACCCCGCGCAGGGTCACCGCCGAGGACGCCTACGTGATCGTCATCCGCTTCCGCGGCGGCGGCCTCGGCCACGTCAGCCTGACGGCGACCGCGCGCCACAAGCGCGGCGACGTGATCGAGGTCTACGGCAGCGAGGGCAGCGTTCGCCTGGACGCCGACAAGCGCCTGCACTGGGGCCGCGCCGGCGAGGAGCTGCAGGTCGACGGCCCGCTCGAGGCCGATTCGAAGCAGGCCTACGCCGCCGTCGCGCGCAACCTCCACGCCGCCATCCGAGACGGCGCCACGCCGGACCCCGGGCTCGACGAAGGCCTGCGCGTCCAAGCGCTCTTCGACGCGATCCGCCGCGCCGACGCCGAGCGCCGCTGGATCGAGCCCGAAGCCGTCTAGGCGCAGTGCCGGCCCACACCGTCACGCTCGTGCGCCACGGGCAGACCGCCAGCTCCGCGCGGATGGCCTACTCGGGTCGCTCGGACATCGCGCTGACCGACACCGGCCGCGCGCAGGCGCAGCAGGCCGCGCAACAGCTCGCCGGCGCCGGCGTCGACGCGGTCATCACGAGCCCGCTGATGCGCGCCCGCGACACGGCCCAGGCGATCGCCGACGCCACCGGCGCACCGCTGACCGTCGACGAGCGCCTGACCGAGGTCGACTACGGCGCGTTCGAGGGTCTCGACCGCGAGGGCGCACGCGAGCAGGTCGGCGCCCCGTTCGACGCCTGGCGCGCCGACCCGTTCGGCGCCCCGGTGCCGGGCATGGAGCCGCTGGCCGACGCGCTGGAGCGCGCCCACGCCGCCGTCGCCGACGCGCTCACAGCCCACGATCACCCGGTCATCGTCGGGCACCAGGGCATCCTGCGGATCGTGCTCGTCGCGCTCGGCCAGATGCAGCCGGAGGACTACTTCGGCACGCGCCTGCACGAGGCCGACCCGCTCGCCGTGGCCGACCCCTCCGTCCGCTGAGCGCCCGCACATCGAGTGTGCAATCGGTCACCCCAGGACACGGAGCACTTGACTGCGCCCCGGCCGCGCTGTGTATTTGAGCCATGAGGCTCGAGTTCAAGAACCTGGGGCCGTGGATCTTCGGCGCCGAGCAGCTCAAGCGCTTCACGCAGGACTCGCCGGTCATGCCCGACGTCTGGCTGCAGTACGGCCGTGAGCCGAACGCCGCGATCGACCTGCTGCTCGAGCCGCACGAGGACTCCACCACCGGCGACCTCGCCAAGGCCGTGCTCGAGGCCGACCACAGCCCGAAGGCCAGCGAGCCGATCGCGCTCGCCTACAACGGCTCGCACGTCGCCGCGCGGCTGACGTTCGAGCAGATGCTGCGCAGCGTCCTGCCGCTGTCGGAGTGGTGGCAGGAGCACCTCTGGCCCGGCGACGGGCGATCGGCCGCCGCGATCCTCGAGGGGCGCCGCGCGGAGATCATCGGCGGCCTACAGGAGCCGATGCGCGAGCAGGGCCGCCGCCCGACCGACGTCGGCGAGCTGTCGGGCACGCTGATCTGGTTCGTCGGCCTCGTCGGGCGCATCACTTGGGAGGCCGCGCATCCCGACGACGACCAGCCCGACGACGAGCCGCCGGACGGGCTGACGTACGACCTGCTCGTCGACCTCGCCGCCGAGACCCTCGGCGACGTGCCGCCCGTGCCGCCGCCCGGCACGCCGCTGCTGTGGTCGGTCAACCGCAACCGGCCGGCGCGCCCCGCGCTGTGGCGCTCGCGCAACACGATCAAGGCCGATGCCGCGACGCTGCTCTTCGGCCTGCGCTGCCGCGACATCTGCTGGGCGGTGATCGACTCGGGGATCGACGCGACGCACCCCGCGTTCCGGCTGCGCGGCCCCGACGGCAAGCCGACCGCCAAGACGCGTGTGCGCGCGACCTACGACTTCACGCGGCTGCGCGGGATCCTCACCGGCACCGACGCCGACCGCGACACGCTCGGCGGCGAGAAGGCCAGGCAGCGCAAGGAGATCGAGGCGCGGCTGCGCAGCGGCCGCGCGGTCGACTGGGGCCTGCTCGCGGCGCAGCTCGAGGTCGCCGACGACCCGGCGGCGTACACGCCGCCCAAGCACGAGCACGGCACCCACGTGGCCGGGATCCTCGGCGCCGACTGGCTGGCGAGCGACTCCGAGCCCGCGCGCCGCAACGACGTGCGCGGCATCTGCCCGGACATCGGCCTCTACGACCTGCGCGTATTCGACGACGGCGGCGCCGGCGACGAGTTCGCGATCCTCGCCGCGCTGCAGTTCGTGCGCTGGCTGAACGTCAACTCCCCCACCCCCGTCGTCCACGGCGTCAACCTCAGCCTGTCGCTCGATCACGAGGTCGGCTCGTTCGCCTGCGGCCGCACGCCGGTCTGCGACGAGTGCGAGCGGCTCATCGGCAGCGGCACGATCGTCGTCGCCGCCGCCGGCAACGAGGGTCGCGCGTTCGTGTCGATGGCCTCCGGCGTCACCGAGGGCTACCGCGAGATGTCGATCACCGACCCCGGCAACGCCGGCGGCGTCATCACCGTCGGCGCGACGCACCGCCACCAGCCGCACACGTACGGCGTTTCGTACTTCTCCAGCCGCGGGCCGACCGGCGACGGGCGCTGCAAGCCCGATCTCGTCGCGCCCGGCGAGAAGATCACCGGGCCGGTGCCCGGCGGCGGGCTGAAGAGCCTCGACGGCACGAGCATGGCGGCGCCGCACGTCTCGGGCGCGGCGGCGCTGATCCTCGCGCGCCATCCCGAGCTGATCGGCCGGCCCGCCGAGATCAAGCGGGTGCTCTGCTCGACGGCGACCGATCTCGGTCGTGAGCGGTACTTCCAGGGCAGCGGCGTCGTCGACGCGCTGCGTGCGATCCAATCGATCTGATGATGGTCTTGCCCTACGATCGCCGCACGCCACGACCTTCGGTCGACGTCACACCATGATCTTCTCGCTGGAAGCACTGCAGGCCTTTCACGGAGACTCGCTGCTGCTGCACGCCGGCGAACCCGGCGAGCCGGTGTTGCTGCTGATCGACGGCGGGCCCTCGCGCACGTGGGAGACGAGCCTGCAGCCGCGGCTTGAGGAGCTGCGTGCAGAGCGCGCCGCCGGCGGGGCGCTGCGGATCGACCTCGCGATCGTCAGCCACATCGATTCTGACCATGTCGCGGGGATGATCGGCTTCGCGGGCGAGCTCGTCAGCGAGCAACAGGACTCCCAGGCCCTGCGCTACGAGGTCCAGACGCTGTGGCACAACTCCTTCGACGACATCCTCGGCGACGACGCCGAGGAGCTGCGCACGGCCGCGGTCGAGATCCTCTCCGCGCCGCTCGACGACCGGGTCGCCGACGAGATCCGCGCCGCCGGTCTGGCGGTCGTCGCGAGCGTCGCCGAGGGCCGCGAGCTGCGCGACCAGGCCGCGACGCTCGGCTGGAGCATCAACGAGCCGTACGCGGGCCCGGTCGTGCTGGCGCAGGAGAGCGTGCGGACGATCACACTCGGGCCGCTGAAGCTGACCGTGGTCTGCCCGCACGCCGCGCAGCTCGAGAAGCTCCACGACGCGTGGGACGACTGGCTCGAGGAGCATCCGAAGGCCGTCGCCGATCCCGCCGCCGCGGCGCCGAGCCGCGACAGCTCGCCCTACAACCTCTCGAGCATCGTCGTGCTCGCCGAGTGCGATGGCAAGCGGATGCTGCTGACCGGCGACGCGCGCGACGACCACGTCCTCGCCGGGCTCGACCAGGCGGGCATCGCCAAAGACGGCAGGACCCACGTCGACATCCTCAAGCTCCCCCATCACGGCTCGATCCGCAACATGCGCGCGGAGTTCTTCGAGCGCGTCACCGCCGATCACTACGTCATCTCGGCCGACGGGCGCCACGGCAACCCGGAATCGGAGACACTCGATCTCATTGCCGGCAGCCGCGCCGACGACGACTTCACGATCCACCTCACCAACCGCATCGGCACCGACGGACTCGAGCAGCGCCTCGACGCGTTCCTCGCCGCCAAACAGAGGGCGGGGCGCGCGTATCGCGTGCTCTTCCGCGCCGAGGACGCGCTGTCGCTGCGCATCGACCTGCTCGAGGGGAGCTGAGATGGGCGCGCACGACGACCTGCTCAAGCGCTTCCAGCCGGTGCTGCGCTATGACTCCAACGAGCAGTTCTTCGCCGACAGCGCCGCGCAGTACACCGACGCGCCGGGGATCACGCTGCGTCGCGCCGCTGCGTCGCGCGACAGGTCCGGCGCGATCATCGCCAGCGCCGACGCGGCCGGCAGCGTGCCCAAGCTGACGCTCGACTTCCTCGGCCCGAAGGCCTACGGCAACGGCGAACCGGTCGAGAAGGGCGACCTCATCGCGGTGCGCGGCCGCAACTACCGCGAGCAGTATGTGACGCTGCGCATGAACCGGCCTGATCTCAACAACGTCACCTACGCCCACGCGATCGAGGCCAACGGGCGCCTCTGGCTGCAGTACTGGCTCTGGTACTTCTACAACGACTACCAGCTGTCGTTCGCGCTTGGCACGCACGAGGGCGACTGGGAGATGCTGCAGCTGCGCATCGACGACGAGGCCGGTCATCCGGATATCGCCGTCTACGCCCAGCACCGCTACGGCGAGATGCGGCCGTGGGACGAGGTCGAGAAGCTCGGCGAACGCCCAATCGCCTACATCGCGCGCGGGTCGCACGCCTCGTACTACAGCGCGGGCTTTCACCAGACCGAGGCGTGGTACGACCTCGCCGACGGCAAGCGGCGCATGAAGCAGCGCCCGAAGCTCGAGATCCTCGAGACCGACGACCCGCCCTGGACGCGCTGGCCCGGCCGCTGGGGCGACTCCCTGCCGCGCAACGCGATCGAGTCCAACAGCCCGACGGGGCCGGGCGCCAAGAAGCAGTGGACCGACCCCGACAAGATGCTCGACAACCCGCCGGTGACGTCGAAGCACGGCAAGGGGGCCGCGCCGCCGGGGGCACGCGCGCTGCGCGCGGCCGGCCGGCTGCGGGTCGAATACGACCTCACCAAGCGCGATCCGCGCCCGCTGGAGCTCATCGTGACGGTCAACTCCGAGGACGAGCCGGGCGTGCCGCCGCGGACGCACAACATCGCGGTGCACGCGGGAGGCCAGGGCAAGGTCACCACCGACATCGTGCTCGACCCGTTGAAGCGCTACGACGTCTACATAAGCTTCGTCGCCGGCGATCCGCCGGTCCCGTCGCAGTCCACGCTCGCCGTGATCGAGCCTTTCGGGGCGGTCAAGCCCAAGAGCTCGCTCCCCCAGCGGCTGCTCGAGAAGGCCAGCACCATCATCGCCACGGTCCGCGGAGATCGTCGCCACCGGCGCTGATCAGCGCAGTCTCGCGGCGGCGGCACGCTCGGCCTCGACGGCCTCGCGCACGATGCAGCCCTCGACGTGGTCGTTGACGATCCCCGTCGCCTGCATCAGCGCGTAGGCGGTCGTCGGGCCGACGAAGCGAAAGCCGCGGCGCTTGAGCTCGCGCGCGAGCAATCTGGACTCGGGGGTGGTGGCGGGCATGTCCTGCAGCGAGGGCGGCGGGGCGACCGGCGGGTCCGGCGCGAAGGACCACAGCAGCGCATCGAGCGTCTCCCCGGCCTCGTGCAGCGCCAGCGTGGCACGCGCGTTGGCGATCGTCGCTTCGATCTTCGCGCGGTTGCGCACGATCCTCGCGTCGGCCATCAGCCGCTTCACGTCGGCGTCGTCGAAGCGCGCGACGACCGCGGGCTCGAAGCGCGCGAACGCGGCGCGTAAGTTCTCGCGCTTGCGCAGGATCGTGATCCAGGCCAGGCCGGACTGGAACGCCTCGAGCGAGATGCGCTCCAACAGCCGGTGCTCGTCGCGCACCGGCCGGCCCCACTCCTCGTCGTGATAGGAGATGTAGAGCGGGTCGGTCGTCGGCCAGCAGCGGGTCGGCTCGGTCATGGGCGCTCGCCCTCGCGCGGCTCGTACCCAGGGCAGCGCAGCACCGGCAGGCGCGGGTAGCGCGGGTAGCGGGAGTCGTCCTCCTTCCAGCGCCGGCACAGGGAGAACGACGAGCGCTTCGTGCGCACGACCTGCTGATGGCGACAGGAGTCGCAGAGTCCCGCCGGTGGGCTCGCCATTGCCGGCAGCGTAGTGGCCGCCGCGCGCGCCCTCGCCCGAAGATCGTTGACCAAGCAACTACAATCGGCGCCCATGGCCACGTTCATCCGACTCTGCGGGATCCTCCGCGACTACAAGCGCGGCGTCGCGTGGTCGGGCATCCTGGCCGCGCTGGCGATGGTCGCCACCGTCGCGATCCCCGGCCTCACCGGCGCCGCGATCAGCGCGATCGAGAGCGGCGACCGCGAGCGGCTGAAGCTCCTCGGCCTGCTGATCGTGGCCGCCGGCGTCGTGCGCCTCGGGCTCACCATCGCGCGCCGGCTGATCGCCGGGCGCGTGTCGCTCGGCGTGGAGGTCGACCTGCGAAACCGCGTCTACGAGCACCTGCTCGCGCTCGAGCTCGGCTTCTTCGACGCCCAGCAGACCGGCCAGCTGATGTCGCGCGCCACCGTCGACCTGCAGTCGGTGCGCTTCTTCCTCGGCTACGGCCTCGTGCTCATCTTTCAGGCCGCGCTGACCGTCATCTTCGCCGCGATCGCGGTGATCGTCATCGATCCTTTCCTCGCGCTCGTCTCGCTGTTCCCGATCCCCTTCGTCATCTGGATCGCCAACCGCTACGGCCGCCAGGCGCGCCCGGCGCTGCAGGAGGTCCAGCAGCGCATCGGCGAGCTGACGGCCGACATCGAGGAGAGCGTCGGCGGCGTACGCGTCGTGAAGGCGTTCGCCGCCGAGGAGCAGCGCCAGCGGCGCTTCAGCGACAGCGTCACCCGCGTGTTCGAGCAGTCGATGATCTCGACGAGGCTGCGGGCGTTCTACAACCCGTTCATCGGCTTCCTGCCCCAGCTCGGCCTCGCGGCGCTACTGCTCGTCGGCGGTCGGATGGTCATCGACGGCAGCCTCACGCTCGGCGAGTTCACGGCGTTCTACGGCTACCTGCTCATGCTGCTCGCGCCGGTGCGCACGCTCGGCTGGACGCTCGGCCTCGCGCAGCGCGCGACGGCGTCGGGCGCGCGACTGTTCGAGCTGCTCGACCGCGAGCCGCGGATCGTCGCGGCGCGCGACGCCGTCCCGCTTCCGGCCGGCTCGGGCCGCGTCGAGCTGCGCGACGTCACGCTCGCCTACCGCGAGGACGAGGACAGCCACGCCGAGCCCACCCTGCGGGGGGTCTCGCTGACGATCGAGGCCGGCACGACGCTCGCGCTCGTCGGCCCGACCGGCTCGGGCAAGACGACGCTCGTCCAGCTCATCCCGCGCCTGTACGACCCGACCTCGGGCGCGGTCCTCGTCGACGGCGCCGACGTGCGTACCGTCGACCCGCACGAGCTGCGGGCGCAGATCGCGGTCGTCAACGACGATCCGTTCCTCTTCAGCGACACGGTGCGCGCGAACATCGCCTACGCGCGCTCGGACGCCACCCGCGAGGAGGTCGTCGCGGCCGCCCGCCGCGCGCAGGCGCACGGCTTCATCGCCACGCTGCCCGACGGCTACGACACGCGCGTCGGCGAGCGCGGCCTGACGCTGAGCGGCGGCCAGCGCCAGCGGCTCGCGATCGCCCGCGCGCTGCTCGCCGACCCGCGGATCCTGATCCTCGACGACGCCACCTCCTCGATCGACGCGTCGACGGAGCGCGAGATCAAGCAAGGGCTCGAGGCGGCGATGGCCGGGCGCACGACGTTCGTCATCGCCCATCGCCTGTCGACGATCGCGCTCGCCGACGAGATCGCGATCCTCGACGCCGGCCGGCTCGTCGACCGCGGCACGCACGACGAGCTGCTCAAGCGCTCGCCGTTCTACCGCGAGATCGTCGAGAAGGGCCTGCCCGACCAGGTCTTCCTCACGCGCAAGCCGCTCGAACCGGAGGTGGCGGGACTATGAGCAGCCGAGCCCCCCTGGGCACGCGCGACGCGGTCAGCTCCCAGCTCGCCGGCGACGGCGAGAAGCCGCTGACGACGGCCGAGCTGCGCCGCCGCCTGCGCCAGACCGGCGGGCGCGGTCGCAAGCTGCGCGGCCTCGCAGCGCTGCTGAAGCCCTACCGCACCAAGGTCATCCTCATGTTCGTCGCGCTGTTGGCGGCGACGGCTGCCACGCTCGCGCCGCCGCCGTTGATCAAGTACGCGATCGACGACGGGATCAAGCAAGGCGACGTCGGCGCGCTGAACCTCGTCGTCGGCCTGTTCGTGCTCAGCGCACTCGTCTACTGGGGCGCGACGTACGCCCAGACCTACCTCGTCGGCTGGGTCGGCCAGCGCGCGCTGCAGGACCTGCGGCTGCGGATCTTCGCCCACCTACAGGCCCTACCGGTCGGCTTCTACGAGCGCCGCCAGGCGGGGCAGCTCATCTCGCGCATGACCAACGACGTGCAGGCGCTCGACTCGCTGGTCACCGACAGCGTCGTGACGCTGTTCTCGAGCACGCTGACGCTGCTGGGCACGATGGTCATCCTCGGCCTGCTCGACCTCGAGCTCGCGCTGCTGACGTTCCTGATCTTCCCGGTCATGGCGCTCGCCTCGCTGGCCTTCCGAATCGCCTCGGCGGACGCCTACGCCCGCACCCGCGAGACGATCGGCGCGATCACCGCATACCTGCAGGAATCGCTGTCGGGCATCCGCGTCGTGCGCTCGTTCAGCCAGGAGCCGCGCCACGTCAGGCGCTTCCGCGAGCTCAACGAGCGAAACCGCGACGTCAACATGACCACCGTCAACCTCAACGCCGCGTACTTCCCGGCCGTCGAGCTGCTCAGCGCCGTGGCGACGGTCGGGATCCTGCTCTACGGCGGCGTGCAGGCGATCGAGGGAGACATCACGACCGGCGTCATCGTCGCCTTCGTCGCGGCGCTGAACCTCTTCTTCGAGCCGATCCAGCAGCTCTCGCAGCTCTACACGACCTACCAGGCCGGCATGGCGGCCCTGGACAAGATCTTCGACCTGCTCGACGAGCAGTCCGACCTCGTCGACGCGCCCGACGCGATCGAGCTCGGCCGCCTGCGCGGCGAGATCGAACTGCGCGACGTCGGGTTCTCCTACGGGGCCGGCGACGACACCGTGTGGGCACTGCAGGACTTGTCGCTGAAGATCCCCCCGGGGCAGACCGTCGCGCTCGTCGGCGCGACCGGTGCGGGCAAGTCGACGATCGCCAAGCTCGTCGCGCGCTTCTACGACCCCACGGCCGGCGCGGTGCTCGTCGACGGACACGACCTGCGCGAGGTCACGCAGGCGTCGCTGCGCCGCCAGCTCGGCGTCGTCCCGCAGGAGGGCTTTCTCTTCAGCGGCACGATCGCCGAGAACATCGCGTTCGGGCGCCCGGCGGCCACGCGCGAGGAGATCCGCGGCGCCGCCAACGCCGTCGGCGCCGACGAGTTCATCATGGCCCTCGAGCACGGCTACGACACGCCGGTCGGCGAGCGCGGCACCCAGCTCTCCGCCGGCCAGCGCCAGCTCGTCGCCTTCGCCCGTGCGCTGGCCGCCGATCCGCGGATCCTGATCCTCGACGAGGCGACGTCGAACGTCGACCTGCACACCGAGGGCCGCATCGAGGACGGCCTGCGCCGCCTGCTCGCGGGCCGCACGGCCGTCGTCATCGCCCACCGGCTGAGCACGATCCGCCAGGCCGGCCGGATCGTCGTGCTCGACGGCGGCCGCATCGTCGAGCAGGGAACGCACGACGAGCTGCTGCAGGCCGAGGGCCCGTACTGGCGCCTGTACCGCGACTGGATGGCGCAGGCCGCGGCGTAGGTGCCGCGCCCGGGGCAGCTCAACGGCAGCGGCCCGAATGATCGGGCGATGCCCGCCGCCGGCGCTCGTTGGAACCGGGGATATGCCGAAGCCGCGTTGCCCACCGTGGGAACCGGATCTCCCATCGTGATCGAGCGCGTGCAGCCTGGGGGTTTCGGAGCACGCGAACGTTGTAAGACGATCGCCGGTGGCTCGTCCTGGGTATTAGGTTGTTCGCTCAGCGCTGAGCTATCAAGGCATGGGGACTGGCTTACGCCCTCGCCGGGCGCAAGTCGGGTCGGGTCCTGTGTCGCGTGTGTGGCAAGCCGTGGCACGAGGATCGCAAGGCTGCGGCCGGTGTCTCGATGAATTTCCGACCCGCCGCGTCGCCGCGCCACGGATGGGCGCCCGCATCGCTCTGGTCTCTCGGGATACCAGCGGTTGGAAGCTGCCGGGCAAGGACTCGAACCTTGAATTCCAGGGCCAGAACCTGGCGAGTTGCCGATTACTCCACCCGGCAAGGCAGCGCGGCGAGTATAGCCACGGGGTGTCCGTCCGTCTGGGTACCAGGAGGCCTAGAGAAACGTGACGTGACCCCCTACACAGGTCGTTCGTTCACGAGACGGCCGGGCGGCCGTTTGGCGCGAACTGCGCCGTGATCTGCGGCTCGAGGCCGGGATCGAGCACCACGAGCACCTCGTCACCGGGGTTGATCACCGTGTCCCCCTTGGGGACGAAGCCCGCCTTGCCGCGCGGCAGGACCGAGATGATCAGGCTGCCGTCGGGCAGGTCGATCTCGGAGACGGGGTGGCCCGCGGCGGGCGCGCCCTCGGTGACCTCGACCTCGATGATCTCGAGCTTCTCGTCGGGCAGGTCGAGCAGGTGGACGAGACCGTGGCCGGGCACCTCGTGCTCGATGAGGTTGAGGATGAGGTCGGTCGCCGAGACCGCCGGCTGGATCCCCAGCAGCTTGAAGTGCTGCAGGTTGCGGGGGTTGTTGCAGCGGGCGATGATCCGCTCGCAGAGGTACTTCTCCTTGGCGACCTGGCAGATGAGGATGTTGTCCTCGTCGTCGCCGGTGACCGCCACGACGAGGTCCGCGCGCTGGATGCCCGCCCGCTCGAGCACCCACAGCTCGGTGCCGTCGCCGTACTGGATGGCGTGCTCGAGCTCCTGCTCGATGCGCAGGTAGGCGCGCCGCTCGCCCTCGATGAGCGTGACCTCCTGACCGTTGCGGATCAGTTCGCGCGCGAGGTTGAGCCCCACCTTTCCGCCACCGACGACGACGACGTACATCAGGTCTCCGCGATGTCCACGATGGCCTTCTCGAACATGGCGATGCCGAGCTTCACGGCGCAGATGGTGTGCAGGCCCTGCTCGGCGTACCAGTCCGAGCGGGCGGGATCGAGCACGCGGACGATCACGTGTCCGACATCGAAGCGCTTCTGGGCGATCTGCGCGACGAGCAGGTTCGTGTTGTCGCCGCGAGTGGCGGCGATGAAGACGTCGGCCTCCTCGATGCCCGCGGCGAGCAGCGCGTCGAGTTCGATCGCGGTGCCGACCGTGAAGCGCCCTCCGGAGTCCTCCCAGGAGGTCTGCTGGCCGGCGTCGAGGCGCTCGTGCGAGAGGGCATCCTCGTCGAGGACGGACACGGTGTGGCCGGCGGCGAGCGAGGACTTGGCGACTGCCGCCCCCACGCGGCCGGCCCCGACGACGAGGACCATCATGCGGCTGATGCTAGTCCAATGCTGCGCTACGAGGCGGCTCGGCGCCCGGCTCTCGGCCCGGCTCGGGATCGGCCGGCGGCGCCGTGAGGATGACGCGGCAGGGCGCCTTGCGCACGACGAACTTCGTCGCGTCCCCGACGAAGTTGTCCAGCGGACCGCCGATGCCGCCCAGGCGGGCGCCCCCGCGGATCCGCGACGGCTCCTCGGCGGCGAGCACGATGAGCTCCACCCCCCGCCGCTTGGCCTCCTCGACGATCCCCTCCCCCGCGCGACGCGCGCGTACGGTGGCCGTCATGACCTCGACGCCCATGTACTCCTCCCCCACGGCCTTGGCCCGCGCTAGCGCCGCCCGGGCGGCTTTGAGCTGCGCCTCGGGCAGGCGAGCGTCCAGCGGCAGCGACAGCGGCACCTCGAAGACCCAGATCGCCTCGATCGTCGCGCCGTGCCCCTCGCCCGCCTCGGGGTTCTCGGCGGCGGCCAGGCGCCCCGCCGTCTGCACGATGTCGTCGTCGAGCGGCCCGCCGTAGATCGGGACGAGGATCGAGCCGTACTCCGCGCGGGCGGGCTCAGAGCGCAGCGCCGCCTCCGAGACGACGACGCGCTGGCGCAACGGCATCCCCGCGCTGCGCCGGTAGACCACGTACAGCGCGATCCCCACGGCCATCCAGATCAGCCCGATCGTGCGGGCGCCCGAGTGGAAGCCGAGCAGGCTGACGAGCCCGCCCGCCGCCATCAGCGCGCCGATCACGGCGGGCAGCGGGAGATCGCCGCCGCCGACGCGGACCGACAGCGGGATGCGATACGGCCGCGGGCGTTCGGGCTCGCGGTAGCGCAGCGTGCAGATCGAGACGTGCGCGATGAGGAACGCCAGCATCGCCCCGAACGCGTAGATGCCGACGAGGAACTCGAGGTCGCGCGGGACGACGAGCGCGCCGGCGAGCACGGCCGCCAGGACGATCACGACGTACGGCGTCCCCTGCGAGGGGCGCAGCCTGCCCATCACGCTCGGGATCTGGCGGTTACGTGCCAGCGAGTACGACAGGCGCGACAGGCCCAGCATCGCCCCGTGCGCCGCGACGACGAGCGTGACCGTGGCGAGCGCGGCCACGGCGTAGCGCAGGACGTCGGCCAGCCAGGGCGGGTCGAACGTCGAGACGAGCGCGAGAACCGGCGCGTTGAGGGCGTCGCCGGTCAGCGGTGAGGCGCCCGGCGTGATCGGCAGCGAGGCCACCGCGACGAGCGAGATCCCGACGTAGATCACGAGCACGGACACCGTCGCGCTCGCGATCAGCCGCTTCAGGCCGCGCCGGCTGACGCGCACCTCGCCGGCCAGCCCGGAGGCCGACTCGAGGCTCGTGAACGCGACCGTCGAGATCGTCAGCGCGAACAGGAGGTCCCCCCAGCTCGGCGCCGTGCCGAGGTCGATCGTCTCGGTCAGCGCGTCGACGTCGATGACGAGGAAGGCGCCCAGCACGATCACGAGCAGCTGGAGGACCAGGTCGATGACGGCCAGCGCCGACACGCGCTCGATGCCGCGGCTGGCGCTCGTGCCGCGGATGTTGCGGACCGCGACGTAGCCGATGATCACGGCGGCCATCACGAGCTCCGGCGCGCCGCTGCCCAGCGGCGACCAGAACGCCGCCACGTAGTGCGTTGCGACGAACGCCGTGACGGCGATGAGGATCAGGAAGTCCAGCAGCACGGCCCATCCCGCGATGAAGCTCCACAGCTCGTTGAAGGCGTAGCGCGCGAAGACCGTCGATCCGGCGCGCTCCTGGTGCAGCGACGCGCCCTCGACGTACGTCATCGCGGTCAGGACGAAGAAGATGCCTGCGCCGAGGAAGACGACCGGCGTGAGGCCGAGCGCGTTCCCGGCGACGATCCCCAGCGAGAAGTAGACGGCCGCCGCCAGCGACGACCAGACGATCGCGAACAGCGCGGGCGACCCGAGGCTGTGGCGGAGCATCGGCCCCGGCTCGCGCGGCGCGGGCGACCCGGGCGTCGCAGACGTCTCGGAGGAGGCCATCAGATCCCCCGCCAGGTGAAGTACAGCCGGCCGCCGCCGGCGCCCACGAACAGCAGTCCGAGGACGGTTCCGAGCGCCAGCGGCCCGCCGCCGGCGGCGAACGTCTGCACCAGGATCGCCAGGCCGAGCACGACCATCGCGGCCGACAGCACGAGCGTCGTCGAGCGGTGCATGCCTCGCCCGGAGCGGGTCCGCCGCTCAGGCACCCGTCGGCTCGCTTTCGATGATCACGCGGCAGGGGCGGTCGGCGAGCACCGTCTCCACGGTCTTTCCGAACAGCGTCGTGCCGACGCGTGGCGGCAGCGGCATGACGAGCGCGTGGGCGCGCATCTCGCGCGCCTCCTCGACGATCAGCCGGCCGTGGCCGCCGGGCCGCACGCGCTCGACGTGGCCGTTCACCCGCCGCCCGCCCTG
>JBBSMC010000054.1:0-19698 GCA_038233375.1 Solirubrobacterales bacterium
GGCCGGCGCGCGCGGCCCCGGCCCGCGCGGCGGCCGCCGCGGCGGCGATCAGGCGCGGCCCCGGGCCGAGGTGCGTCCGGCCGAGCGCCCGCTCCTCGTCGTCGACCCGGGCCGGCGCGGCGAGCTCGGGTCGCGCGGGCTGGGCGCGCAGGCGAGCCCGGGACCCCGCGACGTCACGCTCCCCGTCGGCCCTGCGGGCGGCGCGCCGGCGCAGGCGCGTGCGCGTGACCGCCGGGCGGGCGATCGTGTCCAGCGCGCTCCCCGCGATCGGCCCCACCACGTCGCCGACCACGTCGACGGACCCCTCCAGGGTCCGGCGCAGCACCGGCAGCGTCGTGCGCGCCTGGGGCTCGACCGCCACCGCGGCGTCGACTGCACGGCAGAGCTCCACGGGCAGGTCGCGGCGCACGCGGTGCAGCGGCGCCAGGCGCATCCCCACCCGCCGCGCCGTGGCGGCCGGGTTGCCGGCGCGGATCGGGTTGACCCCCGACAGGGCCTCGTAGAGGACGACGCCGAGGGCGTAGACGTCGGCCGCGCCCGTGATCTTCTCCCCCCGCGCCTGCTCGGGCGCCATGTAGGCGAGCGTGCCGATGATGTCGCCGGTGCGCGTGAGGACGTCGTGGTCGGCCATCCGCGCGATCCCGAAGTCCGTCAGCTTCGCGCTGCCGAGTCCCTGCTCAGCATCCGGACACATGACGTTCGACGGCTTGACGTCACGGTGGATCACGCCACGTGTGTGCGCATGAGCCAGCGCCGCGCACAGCGTCGCCCCGATCCGAAGCACGTCGCGGTCGGACAGTGCACCGTCGCGCAGCAGGTCCGCCAGCGTCGGCCCCTCGACGAGCTCGGAGACGAGGTAGACCGCGTCGTCGTCGCGGCCGGACTCGAACAGCGCGACGATCCCGGCGTGCGACAGGCGCGCGGCCGCCAGCGCCTCGCGCTCGCCGCGGCCGTCGGGGTCGTGGCCGATCGCGATCCGCTTGACGGCGACGTCGCGCTCGAGGTGCTCGTCGCGTGCGCGATAGACGACTCCCATACCGCCGGCGCCGAGTCGCGGACCGAGCCGATAGCGCTCGAGCACAAGCTGGCCCGCATCGGCGGGCGGACCGGTCACGGGGCTGTGGGCGTGAAACACCGACTCCCTCTTCGCCTGCTCCTCGCCGGCTCCTTGCATGCATGGGCAGGAAACCGCCCATTGGCGCGAAAGTTGCAGGGGAAACCCCGCGCGCCCTGCGTGGTCATACTGGACGTTCCGCCAGCTTCCGCAAGGAGCGACCCTGTCCTTCTTCGACGATGACGAGCCCCGCACCCGCGTGCGGCCCCGCAGCCCGGGGCCGGCCGCGATCGGCCCGCCCTCCGATCCGCAGCAGCTCATGGTCCGCCGCGCCGCGGCGGCCGGCATCGGCCTGCTCGTGGTGCTGCTTTTCGTCTTCGGCATCAGGGGCTGCCTCAACAACCGCCAGGAGCAGGCCCTGAAGGACTACAACCGCGACGTCTCGAACGTCGTCCAGGACGCCGACGCCAACGCGGACGACTTCTTCGACGTGCTCAGCGGGGCGCAGGCGACGGGCAATGCCCCGTCCGCCTCGGCCTCACCCGACGTGCAGTCCGAGATCAACCAGCTGCGCACCACCGCCCAGGCGCTGACCAAGCGCGCCGAGGGGATCGACGTCCCCGGCGAGATGCGTCCCGCGCACGTCAACCTGCTCCTGTCGCTGTCGCTCGCGCAGGAGGCGATCGGCAAGGTCGCACAGAAGATCCCGGCGGCGCTGTCGACCGACTCCGCGACGGCGGTGCCCGCCGTACGCGGGATCGCCGGTGAGATGCGCGCCTTCGACGCGGCCGACGTCGTCTACAACCGTCGCACCGCAGCGCTCATCAAGCAGGTTCTCGACGAGCAGGAGGTCGGCGGGCAGGTGATCCAGAGCTCGAGCTTCCTGCAGAACCTCGGCTGGCTGCAGCCGTCGACGGTGGCCCGGCGGATCGACTCCCAGGCCGGCCGCGGCGCGGGCGACGGGGCCGCGACAGAGCCGACCGCGGGCTCCCACGGCCACGGGCTGCTCGCCGTCGGCGTCGGCGACACGACGCTCACCCCGGGCGAGGCCAACAGCCTTACGGCGTCATCGAACGTGACGTTCAACGTCAAGGTCGCTAACCAGGGCGAGAATCCCGAGCAGGACGTGCGCGTGCGCATCCGCATCACCGGCGCGGGCGACCCGCTGCGCGCCGAGCAGGTGATCGACCAGACGCAGGCGGGGGCCGAGACGACGGTGGCGGTCAAACTTGGCGAGTCGCCGCCGATCGGCCAGGCGATCACGATCATCGCCGAGGTCCTGCCGGTCCCGGGCGAGAAGAACACCGGGAACAACCGGCTGACGTTCCCGGCGATCTTCCGGCGCGGCTGACCCGCGCTACCGTTTGCCCCGCATGGGTGACGAGCTGAGCTCCACGGTGGGCATCGTCGCGCTCGCGGCCGGAGCGGTGGCGATCGTCGCGCTCTGCCTGACCGCCGTGATGTACCGACAACTGCGGCGCCTGCGCGCCGATCAGCGGGTCGTTCTCGGAGAGCAGGGCGTGGACCTCGTCGGCCACGCCGCCGCGCTGGACGCGAGCTTCCGCGCGCTGCACGGCTACGTGACCGACGTGGCCGAGCGGCTCGACGCCCGCGTCGGCGTCGCCGAGGGGCGCCTGGACAGCGCGATCTCGCACTGCGGCCTGATCCGCTACGACGCCTACAACGAGATGTCCGGCCGCCAGTCGACCTCGATCGCGCTGCTCGACAGCGCGCGCAACGGCGTCGTGCTCTCCTCGATCCATCACCGCGACCAGGCGCGCCTCTACGCCAAGCAGGTCTCCGAGGGCAAGGGCGAGCTGAAGCTCTCCCCCGAGGAGGAGGAAGCGCTGCGCATCGCGCTGGCGTCGTGATGGCCCAGGGGACCCTGATGCGATTGGGCTACCTCGGTCCCGCGGGCACCTTCTCCGAGGAGGCCGCGCGCGCGGCACTCGACGGCGCCGATGCCGAGCTCGTCGGCCTGGCGACCGTGCGCGACACGATCCTCGCCGTCCACGACGGCAGCGTCGACCGCGCGATCGTGCCGATCGAGAACTCGCTCGAAGGCCCGATCGGCGTGACGCTGGACACCCTCGCCGACGACCACGACGTCGCCGTCGTCGGCGAGCATGTGCTCGCCGTGTCGCAACACCTGATCGCCGGCTCGGCGCTGGCGCTGGAGTCGATCGAGCGCGTGCTGTCGCACCCGCAGGCGATATCGCAGTGCGCGCGCTTCCTCCGCGAGCGTGTCCCCAACGCCATCATCGAGGCCGCCTCGTCGACCGCCGAGGCGGCGCGGATCGTCGTCGGGCGCGGTGACCCGTGGGCGGCGATCGGCACACTGCGGGCGGCCGAGCTCTACGGCGCCACCGTGCTGGAGCGGGAGGTCGAGGACGAGTCCGGCAACGCGACCCGCTTCGTCTTCCTCGCGCGCCGCGGCGCGGCGCAGATCCCGGCCGACGGCACGCCGGCCAAGACGTCGCTCGCCTTCTGGGGCTCGGGCGACGACAGCCCCGGCTGGCTCGTGCGCTGCCTCTCGGAGTTCGCCTTCCGCGGCGTGAACCTCACGAAGATCGAGTCGCGGCCGCTGCGGACGCGACTGGGCCACTACCGCTTCTTCGTCGACTGCGAGGGCGGCGCGCACGAGCCCTCCGTGGCGGAGGCCGTCGACGGCCTGCGCAAGCACTGCGAGCAGGTTCGAATCCTCGGCTCATATCCGGTGGCCGGCGCGCCTGAATAACAGTTGCGTCGCTGCCGCCGGTGCGCGTGATTAGACTTTCGCCGCGAGTCATGGCGACCCAAGCCACGCCACCAGGCCCAGGGGGGTTCGCGCCGCATCCGGAGCACCGGCGGCGCGGACGTGAGTCTGGCCGTGTGCTCGTCCTGAACGCCACGTATGAGCCGGTCAACGTGTGCACCGTGCGCCGCGCCGCCGTCCTGCTGCTCAAGGAGAAGGCGGAGATCGTCGAGCACTCGACCTACGAGCTGCGTTCCGAGCACGCGACGCTCCCGCGCCCGGTGGTCATCCGCCTCGTGACGTTCGTCAAGGTGCCGCGCGACACGCACCGGCGCAAGATCACCCGCCGCGCCGTCTTCGCTCGCGACGGGTGGACGTGCCAGTACTGCGGCTCGCGGGCGAACCTCACCGTCGACCACGTCATCCCGCGCTCGAAGGGCGGCGCCTCCACGTGGGACAACATCGTCGCCTCCTGCGCTCCATGCAATCGCCGCAAGGGCGACTCCTTGCCGGCCAAGATCGGCATGCATCCGCGCCAGCCTCCGCGCGTGCCGCACCCGCAGGTCTTCATCCACGTCGCCAGCCCGACGATCCCGTCGGCGTGGCGGCAGTGGTTGCCCGAAGCCGCCTGAGGGGCCAACGGGTGTGCGGGCCGGGGTTCCGGCCCAGGAACATCTGTAGGGGTAGCAAAGACGGACGGCCGCAGAGCACGCATCGTGTGTTCCGGGGGCCGGAACTCCCCGGCCGGCACACCCGTCGCGACCGCCCCAGAACACACGAAGGGCGCCGCGGCAGCGGCGCCCCTCGCACACGTACGACTGGACTTGAGACCCGAGCAGGATGTTCTGCTTGCCGGTGGGACCAGTCCGGCGTCCTGCACGGGGGTGGCCCGGTTTGGATTCGCTGGGCGGAGCCAGCCTGTCCGGCCTAGCGGCCGGGCACCTCCAGGGTCCCGCAAGAACTTGAGCTGATTCGGACCACCTCCTTTCTCTGGTGAGAAAAGCGTAGCGGAGACCGACGACGTACGCCGCCCTCGTTGTTCAGCTGGCGCCGTCGCCTTCGTCCTCGCCCTCGGCCCGCTCGGGTTCGATCCCGAGATCGTCCGTATCGTCGCCCTGCGGCGCCGCCGGCTCGACGCCGATCGTCGCCCCGCCGGTCGTCGGATCGACCTCGATCGTCACGTCCGGATCGACATCCGCGTCGGAGGCCGGCGCCACCGCGGAGCCCTCGACGATCAGCGCAATGGCCGAGACGATGTCGTCCTCCTTCATGTTCATCAGCCGCACGCCCTGCGCGAGGCGCCCGTAGCGGCTGATCCCGCGCACGGCGGTGCGCTGCACCATCCCGCTCTGGGAGATGAAGACGAGCTCGTCGTGCTCGCGGACCACGATCGCGCCGGCCAGCGCGCCCTTGGCGTCGGTCAGCTTGATCGTGCCGACGCCCATCGCACCCCGCTTGGTCTTGCGGTACTCGGCGATCGAGGTGCGCTTGCCATAGCCGTTCTCGGTCACGACGAGCAGCTCCTGGTCGTCACGCGCGACGTCCATCACCAGCACCTCGTTGTCGGGCTGGTCGACGTTCATCCCGCGCACGCCCGATGTATCGCGGCCCATCGCCCGCGCGTCGGACTCGTTGAAGCGCACCGCCTGGCCCTTGCGCGAGACCATCAGGATGTCGTCGTCGCCGCTCGTGCGGCGCACGCTGACGAGCTCGTCGTCGTCGCGGATGTTGATCGCGATGATGCCGTCGGCCTTGATCGGGGTGTTGTAGGCCGAAAGCTCCGTCTTCTTGATGACGCCGCGCTTGGTCGCGAAGACGACGTAGCGGCCCTCGCTGAAGTCGCGCGTGGAGAGGACCGACTGAATCCGCTCGCCGTCGCGCAGCGGCAGGACGTTCACCAGCGCCCGGCCCTTCGCCGTGCGCGAGGCCTCCGGCAGCTCGTAGACCTTGGAGCGGTAGACCTTCCCTCGGTTGGAGAAGAACAGCAGGTAGTCGTGCGACGACGTCACGAAGAGGTGCTCGATGAAGTCGCCGTCCTTCATGTCCATCCCGGTCACGCCGCGCCCGCCGCGCTGCTGGGCGCGGTAGGTCGTAAGCGGCAGCGACTTGATGTAGCCCGACTTCGTGATCGTGATGACCATCTGCTGCTCGGGGATCAGGTCCTCGATCCCGATCTCGTCCTCCGAGTCGGTGATCAGCGTGCGCCGCTCGTCGCCGAAGCGGTCGGCGATCTCCTCGAGCTCCTCGCGGATGATCGCGTAGACGCGCGCCTCCGAGCCGAGGATCTCGCGCAGCTCACCGATGCGCTCGACCTTGTCGTCGTGCTCGGTCTTGATCGCGCCGGCCTCGAGCGCCGTCAGCTGCGACAAGCGCAGGTCGAGGATCGCCGACGCCTGGATCTCGGTCAGCGCGAAGCGCGAGACGAGCTCGTTGCGCGCGTTCTCGCGGTCGCGTGAGGCGCGGATGAGCTCGATGATCGCGTCGAGGTTGTCGAGCGCGATGAGCAGGCCCTTGAGGACGTGCACCCGGCGCTCGAGGACGCGCAGCTCGTGCTTGGTCCGCCGCACGACGACCTCGCGCTGGTGATGGACGTAGTGGCGGATGACCTCCTGCAGGGAGAGCGTCCGCGGCACGCCATCCACCAGGGCGACCATGTTCACGCCGAACGTCGTCTGCAGCGCGGTGTGCTTGTAGAGCTGGTTGAGGACGACCTCGGGGATCTCGTCGCGCTTGAGCGTGATCACGACGCGCATCCCGCCGCGCTCGGAGGAGTGGTCCTCCAGGTCGGCGATGCCGGTGATCTTCTTCTCGCGTACGAGCTCGGCGAGCTTCATCACGAGGCCGTTGTCACCGCCCTTCTTCACGGCGAACGGCAACTCGGTGACGATCAGCGCCTCGCGGCCGCGGCCGATGTCCTCGGTGTGCGCCTTGCCGCGCACGCGCACGCGTCCGCGCCCGGTCTCGTAGGCGTCGAGGATGCCCTGGCGGCCGAGGATGATGCCGCCGGTCGGGAAGTCCGGGCCCGGCATGTGCGCCATGAGCGCGGCGGCGGCCGAGCCGCGATCCATCTTGTCGATCGCGGGGTTGTCGATGTAGGCGACGACCGCGGCGACGACCTCGCGCAGGTTGTGCGGCGGAATGTTCGTCGCCATGCCGACGGCGATCCCCGACGAGCCGTTGACGAGCAGGTTCGGGAAGCGCGCCGGGAGGACGACCGGCTCCTGCTTGCGGCCGTCGTAGTTGGGGACGAAGTCGACGGTGTCGGCGTCGAGGTCGCGCAGCATCTCCATCGCCATGCGGTCCAGGCGCGCCTCGGTGTAGCGCATGGCGGCCGGCGGATCGTCGTCGATCGAGCCGAAGTTGCCCTGGCCGTCGATGAGCTCGTAGCGCATCGAGAACTCCTGCGCGAGGCGCACGAGGGCGTCGTAGATCGCCGAATCGCCGTGGGGGTGGTAGTTGCCCATCACGTCGCCGACGATCGAGGCGCACTTGCGGTACGGTCGCGTCGGGCCGAGGCCGTTCTCCGACATCGAGAACAGCACGCGGCGGTGGACGGGCTTCAGGCCGTCGCGCACGTCGGGCAGCGCGCGCCCGACGATGACCGACATCGCGTAATCGAGGTACGCGGAGCGCATCTCGTCTTCGAGGGCGCGCGGCTCGACGTTTCCGCCGCCGAGGATGTCTACTGAGCTCATCTAGTGCTCCGTCTCGGGTCGGGGCGCATCACACGTCCAGGTTGGCGACGAGGCGGGCGTTGTCCTCGATGAACTGCCGGCGCGGCTCGACCATGTCACCCATCAGCGTCGAGAAGATGAGGTCCGCCTGGGCGGCGTCCTCGATCCCGACCTGGGCGAGAGTGCGCGTCGCCGGGTCCATCGTGGTGTCGCGCAGCTGCGCGGCGTTCATCTCGCCCAGCCCCTTGAAGCGCTGCAGGGTGATGCCCTTCTGGGCGACGTGCAGGACGGCCTCGCGCAGCGCGTGGAACGACGCCGCATCGTCGGTGGCGTCACCGAGCTTGACGGTGAAAGGGGCCTGGCCGGCGAGCTCGCGGAGCTGGCCGTGCACGCGGGTGAAGTTCTTCAGATCCTGCGCGTCGAACAGCCGGCGCGGGATGATCAGCGCACGGGCGAGGCCGGTCTTGTTCTCGACCGCCCGCACCGTGATGTTCACCTCGTCCTGGCCGACGAGCGACGTCTCGTACGGCGCGTTCTCGATCTGCGAGCGCTCGATCAGCTCCAGCGCGCCGGCGCCGGTGTTGACCTGCTCGTCGAGCACGCCGGACTCCTCGAGGAAGACGACCGTGTCCGAGCCGTACTCCGCGCGCAGCGTCGACGACCATCCCTCGTACTGCTTGAGCAGGCGCGAGAAGCGCTGCCAGCGCGGCTCGGTGAGCTTGAACTGCGTGCCGTGACGATCGAAGACGAGCGCCTTCTCGAGCTTGTCGGAGAGCAGGATCTGCTCGAGCTCGGAGTCCTTCTCGATGTAGCGCTCGCTTGAGCCCTGCTTGAGCTTGTACAGCGGTGGCTTGGCGATGTACACGTAGCCGGCCTCGATGAGCTCGGGCATCTCGCGATACAGCAGCGTCAGCGCGAGGGTGCGGATGTGGGCGCCGTCGACGTCGGCGTCCGTCATCAGGATGATCTTGTGGTAGCGCGCCTTCTCGATGTCGAACTCGTCGCGGATGCCCGTGCCGATGGCGGTGATGAGCGCCTGGATCTCGAGGTTCTTGAGGACCTTGTCGATGCGGCTCTTCTCGACGTTGAGGATCTTGCCGCGCAGCGGCAGCACGGCCTGCGTGTTGCGGTCGCGGCCCTGCTTCGCCGAGCCGCCGGCCGAGTCGCCCTCGACGATGAAGATCTCGGCGAGCGACGGATCCTTGACCGAGCAGTCGGCGAGCTTGCCGGGCAGCGTGGAGTTCTCCAGCGCCGACTTGCGCCGTGTGAGGTCGCGCGCCTTGCGCGCGGCGGCGCGGGCCTGCGCCGCGGATACCGCCTTGCGGATGATCGCGTTGCCCTCGGTGGGATTCTCCTCGAGGAACTCGGTCAGCCGGTCGTAGACGATCGAGCGAACGAAGCCCTCCATGCCGGGGTTGCCGAGCTTGGTCTTCGTCTGGCCCTCGAACTGCGGGTCGGTGAGCTTCGCCGAGATGACGGCGGTGAGCCCCTCGCGAACGTCCTCGCCGGTGAGGTTGTCGTCCTTCTCCTTCAGCAGGCCACGGGAGCGGGCGTAGCGGTTGAGGACCGTCGTCAGCGCGGAGCGAAAGCCCGACAGGTGCGAGCCGCCCTCGTGCGTGTTGATGTTGTTGGCAAACGAGAACACCGACTCCTGGTACGTGGTGTTCCACTGCATCGCGACCTCGACGCCGCCCTCGACGCTGTCGCCCTCGAAGAAGACGACCTTGCGGCCGATCGGCTCCTTGTTGGCGTTGAGATAGCGGACGAAGTCCTCGATGCCGCCGTCGTACTTGAACGTCGCCGAGGCCTTCTCGCCGCGCTCATCGTCGATCGTGATGCGCAGGCCGCGCGTCAGGAAGGCCGTCTCGCGCAGGCGCTGCTCGAGCACGGAGAAGTCGAGGTCGGTGGTCTCGAAGACGCCGGCGTCAGGCCGGAACGTGATCTTCGTGCCGGTCTCGCCGGTCGCCTCCCCCTTGGCGATCGGCGCCTGCGGCGCCCCGCGCTCGTAGGTCTGACGCCAGACGTGACCCTCACGGCGCACCTCGACCTCGAGCAGCTCCGACAGCGCGTTGACAACCGAGACGCCGACGCCGTGCAGGCCGCCGGAGACCTTGTAGCCACCGCCGTCGCCGAACTTGCCGCCGGCGTGCAGGACGGTGAGCACGACCTCGAGGGCCGAGCGACCCTCCTTGGCCATCGTGCCGACGGGGATGCCGCGGCCGTCGTCGGCGACCGTGACGGAATTGTCCGGGTGGATCGTCACGTCGACGCGGGTGCAGTGACCGGCGAGCGCCTCGTCGACGGAGTTGTCGACGACCTCGTAGACCAGGTGGTGCAGGCCGCGCACGCCGGTCGAGCCGATGTACATGCCGGGCCGCTTGCGCACGGCCTCGAGCCCTTCGAGGACGGTGATGTCCTGTGCGTCGTATGAGCCCGCGCCGGTGAGAGCGTCGAGCTTCTTGTCGTCCTTCGCCACCAGACCTCCGAATACGTGAAGAAGCCCCGGAACCACGTCATGCGAAGACGCGCCGGGGCCGATGCAGCAAGTTCCCACGAGGATAGCACAAGGTCGTCACAAACTCCGGCGACAGAGTGCAACGAAACTCCTGCAAAATGTAACAATTAAGCGGCGGTTGAGGCGGTGCCCGAGCCGCTCAGGATTGGCGCCGCTCCACGGCCCGGCGCCCGGCGCCCGATCGGCGCGCTCAGCGGCGGCGCCCGGCGGTCGCCACGCAGCGCACGGCCTGCACCCGATCGGTCCCCAACGCGTCGTTCAGGGCGTCGACCAGGACCGGCGCCATGAGGTCGATCTCCTGCATCCAGACTGCCGACGAGCACAGCACGGTGACCGTCCCATCACGCTCGGAGACCGGCTGCGCGGCCTGCGCGATGACGGCGCCCGCGGCCTGCTCCCAGACGCGCTGGACGTCGGCCAGCAGCGTGACGGGCGCGAGGCGCCGGGTGAGCGCCTCGAGCGCGCCGGCGATCGGTCGCGGCGCGCGGCGCCTCACGCCGCGGCCGCCGCGTCCTGGGCCACGATCCCGGCGGCCACGGCCAGCCGTGTGACGTTCGCCGCCTCGCCGCCCGGCACGTGTGCGAGGTCGGTCGTGGTGATGACGCTCTGGCCACCATCGCGCAGCAGGTCGGCGAGCATCGCCTGGCGCTCGGGGTCGAGCTCGCTCATGACGTCGTCGAGCAACATGAGCGGAAGCGTGTCGCGGGCCTCCGCGAGCGCCTCGCGCTCGGCCAGCAGCAGGGCGAGCAGGGCCAGGCGCTGCTCGCCCTGCGAGCCGTAGGCGCGCAGCTCGCGCCCGTCGCGCAGCAGCGCGACATCGTCGCGGTGCGGACCGTGCCCCGTGAAGCCGCGCTCGAGGTCGGAGTCCACGCGCTCGGCGAGCTCGGCGGCCAGCTGCTCGGCGTCGGTGGCGCGCGTCCGTGGGCGATAACGCAGCTCGCCGCCCGGCCCGAGGCCGAGCGCCTCGGCGAGCGCCTCGAAGCGCGGCGCGAGGAGGTCCACGACGGCCGCGCGGTCGTCGCGCAGGGCGATCCCGTGGCGGGCCAGCTCGGCGTCCCAGGCGGGCAGTGAACCGCGCGAGGAGCGGCCGCTGCGAATCGCCGCCAGCAGCGCGTTGCGCTGCGCCAGCGCGCGGGAGTAGGAGCGGCGCGTGTCGCTGCGCACCGGCCAGCTCGCGGAGATGACCTGGTCGATGTGCGAGCGCCGCAGCGCCGGCGGCCCCTTGACGAGCTCGAGGCGGTCGGGCATGAAGACGCAGACGAGCGGGCGCATCTCGACGTCGACGAGACGCTCGACGGGGACGCCGTCGGCCTGCAGGTGCTTGACGTCGCCGGGCGTGAAGCCGACCGCCAGCGCGTGGTCGCGGCCCTCGGGGTCGCGCAGGTCGACCTCTACGCGCGTGGTCGCGGCGTCGAAGCGCACGACCTCGCGCTCGTTGGAGGTACGGCACGAGCGGCCCGTGCAGCCGAAGTACACCCCTTCAAGCAGGTTCGTCTTGCCGGCGCCGTTGCGACCATGGACGACGGTCAGGCCCGCGCCCAGCTCGAACTCGGCGCGTTCGTAGCTACGAAAGTCGCGCAGGCGCAGGCGCGTGATCAGCATGTGTACCGGCGGCGGGGGTGGGTGGACGGGTACGGATTACACGTTCAGGCGGATCGGCATGATCAGGTAGATAAAGCCGCTGCCGTCCGCTGCCTCGATCAGGCCCGGACGCAGCGGGCTGATCAGCTTGAGGACGAGATCGCCACCGTCGGCGCTCTCCAGGCCGTCGCGCAGGAACTCCGGGTTGAAGCCGATCTCGAATGGTTCGCCGGCGAACGGAACCGGCATCATCTCGCGCGCCTCGCCGACGTCCGGGGTCTGCGCCGAGACGGTCAGCTCGCCCTCGGCGAACTGCAGCCGAAGCGGCGCGTTCTTCTGGGCCATCAGGCTCACGCGGCGCACGACCTCGGCCAGCTCGCCCGACGTCAGCGTCAGCTCGTGCTCGAAGGCGTCGGGCAGCAGCTGGCGATAGTTCGGGAACTGACCATCGATCAGACGCGACGAGAGCACGTCGCCGCCGACCTCGAAGACGATCTGGTTGGACCGCACCGAGACCGTCAGGGTCTCGAATTCGGTCCCGCCCGTCCCCTGGGCGACGCGGGCGAGCTCCTGCAGAGCGCGGGCCGGGACGTTCGCCTCGAAGCCGCCCTCCAGCGGAGCCTCCAGCTTGGTCTCCTTGACGCTCAGGCGGTAGGAGTCGGTCGCGACCATGCGCAGCTCGTCGCCCGTGGCAGAGACGAGGATGCCGGTGAGGATCGGCCGCGTCTCGTCACGCGAGGCCGAGCGAGCGACACGGTTGATCGTCTCGATGAACGCCTTGGCCGGCACCTCGACGACGTTCTCGCCGCCCGGCTCGGGCAGCGGCGGGAAGTCCTCGGCCCGCAGCGTGCGGATGTGGAACGTGGCGGCACCCGAGACGACCTCGACATCCTGCTCGGCGGGGCGCAGCTCGAACGTCGCCTCCCTGCCCGGCAGCGAGCGGGCGACGTCGAGCATGAGGCGCGCCGGCAGCACGACCGTGCCCTCGCGCTCGACTTCCGCCTCGAGGGGAACACGCAGCCCCATCTCCATGTCCGTGGCGCGCAGCTCGGCGGCGCCGGAGAGGGCACTCAGCTGGACTCCGCTCAATGCCTGGACGGCGGAGCGTGCGGAGGCCACCCGAGAGACGACCCCGAGCTGAGCGAGCAGATTCGCGGATGCCGTCGAGAACTTCACGAGGACAACCGCTTACAGAGGATCAGAGTCATAAGGCGTGTGGAGATGTTCATAACAGGCGGGATCGACGCTGGATGCAGGCGACCGTGGGCTGGATGACCGCGGAAGGGACTGTGGAGAGTGTGTCAGTTGCCGCGGTCATCGCGGGGCTCGGTGAGGCGTCGTTGGAGATCGTGCACAAGTGCCTGTGCAGCGGGGTCGGCCGCCAGGCGCTCGCCGGCCTTGCGGCAGGCGTACATGACGGTCGTGTGGTTGCGCCCCCCGAACTGCTCGCCGATGGCCGGCAGGGACGCGCCGGTGTGCTGGCGTGCGAGGTACATGGCGACCTGGCGGGCCCAGGCCACGCGGCTGTTGCGTGCGCTGGAGAGCAGCTCCTCGCGGCTGACCTCGAAGGCTGTGCACGTGAGATCCTGGACGCGCTCGATGGTCGGGGTCTCCCGCCGGGCGCTCGCTCGCGGCGCGGGATATAGGCCGCTGAGGACCTCGTCGGCGAGTGCTGCGTCGATCGATCGGCCGGTGAGCGAGTGGTATGCCACGACGCGGATCAGTGCGCCCTCGAGCGTGCGGGCGTTGGCCGTCATCCGGTGCGCGATCGCGTGCAGCGCGCCGTCGTCGTGCAACTGGATCTCGTCCTGCTGGACGCGCTTGCGCAGGATCGCCAGACGCGTGGTGAAGTCGGGGGCGTTGAGCTCGGCGACGAGGCCGGCCTGGAAACGCTCGAGCAGGCGTGCCTCGAGCGCGGCCATGTCGGCCGGAAGGCGATCGCAGGTGAGCACGAGTTGGCTGCCGGTCTCGTACAGCGCGTTGAAGGTGTGAAAGAACTCCTCCTCGGTCTTGACCTTGCGCTGGAGGAACTGCACGTCGTCGATGAGTAGGACGTCGGTGTCGCGAAAGCGCGCCTTGAAGTCCTCGGTGTCCTGCCCCTGGACGGCGGCGATGAACTCGTTCGTGAAGCGCTCGGCAGTCGTCGAGCGCACGCGCAGGCCGCCACCGTGCGCCCGCACGTAGTTGCCGATCGCATGCAACAGGTGCGTCTTGCCCTGCCCGGGCGGTCCGTAGAGAAAGAGCGGGTTGTAGGCCTGGCCGGGCATCTCGGCGACGGCGAGCGCCGCCGCGTGGGCGAAGCGGTTGGAGTCGCCGATGACGAACTGGTCGAACGTGAACTTCGGATGGAACTCCTGTTCGGCCTCGCGCTCGGGCGCGCGGGATCTCGTCCCGCCTCCCGCCGCGCTGGAGGGCGGCCTGGGCTCCGCCGTGATCACAGCGCCGGGCGCGACGACGTCGACGGTCGTCTCGGGACCAAGGACCGCGGCCGCGCAGGTATGCAGGACGCGCGCGAAGCGGTCGGCGACCCACGAGCGGATCTCGTCGGGCGCCGCCACGACGAGCGTCGCGCCGACGAGCGCGCGCGGACGCAGCGGCGCGAGCCAGATCTCGAAGGTCGAGTCGGGCACCGCCTGGCGCAGCTGCGTCTGGATCAGTGCCCAGTCGCGGGTGAGCTGCGGGGTCAGGTCAGGCGTGATCGACTCCTTCGGGAGGGGGTCCGGCGACAACGAGGAGGGCCGTGCGAGCGGCCCGGACGGCGGCGAATATACCAACGCCTCGCGGACGTTCCGAAGGCCTCGGCGAGGGACCCCGCTCAGCGCGGGAAAAACCGCCTCTCACGGTCATCTGAGGCCGCGTTCGCTAGCATCCGCCGCCTTCTCATGAAGCGCACCTACCAGCCCAAGAAGCGCAAGCGCGCACGCACCCACGGCTTTCGTCAGCGTATGCAGACGAAGTCGGGCCGCCTGGTCCTCAAGCGCCGTCGCGCCAAGGGCCGCAAGAAGCTCACGGTCTGATCGCCGCGGCCTCCGGGCCCGGTCCTCCGGAGCACCAGATGGCTGATTCCACGACCGGAACCGCCATCTGCACGCGTCTCGCGGCGCAGGATCGCCACGGACCGAAGGCGCCCGTGCCGCTGGCACTGTGCACCTTCGCCCCGCGGCGCCCTGCATTCGCGATCCACGCACATCTGACGGACCCGGCCGCGGAATCAACCATCTAGGCTGCTGATCGTGGACGAGCCCAAGCCACGTGTTCGAACTCGCGCGCGAGCGCGTCGCGGGCGCCTGTCGCGCAGCGCTGAGTTCGAGCGCGCCTATCGCCAGGGCCGCTCGCACGGCAACCGCCACCTCGTGCTCCACGCGTTTCCGCGCAGCGCGACGGAGGAGCAGGCCCGGCTCGGGCTGTCGGTGTCGCGCAAGGTCGGCGGGGCGGTCGATCGCAACCTCGTCAAGCGCCTGCTACGCGAGGCGTTCGACGCCGAGTTGCAGATCGTCCCGCCGGGCCACGACGTGGTCGTCGTCGCCCGACCGTCGGCGCTGGATCTGGCTGAGCGCGAAGGCCTCGAGGGCGTGCGCGGATCGCTGCGCGAGCTGCTCGAGAAGGCGGGCTCGGCGTGAAGGTCGCGGTGCGCGTCGTGCGGGCGCCGATCGTCGCCTACCGGCGCGTGATCTCGCCCGCGCTGCCGCGCCGCTGCAAGTACGAGCCCACGTGCTCGGCGTACGCGCTCGGAGCGCTGCAGGAGTTCGGCATACTTCGCGGCCTGGTACTGGCGTCGTGGCGCATCCTGCGCTGCAACCCCTTCAGTCACGGGGGCTACGACCCGGTCGACGCCCAGCACCTGTTCTCGCCGCCCCCTCCCCCTCGCTGATCTCATGACCTTCCTCGCCCTCATCGCGCCCCTGCAGATCATCGTGGACGTGCTGAAGCCGATCCTCATCTTCATCCACGACACGCTCAGCGTCGGATGGGGCGTATCGATCGTGCTGCTCACGGTGCTCGTCCGCGCGGCGATGGCGCCGCTGACCGTCAAGCAGTTCAAGTCGATGCGCGCGATGGCCGCGGTGGCCCCGGAGCTGAAGAAGCTACAGGCGAAGTACAAGGACGACAAGCAGCGCCAGCAGCAGGAGATCATGAAGTTCTACTCGGAGAATAAGATCAATCCGTTCGCCTCGTGCCTGCCGCTGCTCGCCCAGTTCCCGTTCTTCATCGGCCTGTACTACCTGCTTCAGAGCGACCTGCGCTTCGAGATCTGCGGCACCGCGCCCGGCGTCGTCGCGGGCGCCGACGGCAAGCTGCCGCCCTGCGGACAGATCCCCAATCCGACCGGCGCCGAGCAGTTTCTGTTCGTCCCCGACCTGACCGCCGGCGCGACGGGCTGGGTGCTGGCGGCGTTGATGATCCTCTATGTCGGCTCGCAGCTGCTCTCCACGCTGCTGACGCCGACGACGCCCGACCGCAACCAGCAGATGCTCATGTACGGGCTGCCGCTCGTCTTCGCGATCTTCATCCTGCTCTACGAGTTCCCGGCCGGCCTGCTCGTCTACTGGATCACGACGAACCTGTGGACGGTCGGCCAGGGCTACATCATTCGCCGCCAGCTGGGCCCGATCATGCCGGTCAAGCTGGACGCCGACGCCGACGCCGACGGCGGGAGCAAGGAGACGATGTTCTCGAGACTCACGAGCGGGGCCATGGGCGCCAAGTCGACCCCGGCGCCCGCGACCCCCGCAGCCACGCGCAAGCCGAGCGGCCCGCCGCCGCGCTCGCCGCGCAAGAAGAAGAAGCGCTCGGGACGGCGACGCTGATGGCCTCCGACGATCCTGGTGCCGCGGTCCAGGAGTTGCTCGAGCACGTCGTCGAGGCGCTCGGCCTCGACGCCACCGTCGAGATGACGGATGACGGCGAGACGATCACCGGCATCGTGCACGGCGAGGACCTCGGCCTGTTGATCGGCCGCCACGGCCAGACGATCGACGCGGTGCAGCATCTCGCCCAGCGCGTCTGCGGCGCACGGGCCCAGCATGGCCGGCGGATCGCCGTCGACGCCGAGGGCTACCGCGAGCGGCGCGAGATGATCCTGCGCCGCCAGGCCGACCACGCCGCCGAGGAGGCGCTTCGTCAGGGCCGCCCAGTAGCGCTGGATGCGATGACGGCGAGCGAGCGGCGGCTCGTGCACGAGTACCTGCGCGAGCACGGCTCGGTGCAGACGTACTCCGAGGGCGACGAGCCCGACCGCCATCTCGTCGTCGCTCCGCTGAATCCCGCGTAGGACCGCTGCGCCGACGCTTCCCCTGGGAGCGCACCGGTGTTTCACGTTTTTCTCCCCGGTGAAACACTTTGCGGCATGCTGAACGAGACCGAACGCGGGCTCGTCGCCGGGATTCTCATGAGCGAGGGCTCGTACGGCGGCGACGGCAAGCAGCCGCACATCATGCTGCGCAAGCACGTTCGCCACGAGTCGCTCATGCACTGGCTCGTCGCGCGCTTTCCACGGACGAAGCTCTACGGGCCCTATCACCACGGCGATCGCTCGTACTTCCAGTGGGTGGCCCGCGGACGGACGCTTGTCGAGGACGTCCTGCCGCTGCTCGACGAGCTCATCGTGCCTGAGCTCGACGCCCACGCCGCGCGCCGGTTGGCCGAACTGCACGAGCGCTATGCGCCCTATATCGCGCGTGTGCGGGCGCGCAGCGCGTCATGAACGTCAGACGCCGCCTCGAGGCCCTCGCGGGCCGTCATGAGCTCACGCGGGCGACGGTCGAGGCGCTCGAGCGCCTGCTGGAGATCCTGCAGACCGATCCAACCGCCCCGACGACCCTGCGCGATCCCGCAGTCGCCGTCGACGCCCACGTCGCCGATGCGCTCGTGGCGCTCGAGCTCGACTGCGTCCGCGCCGCGCGGCAGATCGCCGACCTCGGTTCCGGCGCCGGCTTCCCCGGGCTCGTCCTGGCCGCGGCGCTGCCCGAGGCCGAGGTGACGCTCGTGGAGGCCAATGGGCACAAGTGCCTGTTCCTGGCACGCGCCGTCGGGGCGATGAGGCTGGCGAACGCCGCGATCGTCGATGCGCGGGCAGAGTCATGGCCGGAGGGGCTCGTCAGCCGCGACCTCGTGACCGCCCGCGCGGTGGCGCCGCTGCCGGTGCTGGTCGAGTACGCGGCTCCGCTGCTGGCGCCCGGCGCAGCGTTCGTGGCGTGGAAGGGTCGCCGCGACTCCGAGGAGGAGCGCGACGGTGCGGCGGCGGCCGTTGCGACCGGCCTCCAGGTCGGCGAGGTTCGGCCGGTCGAGCCATGGGACGGGGCCGAACATCTGCATCTGCACCTGTACGTGAAGGTTGCTTCGACCCCGAACCGCTTCCCCCGGCGACCGGGAATGGCCAGCAAACGGCCGCTGCGTGCCTCGACCTGAGCGCCACAGAGCATGGTTGCATCCCGAACGGTGACCACTCCGACCGTTTTCGGCGCTACCGTAGGCGGGGATGGGAACCGTCTATGCGATTGCCAACCAGAAGGGCGGGGTCGGCAAGACGACGACCGCGGTGAACGTCGCCGCGTGCATCGCGGAGGCCGGTTTCGCGACGCTGCTCGTGGATATCGACCCGCAGGCAAACGCGACGCTCGGCCTGGGTATCGCGAAGGACACCGAGCCGAACATCTACGACGTCCTGGCCGGCCGCTGCACGCTCGACGGCGCATGCGCGGACACAGCGATCGACAACCTGCGGATCGTCCCGGCGCATCCTGACCTCGCGGCCGCCAATACCGAGCTGCCGCGCGAGGCCGGCTCCGAGACGCGCCTGCGCGAGGCGCTGACGGGTGTCCGGGAGGCTTTCGACTACGTGATCCTCGACTGCCCGCCGTCGCTCGGCCCGCTCACGGTCAATGCGCTCGTCGCCGCCGACCGCGTGATCGTCCCGGTGCAGACCGAGTACTTCGCGCTCGAGGGCCTCGCGGGCCTGCTCGACACGCTGGCGCTGATCCAGCGCGAGCTCAACCCGCGCCTGACGATCGCCGGCATGCTGCTGACGATGCACGACGGCCGTACGCGCCTGGCGCGCGACGTCGAGCGCGAGGTGCGCGCGCACTTCCCGGCGCTCGTCTTCGAGACGGTCATCCCGCGCAACGTGCGCGTCGGCGAGGCGCCGAGCTACGGCCGCCCGGTCACCCACCACGACCCGCACTGCGTTGGAGCCGACGCGTACTTCGAGTTCGCCAAGGAGGTCGTGCGGGCCGGAGCCCGAACATGACGATGTGGCGCTGCATGCCCGAAACGCCTTCGGTACCGAGATCGGACGGGTCGGCATGAGCGGGTCATCGCGCGGCATGGGCCGCGGCCTGGCCGAGATCCTGCGTGTGTCCGGCGCCGCCGTCGTCACGGGCGACGACCTGCGCAGCGTGCCGGTCGACCTGATCGTCCCAAACCCCAGGCAGCCGCGGCGCTCGTTCGACGAGGACGCGCTGCTCGCGCTGGCGGCCTCGCTGCGCGAGCGCGGGGTGCTGCAGCCGGTCCTCGTCCGTCCCGTCGCGGGCGGGACCTACGAGCTCGTGGCCGGCGAGCGGCGCTGGCGTGCGGCGCAGCTCGCGGGGATGGCGACGATCCCCGCGCTCGTGCGCGACCGCGACGACTCCGAATCGCTCGAGGCGGCCCTCATCGAGAACATGGCGCGGGAGGACCTCAACCCCGTCGAGGAGGCGCGCGCCTGTGCCGCGCTCGTCGAGGAGTTGGGGCTGACCCGCGAGTCCGTCGGACTGCGGGTGGGCCGCGGCCGCGTCGCCGTCACGAACCTCCTGCGCCTGCTGGACCTGCCCGACGAGGTGCTCGAGCTGCTCGAGCGCGGCGATCTCTCCGAGGGACACGGCCGCGCGCTGCTGCAGGCCGGCGACCACGCCGACCGCCGGCGGCTGGCCCGCACCTCCGTGGCGGAAGGCTGGTCGGTCCGCACGCTGGAGGCACACGCCCGCGAGACGAACGCGCCATCGTCGCCGCGCGCGGCCTCCGCCCGTGGGGGCCGGACCGTGCACCCCGACCAGCAGGCCGCGGCCGCGCAGATCGCCGACGCGCTGGGGGGCGCGCTCGGAGTCGAGGTGACCGTCAAGCCGCGCGGCGACGGCTACCGGGTCGAGCTCGCCTTCGACGACCC
>JBBSMC010000055.1:0-19620 GCA_038233375.1 Solirubrobacterales bacterium
GCACACCTGCTGGGCACCAATGACGCCGGCCAGGACATCCTCTCCCAGCTGATCTGGGGAGCGCGCTCGTCGGCCATCGTGGCCGGACTCGCCGCCGCGCTGACGGTCGTCATCGGCGTCTCGTACGGGGCTGCCTCGGGGCTGCTCGGCGGCATGTCCGACACCATCGCGATGCGCGTCGTGGACGTCTTCCTGGCGCTGCCCGCACTGCCACTGCTGATCCTCGTGGCGGCGCTCGCGGGACCGAGCCGGACGACGGTGATCCTCGTGATCGGGCTGACCGCCTGGCCGCAGGTCGCCCGCGTGGTGCGCAGCCAGACGCTGACGCTTGCCACCAGGGGCTATGTCGATGCCAGCCGCGGGTTCGGCGCCGGCCGGGGGTACGTCCTGCGCCGTCATCTCATTCCGGTCCTCATGCCGCTGGCCGCCGCCAACCTCGTGTACTGGGCCGCCACGGCGGTTCTCCTGCAGGCCGGGCTCGCGTTCCTCGGACTCAGCGATCCCACGGAGGTCAGCTGGGGCGGCGTGCTGCGCCGAGCGCTGGAGCACCAGGGCATCTACGAGAGCGCCGTGTGGTTGTGGTGGGTGCTGCCCGCCGGGCTTGCGATCACGATTGCGACGCTCGGGCTCGCGCTGCTCGGAGTCGGCCTGGAGCCTCGCGCCAACCCGCGCTGGCGGAGGGCGTGATGGCGCCGCTGCTGGAGGTCGCCGAGCTGCGCGTGACCTACGAGGGCGGCGTCGACGCCGTGCGCGGGATCGCGTTCGAGCTCGATCGCGGCGACACGCTGGCGATCGTCGGCGAGTCCGGCGCGGGCAAGTCGACGCTCGCCCACAGCATCATGGGCCTCGTCCAGCCACCGCAGGCCTCGGGGAGCATCCTCCTCGACGGCCACGAGCTGCTGGGCGCCGACGAGCGCATGCTGCGCTCACTGCGCTGGTCGACGGTCGCGATCGCCATGCAGGGGGCCCCCTTCAATCCCGTCGCCACCGTCGGCGACCAGATCGCCGAGCCGCTGCGCGAGCACAGCGTGATGAGCGGCTCCGACGCCGCCCACCGCGCCGCCGAGCTCGCCGAGGAGGTTGCGCTCGCGCCGGCTCTGCTCGAGCGCCATCCGCACGAGCTGTCCGGCGGCGAGCGCCGCCGCGCGATGCTGGCGATGACGCTCGCGCTCGATCCACGGCTCGTCATCCTCGACGAGCCCGTCGCCGGCCTGGATCCCGAGACGAAGGCCGCCCTCCTGGAGCGCATGGCGGCCATCACCGAGCGGCGCGGGCTGGCGCTGCTCGTGATCTCGCACGATCTGCCCGCTGCCGCGCGGCTCGCCGCGCGATCGATGGTCATCTACGCCGGCGAGGTCATGGAGGCCGGCGCGACGGCGGCGGTCATCGAGTGCCCTGCGCATCCGTACGCGTGGGCGCTGGTCAACGCCTATCCGGTGATGACGACGACGAAGGACCTGCGCCCGATCCGCGGGCGCCCGCCGGACCCGCGCGCCGTGCCGCGCGGATGCCCGTTTCACCCGCGCTGCACGCAGGCCGAGGACGTGTGCGGCGACCGCCATCCCGAGCTGGCGGCCTCCCGCGGGCGCGCCGTCGCGTGCCACTTCGGTGGCCTCAAGGAGCTTCTGCGTGTTACCGGTGTGAGCAAGGCCTATCGCCGCGGCGGGCGCTCCGTGCAGGCTCTCGAGGATGCGTCGATCAGCGTGAGCGAGGGCGAGGCCGTGGGGCTCGTCGGCGCATCCGGCAGCGGCAAGTCCACGCTCGCGCGGATCATCACCGGGCACCTCGCCGCCGACGCCGGGGAGATCCTCCTCGAGGGGGCGCCCTTACCGCGGTCGTGGAAGCGCGGCGCACGGGCCGTGCGCCGGCGCATCCAGCTCGTCATGCAGGACCCGTGGGACGCCCTGTCGCCCAGGCTCACGGTGGCCGAGCTCGTGCGTGAGCCGCTGGAGATCGAGCCGCTGGAGGCCGGCGATGACGCGGCCGCGCGCGTGGGGGAGATGCTCGAGGCGGTGGGACTGCCACCAACGGGCGCGTTCCTCGACACTCGCGCGCACGAGCTGTCGGGCGGCCAGCTGCAGCGTATCGCCCTGGCACGCGCGCTTGTGACGCGCCCGAAGCTGCTCGTCGCCGATGAGCCGACGAGCATGCTCGACCCGTCCGAGCAGGCGCGGCTGCTGGTGATCCTGCGCGAGCGCCAGGCGGAGATGGGGCTCGGTCTCGTGCTCGTCTCGCATGACGTGGCTGTCGTGCGCAAGGTCACCGATCGCGTCGTCGTGCTCGACGGCGGGCGCACGGTGGAGGACGTGCGCACGGAGGCGTTCTCAGCGTCGACCGCAAGCCCCGCCGGACGCAGACTCCTAGCCGCGGCCTCGGCCTTCTCGCCCAACTCCGCCGGCTCGGCGGTCGAGCCCGAGGAGGACGGCGGATGAGGGTTGCGATGACCCGGCGCAGGTTCATGCGTGTCTCGGCCGGTGCCGGTGCCGCCATCTACCTGGGCGCGTGCGGAACGTCGCCGATGAGGCCCGAGCGGACCGTGCGCATGGCGGGAGGGACGTTCGGCTTCCCGTCGCCCTTCGCGTACATCGCCAGCTTCGGCTACGTCCAGATGAGCTACCTGTACGACACGCTGATGTGGAAGGACGCCAGCGGACGCCTGCTCCCGTGGCTGGCGCGCCGCGTGCGCCGTTCCGACGATGGGCGCACCTACACCTTCGAGCTGCGCGACGGAATCCGCTGGCACGACGGACGCCCGCTGACGGCCGATGACGTCGCGTTCACGTTCGAGTACTTCGCCCGCCAGCCGCTGGGTCCGCTGCTGATCGCCCAGCCGCGCGGCGTCAGCGGCGCGCTCGCTCGCTCGCGCCTGGTCGTCGAGGTGAGGCTGAAGATCCCCGCGGTGACGTTTCTCGAGTACGTGGCGGGCGCCCTGCCGATCATCCCCCGGCATATCTGGTCTGCGATCGACGACGCTCCCCAGGCCCAGGAGCCCGAGGTGCTCGTCGGCTCGGGCGCCTACCGCTTGACCAAGTACTCCGCGGGCGAGGGCTCATACCTGTTTGAGGCCAACCGCGACCACTTCCTCGGCGCACCGTACATCCGGCGCATCGAGCTGCCGCCGATCGATGACGAGTTCAACGCGCTGCGCGCGGGCCAGATCGACACGGCCGACACCGCCACCGAAGGCGTGGGTCCCGATGCGCTGGCCCCGTTTCGCTCCGACGACGCCTATAGCGTCATTCAGAACACGGGCCCAATCGGCTTCCCGCTCATCTGGAACATCGGACGTGGCGGTGCGCTCGCGGACGTGCGCTTCCGGCGCGCGTGCGCGCTTGCGATCGACCGAACGGCGATCGTCGAGCGGCTCATCGGCGGCAACGGGCAGCCGGGCAACCCGGGCTTCCTGCCGCCGAGCCATCCCTTCCACGTCGAGGTCGAGCAGTACGGGTTCGACGTCGCAGCCGCGAACCGGCTGCTGGACGGCGCCGGCTACCGCCGCGGACCGGACGGCGTGCGCCGCGAGCCGGGCGGCGCCGCGCTGCGCTACCGCATCCTCACCGGCAACTCGCCGATCCCGCCGATGCTCGACATGCTCATCCAGGCGCTGGAACGCATCGGGGTCAAGCTCAAGCCCCAAGCGGTGGATCTGCCCACGCTCATCTCGACGCTGCAGAAGAACGCCGACGACATCGCCGTGGGCCTGTACCCGGGACCGGGCGGTACGGCGATGAACTCAGACCCCGACACGATGCGGACGTTCTACGCCTCGGCGATCAAGGGCCGCCTGCAGGGCGCTCAGGGATGGAAGGACGCGGAGTTCGACCGGCTCGCCGCGCGCCAACTCGTCAACGCCGACCCGGAGTCGCGTAAGCGCCAGCTGGCCCGGATGCAGCGCATCGTCGCGCGCGATCTGCCGGCGCTGCCTCTGTACTACCCCACGCTGTTCACGGTGTGCCGCAGGCAGGCCTTCGATCGCTGGTACATCACCCCAGGCGGCTTCGCCGTCGGGATCGAAGGGGTCCACAACAAGCACGCCCTCATCACCGGCTCGACGAGAGGGCTGAAGATCCGGCAGGCCTGATGGGAATAGGTTGGTGGTTGGCGGGAAACCTCGCTCACCCCTATCGCGACCGATCGGCGGACGATCGAGCGCGAGCTCGGCTGAAACCGTCGGCCGGCTACCGGCCGGCTTGCACTGGACCGGGCTGAAGCGTCGGGGAGGGGCCGAGCGATCGGCTGGGGGCGCTGCCGACGACGCTGGCGTGGGATCGCCAGGCCGGCGTCCAGGGCCACGCCGTAGACTCAAGTCCCGGGGCGTGGTGGATGAGTTCGCGGGGGCATCTCGTCGTGAAGAAGTTGTGGACTCACGCGGCGGCGAGAGCGGCTCAACGGCCCGATCCGTTCCACCGTGATGCGGGTGATGTGTCCACCATCGCGATGGGCGGTAAGGTGTCAAGGACACATACCGACGGTGATCGTCCTTGCTGGCGATCCCCGAAGGGGAGAGCCAAAACGAGTGCTCGTCAGGCAGCCATGACCATCGACGGAAGGCGTTTCCATGGGACTTTTCAGCAAGAAGACCGATGCCGCAGCGAGTCCGGCGCCGCAACAGCGACCAGTCGCGCACGACCCGTCGCTCCCCGGCGTCGCCGGGTACGACTACGGGTCCGCCTCGGGGAAGAAGGGCGCCATGCCCGAGCGCCGCTTCAACTTCGTCCGGCCCGACTCCAAGCGCCCGCACTAGCCGGCCGCTTGCCACATAGGTTCCGGGATCGGGAGGCGACGTCGCAATCGGACCCAGCGTGACACTCGTACTGATCGGCCCGTCGTGAGCGGATTCTTTCGGCGCGGCAGGCCGGATCCTGGACACAACCAGGCGGCCCGTCAGAACGGGCGGGCCCAGTTCTCGGCCCACGATGTCGAGACGGCCATTGCGGACGTCGAGCAGATCGTCGTGGAGGGCATGCACGATGCGCCGATCGCGCACGAGATGCTGGAGCTGCTGCAGGTCGGCTTGCCTCATCTGACGCAACGCGATTGCTCCGAGACGGCGGTCGTCACAGGGCAGACCGTCGCGCGCCTGGGCTATCTCACGAGGGCGGCCGAGTTCGCGATGTTCGAAGGTGAACTTGAGCCGGACGCCGACCTCGAGCAGACGTTGGGAGCGAGGCTCGACGAGGCAGAACGGGACGAGCTCTCGGCTTGGGATGCCATGGCCGATCTCGCCGCTGCGATCGCCTTGAGTGAATCGCTCGACCCACCGGCTGAGGAGGGCGGCCCGACGTGGACGCTGCCCGGCTTTGACGGTCAGGTCAGGGGCAGGCTGCGCGACAACCTGCTGTTGCGTGTGCAGCGCCCCTCAGACATCTCGATCGGGGACTTCAAGCGGACCTGGAAGTACGGCTACTTCCTCTGTGTGCTCGACGAACTGTGTGAGGACTGAGCGCGGCGGTCGCTCCGCAGGCCGTTGCTGGCTGACCGCGGCCCGGACGTGGCTGACGACGCAGAGAGCAGGCGCATGAACGCGCGCACCTCGCGGTGGCTGTGCAGCACCACGACACGGCATGCGCACCCGCCCAGCAGCTCGAGAACCCGCGGACGCGCGGTGGCGCCGAACGACCAGATCCAGCGAACGAACTCAGGGGTAATGCGGTCATACACGCCGATGTCCGGACGCATCTGACCGCGATAGCGCAGCCGGCGCTTCAGCACGCCCCACAGGCATTGCCAGGCCCGGAGGTCAAGGAAGATCACCGTATCCGCGGCCTCGAGGCGTGCGGGCAGAACTCCGAGCTTCATCCCGTCGATCACCCATCGGTCGTTGCCGATCATCCGCTCGTGGATGCTGCGCCACTCCGCGGGCGTCGACTCGACGGGCTCTCGTCCAGGATACTGCTGCCAGTAGAAGCTGTCGATGTGCAGCACCGGCAGGTGCAGCCGGCGACCCAACTTGTTGGCGAGGGTGGTCTTGCCCGCGCCCCCGCAACCGATCACTGCGACGCGTTGCACGGCGCCGATGCTACGAGTCCGATCAGACACCCTGCATCGGCCCCCGCGCGGCGCGCGGGCCGTATCGTGGCAAACGACGATGCGTGAGGATCTCAAGCAGCAACTCGACCGCTTCGGCGATGCGACATCATCGTCTGGGCCGACGTGTGACGTCACGACGGGCTGCATCACCTGCGGCGACGTCGCGCTCCCGCTCACCGTCCTGCGTTTGGACGAGGCCAGGGGCCTCGCGCTCTGCGCCGATGACGACGGAAACGCGGAAACCGTCGAGATCGCCCTCGTCGCCCCGGTCGCCCCGGGCGATCGGCTTCTGGTGCACGCCGGCACGGCGATCGCACGGCTCACCGAACCGGCGCTCGGCTGAGGCGGCCCCTCGCACCGCGCAGCGGAGCGCCCGCCTGGCGGCGAACGACTCGACCGGGTCCTACTGCGTGGCGATGATCAGCGGCACGAGGATGAGCAGGAGCAGCACCACGACGACGATCAGAACCGAGAACGTGAGTCCGCTGTTCTTTGGGGGCATGTCGATGATCCTTTCTAGGTCTACGTAGGTGGGCTAGCGCTAGCCGCGCACGAGCTTGCGCGCGAGCTTTCCGATCGCCACGACCGCGGGTGCGTCCGGGGCGAAGTCGATCGGCGCCACCGCCGCGCGCTCGGCGTGGTAGAAGCACTCGTCGTAGGGGATCGCGCCAATCAGGCCGAGGTCGTGCTCGTCGGCGAACTCCTGCACGATCGAAAGGTCGCCGTCGCGCACCTTGTTGGCGAGCAGCGCGAGGTGCTCGATGCCGAGATCGCGCGCGAGCGCGAGCACCCGCCGGCCGGACTCCATGGATTTGAAGTACGGCTCGACGACCGCGTACAGCACGTCGACGTGCTTGGCCGTGCCGACCTTCAGGTGCTCGGTCGACGCTTCGGTGTCGAGGATCACGATGGAGTTCTGCGAGCTCGGCGCTGCTCCGACGACCGCACGCATCGCCTGGTGGTAGCGGCCCATGCAGCCCGTGTCGGCCTCCTTGGGTTCGTGCGCGACGAGCACCGTGACGCCATCCGGGGCCTGCATCGCGTGTGCAGCCTTGATCTCGTCGAGCGTCTGCGTGAGCTCGAGACGGCCGTCGACGACTCGCACGATGTCTGCTGACACCGTCGGCAGATCGCTCATCCGCTCGGCCGGTATGCCGACCGTCAGCGGGAGGTTCGGGTTCAGGTCGTTGTCGACTGCGAGCACCCCGTACCCCTGGCGGGCAAGCTGGCGGGCCAGGGTCCCCGAGATCGTCGTCTTGCCGGCCCCGCCCTTGCCGGCGATCGCCAGCTTCATGACGTCGGCCCGCGGCCAGTCCGGCGCGGCCCGCGGCTGGGATGAGGCCGGCTATCTCGATTTTCGCCCATCGTTTCCTCTCTCGGCGCTCGCGCCGATCCGCGGGCATCTGGCGCACCTGCGGCTACGGGTTCCCAACATATACTGCGGGCGCGCTCGGCGCTGTCTTCCTGTCTGGCTCAGGATCCACATGTGCGACGCCGACGGCCGGCAGGGCGAGCCCAGCGACGACGACGGCACCCGCGACGAACAGCCGCCTCGACTTGCGTACCACGATGATCTCCTCTCCTCAGCGGCCGCGAAGGCGCTCCTCGCCATCTCACTCGCGATCCCGGACAGCCCCCCGGCTCCGTGGTAGATGCTGACGGCATATAGAACGTCGTCAAGTCGCGACCCAAGCACGGAGCGAGATCCGCGTCGGCGTGGCGGCCACGCTCCATCGTTGTGCAGGGCGCAAGGTGTGCCGGACATCGAACCCCGGCGGAGTGACCACACGAGCGGCGGGCGTGGAGCCCGCCGCTCAGGGCCACGTCAGGCGGCGGCTGCTCGCGCCGCCGACCTGCGCTTTGCGAGCGCGAGCAACGCGGTGCCGAGGCCGAGCACGATCAGCAGTACGCCACCGACGCGCAGTAATCTCTCCATCGCGCTTGACAGCCGCGGCGGATCGTTGAATGCCACGACCCCGCGGGCCAGGTCCTGCTTGGCCGTCTTCACGCTGCCGTTGCGCGTATCCGTCCACGCGGCGTAGGCGCGCGTGTCGGTCGACAGCAGCGCGAGCCGGCTGCCGAGGTCGGCGAGGTTGCGCTCCAGGCCGAAGCCGATTCGCGAGCTGAAGGCGCGGTCGGAGACCTTGACGCGGGGTAGGAACGTCTTGCCGTCGTCGAACGACGCCTGCAGCGAGACCTCGTTGAGGACGTCCGAGCTGTCCGCGCGGCGGTCATAGTAGAGGACGTCGAGGCGGCCGTTCGGTGCGACGGCGAGCGTGGGCATGTACTGCGCGGTGTCGTCGCCCGTCGCCGTGTCGTTGACCCGCACCGGCTCCGTCCATGCGCTCGCCCCGTCGGCCAGCGACCACAGCCGCACGTCGGCGTCGCCGTCACGGCCGTCCTGGAAGGCGGCATAGAGCGTGCCGCTGTCACGGTCGACGGCGAGCGATGGGGACGGCGGGGTGAAGACGATGAAGCGCTCGGTCGGAATGATCGAGTCGTCGACCACCGACTCCTTCCAGGTCGCGCCCTGGTCCGTCGAACGAGCAAGCACGAGCTGCCACTTGCCGTCGTAGGGGGCACCGCCGCGGCCGCGATGGCCGCCGCCGTAGTCGAGCACGTCCTCGCCGAGGTCGAGGTAGAGGACGTTGAGCTCGCTGGGGTTCTTGCCGATCGCCGGCGTCGGCGCGACCACGCGCTGACGGTCGGGCCCGCTGACGCGCGCCGGCGTCTTCCAGCTGGTGCCGCCATCGTCGGAGCGCACCGCCATGATCGGGTTGCCGGTGTTCGAGAACGTGTAGAGGCCGAGTTCGTCGGCCTTCAGGTAGGTCAGGTAGATTCGCTTCGCCGTCTGCGGATCGGCGCTGAGGCGGACCTGGAACGCATGCTTGCCCAGCGGCGTCTTGACCGGCGTACCGAGCGACTTGCCGCCGTCGGACGACGTGCTGACCCAGACGGCGTTGGGCGCGTTGGCGCGGCCCTTCAGCGTGACGTAGGAGACATAGAGGGTGCCGTCGCTCGAAAACACGGCATCCGGGGCGAAGCACTTGGGCTCCTCGCCCGCGGGCGCGGGGATCGGCGTCTGCGACCAGCGCCCGCCGCCGTCGAAGGAGACGTTGAGCGAGCACGAGTACGCCGGCGAATCGATCCGGTTGACCGTGACGAGGTTGCCCTGCTCGATCGGATTGCGGATCAGCGTCGGTGAGTTGTTCGCGTTGAGGTCCGCCGGATTGGCGGCCCCGTCGTTGATCGCCAGGTTCGGTCCGAGCACGCTCGCCTTGCGCGGCGTGTCATACGACGAGGAGACGATCAGCGCACCGCTGCCCGCCGCGAGGAGCGCGACAGCCACGATGAGCAGCGGTAGGAGCAGTCCGCGGCCACCGTCGCCGCCCCCGCCGCCGCGCGGCAACCGCGAGCCTCGACGGGGTGGGGTCTCGCTGTCGCGTTCCGCCATCGTGCTCATTTGCTCGTCGCCCCAGCGCGGACCCTCGGCGGAAGGACCTTGCGCTTGGTGATCTTGCCGCCGTAGGTGACGACCTCGCAGCCGTTGAGGCGGTCGTACCGATCGGCGCGGACGCGGTCGCGGCCGGGCCCGCAGATGATCCGGTCGCGCTCGCCGTTGCGGGCCTCGATCGAGTCGTTGCCCTTGCCGCCGTCGATCTGGTTGCGCCCGCCGCCGCCGATGATCCGGTCGATCCCGGCCTCGCCGTAGAGCTTGTCATTGCCGGCGCCGCCGAGCAGGCGGTCATTGCCGGCACCGCCGGCGAGCATGTCGTTGTCGTATCCGCCGTCGAGGACGTCGTTGCCAGACTCGCCGTACAGCTTGTCTCGCCCATCCTCGCCCTTGAGGCGGTCCCGTCCGGATCCGCCGACGAGCTTGTCGGCCTCGACCCCGCCCCAGATCTGGTCATTTCCGGCCCCACCGTCGATGCAGTCCTCGCCCTGGAAGCCCATGATTCGGTCGTTGCCGCCAAAGCCGAAGATCTGGTCGCCGGCGATCGTTCCTCTCAGCGTCTCGCTCGCGGCCGTGCCGATCGTGCGGTTCGCGCAGCGGCCGGCCAGCAGCGCCGCGGCCGTCCTATCCACGGCCGCCGCAGCCGGTGGAGCTGCCGGACCTGTCGCGACCGCCGCCGGCTGCGTCGGCGCCGGCGGCAGGGGCGAGTTATCGCTCGTGAAGATCCATGCCCGGCCTTGGCCGCCGGTCACGCCATCGGCGAGATATGCCGAGACGGCGAAGTCCAGGAAGCCGTCGCCGTTGAGGTCGCCCATCGGCGTGATGCCGACGCCGAAGCCGTCGCCCGACGTGCCCTCCGGATGCGGGATCGTCATGAGGTTCTTGTCGAGCGTGGCGTTCATGAAGTTCACGTCGGGCACGACGTTCTGCGACGCCTCAGTGAAGGTGTCGAACCGATAGCCGCCGACGAGCACCTCGTTGGCGGGCGCCCCGGGACCGCCGACGAGGTCGCCGACGCCGGTCATGCCGCCGCCGAAGTTGCCGCCGACATAGGGCTCGGGATCGTTGAGCATCGCGAAGTTCCAGCTCTGCTCGCCACCCCCACCCGCCGTCAGGTCGCCGTTGAAGACCCAGAGGCGGCCCTGATCGGCGTAGGCCAGGTTCTGCAGGGGGGCCGGCAGGAGGATGTCGGGGGTCTGGGTGGCGCCGAGGTCGCCCACTGCCCGTCCGGCGTTGAAGTTGCCGCTGAACTGTGAGCGGATCTGTGGCTCGGGGCTGACGATCCTTCGCGCTAGCGACCCGGTGCGGCCGTCGAACAGGTAGGCGGAACCCATGTTCAGGCCGGTGTTGAGATCGGGTGTCCCACGCAGCGGGAAGTCCGCGCTACGGAAGGGAATGACGAAATCGGGGATCCCGTCGCCGCCGGTGAGGTCGCCGACGCGGAACATGTTGCCGCCCCACTCACCGCCCGCCGGTGATGCCTGCGCGTCCGGGTTCTGGATGCCGCCGTTCGGGTTGGTTGCGCTCGGCGCATACATCGGCGTATCGAGGATCGTCTGCGGGCTGGATCCGGCGATGTCCTCGCCGCGGTACGTCCACGCCTTGCCGGCGTTGCACCTGGAGCTCGGCAGCGCCGGGTCCTTCGGCGGGTCGCCGGTGGCGGGACCCTGGGTCTTCGTCGGCTGGCTGGCGCAGTGCGAGCCGGCCGGGGCGGTGGCCTCGAACGCCGTGCTGCCGTCGTTGCGCACGACCTTGCCGGTCTCGGGGAAGCCGCGCGCGGTGATGACTATGTCGGGCTTGCCGCCACCGTCGAGGTCACCGATCCGGACGGCCTGAGAGTAGTTCGGATCGGCGGGGCAGGGGCCGACGCCGGAGTCGTTGTTCTCGCTGGTCAGGCCGGCGCACGGCGGCAGGCCCTGGGGCGATGCCATCGTGCGTCCGAAGGCCGGCGAGCCGCCAAGCGCGGCGTTCTGCCGGCGGTCGGCGACGGGCATGTCGATGCGCTTGAGCACGGCGCGCGTGGCGCCGTCCAGGACGTATCCGCGTCCCACCGGACGGTCGCTATTCGTCGCGGGGGTCGCGCCGTTGTCCTTGTTGACCTTCAGTGCCCGTGACCCGACGAGGATCTCGGGGATCCCGTCGCCGGGGCCGATCACCGACGCGTCGCAGATCTTGCCGGCGTCGGGTCCGTCGCCCCCTGGGCAACTGCCCAGATCGGGCATCGTCTCGATGTAGACGAACGCCATCTCGGGGCTGACGTAGCCGCTTGGATTGGTCTCCGTGACGTTGGGCGGATTGTCCTCCGGCGGCACGATCGTGTCGACCAGCGCGCCAGTGACGCCGTTGAAGATGAAGACCTTGTTGGGGTCGTCGGCGGTACCGACCTGGGCCTGAGCCACCAGCAGGTCCTGCTTGCGGTCTCCGGTCAGATCGGCGCTGTAGATCCCCCAGCCGAACGCTCCGCCGCCGACCGGCGTCGGCGAGTCGATGCGGGTGACGTTGAAGGTGCGCGGCAGGCCGGGAGCCTGAGCGGCGGCGGGCGCGACTGGCAGCGCGACCGTGACGAGAGCGGCGACGGGAATGACCTTCATCCGCGAGAGAAATCCATTTCGAGCAGGCATCAACGGAAACCTACGCCTATCTAGATGTAAAACGCAATAGAGAACAAGAACATCTACGACCACGCGGGCGATTCTTGGGCCCGGAACGCCGCGGGGCCGGCTCAAAGCCGGCCCCGCGATCGAACCGTGGGAGGGTCGTCCGCCTAGGCGGTGCGACGCCTGCGGACCTCGGCAGCCCCGAGTCCCGCGACGAGCGAGAAGAGGCCGAAGGCCAGCAGTCCGATGCCGAGCCCGAGACCGGATCCGGCACCGCCGGCCGGTGCACCGGAGCCGGCGCCCGTCAACGACGGGGTGCGGCCGGGCTCGTAGTTGCTGAACAGGTCGCTGAGCGCTGCCTGCTCGGCCGGAGCCGAGGTGGCGGGCGCGGTACGCGACGATGACGACGAGCGCGAGGGACGGACGGCCGCAGCCGGCGTCGTCGCGAACGTCTGGACCGGCGCGGCCGCCTGAGCGGTCGAGCCTGAGAACGCCTGCTGACCCGACGAGGTCGTCACGGTGCCGTTCGAGCGCGTGCTGGTGGACGCAGAAGGCGTCCGCGCGATCGAGCGGCTCGGTGTCGCCGTCGTCCGCTCGGCCGAGGCCGGAGCCTGGCTGCGGGCGACGCTGGGTGACCGGAACGTCGGCGCGGGCGCGGTCTGAGCCGCCTGCGTCGGTGCGTTCGCCGAGGCCGTCGGAGCGGTGTTGGATGCCGCGGGGGCCGGGGTGGCCGCCTGCGGCGCGACGACGCTGAACGACGCGGGGGCGAACCCACCCGTCGGCCGCGAGGCCGTGATCGTGTAGCTGCCCGGGGCGCTCGGTGCCGACATCGACGTCGAGAACCCACCACCCGGGGAGGTGGTGACGGTGCTGGACCCGCCGGGGCCGCTGACCGTGATGCTCGCGTTGCCCGGGAAGTACGAGCCGCTGATCGAGATCGCGCTACCGGGCTGGTAGCTCGTCTTGTCCAGCGACACGTGTGCCTGCGGGTTGCAGGCGTAGGCGATGGCGACAGGAACGACAAAGGCCGCCACCATCATCGTCGCGAAGGTGGCGCGGCGCCTTCGCACCTCGCCGGTGCGCCCTGACTTCGGGAACACGGCAACTCCTTTCTGGGAAATATCGAACCATCGCCGCCGATCGACGATGGCGCGAACATACAGCAACGTGTAGCGAACATCTAGTCCTTATACGTCTAGTTTTTGGTCCGACTCCGGCTGGACGTCCTGGAGCCCGTCCGCCGGCCCGTTCGGCGGCGCTACAACGACCACGGTCAGCAGGCCGCGCGCCATGTCCTCGAGCGTTTCGGCAAGCTCGTCGATCCGGCAGGTCAGGAGCATCTCGCCGGGTCGCGAGACCTCGATCGCCACCGTGCATGCCGTCGAAGCGGGGATGCCGCGCTCAAGCAGGGCGCGCTGCAGCGCCGGCGCGTCGCGGCTGGCGCTGTAGACGGCAACGGCGTCCCCGGCACGACCGTGGGGAAGCGCGCTCGCCCGCGCGATCAGCACCGGACGGTCGGTCGCGATCGTCGCGCCGAGCGCCGCCGCGGCGGCGCTGTGCGCGCTGATCCCGGGCACGAACTCGCACGCCAGCCCGCGCTCGCGGACCGCCGCCACGTCGCGCTCCAAGTCACCGAACAGCGTCGGGTCTCCGCCCTTGAGCCGGACGACGAGCAGTCCCTCCAACCGGGCGCGGTCGAACACGGCGTCGATGTCGTGCTGCGTCGCCGGCGGCCACTCGACGATCTCGGCGCCGGCTCTGGTGTGCGTCAGGACCGCGTCGCGGTGCAGCAGTGAGGGGCTCCAGATGACGATGTCAGCCGTCTGCAGCGCGTGCGCGGCGCGCAGTGTCAGCAGGTCCGCCGCCCCGGGCCCGCACCCGACGAACAGCACGCGTCCTGTGCTCACACCGCGCGATCCTCCGACGGGGAGCGCAGCAGCAGCCACAGGGCGAAGGCGAGCAGCGCCGGCCCTGGGGTCGCATGCAACACGACGGCGCCGACCGGCTGCAGCGGACCCCCGGCGTCGAGCACGAGCGTCGCGTGGCTGACCGTCTGAAACAGACCTGCCAGCACGCAGATTCCGAGCGCGGCCAGGGCGCGCACGCTGTCGGTCTGACCGTGGCGCGCATCGAACAGCGCGATGCCGGCGGCGGCGACGGCACATAGTCCGGGGATGACGTGGTCGATGACCTCGACCGTCGATGCCACCTCGAGCTCGAGGCCGACCAAGGGCCCGAGGTAGGGGGGGATGATCGACCACGCCGCGAGCGCCGCCAGCGCCACGAGCCGGCGCTCCAGCGGCGACGCACCGTTACCGGAGTTGGGCTGGGAATCGCTCGCCACGCCGCGAATCTACCCTGCGGCGACCCCGACAGCCGCGGCTGCGCGCGGGCTATGGTCTCGCGCCATGCGGTCCTGGTTCACAACGCTCGTGGGGCTGATGGTCATCGCCTCGCTCGCTGCGGCCGGTTCCGCCGCGGCGCAGGACACCAAGACGCTGCGGGTCTCCTTTCCCAGCGAGGACGGCAGCCTGACGCCCTATACGTTCGCGACCGGCTACCCCCTGGTGATGCTCGTCTACGACTCGCTGACCTGGCGCGACGCCGACGGCATCCCGCGACCGTGGCTGGCCAGCTCGGTCCGGCGCGACGCCGGCGGACGCAAGCTGACCGTGAAGCTGCGCGGCGGCATTCGGTGGCATGACGGCCGGGCGTTCACGGCTGACGACGTGGTCTTCACGTACCGCTTCATGGCCGCGCGCCCGCATCCGCGCTTCACCGCGCAGCTGCGCGACATCGCCTCGGTGACGGCGCCCGACGCTCGGACCGTGGTGTTCGCGCTGCGCCGCGCGTCGCTGGGCTTCGAGGACCAGCCGCTCGCCGACGTGCCGATCCTCCCCCGGCATCTGTGGGAGGGACTCCCCGTGGGACAGGCGGCACCGGCCGGCCTGCCGGTCGGGACGGGTCCCTACCGGCTCGTGCGCCATGTCATCGGCAAGCGCTACACGTTCCGCGCCAATCGCGGCTACTTCAAGGGCGCTCCCACTGTGAGCGTGCTGCAGGTGCCGATCGTCGGTCGCGAGGCGAGCGCCTTCGCGCAGCTCAAACGGGGGTTGCTGGACGCATCGCCGGTGAACCTGCCCGCGGGCGCGGCGATCGAGCGTTCCCGCGCCGTCCGCTTCGGCGAGGGCATCTCGTTCAACGGGACGATGCTCGAGTTCAACCTGGCGCGCGCGCCCTTCGACCGTCGCGCCGCGCGGCAGGCGGTCTCACGGGCGCTGCGGCTCGGCGCGATCGCGGGCAACGAGAACGGTCCCGGCGCGATGGCCCCCGCCGAGCGCGGCATGCTGCATCCGCAGTCGCGCTGGTCGCCGAGCACCACCCTGCATCGCAGCGACGTCGAGGCGGCCCGCTTGGCGTTTGCCGAACGAGCCGTCGCGCCGTTTGAGGTCATCGCGTCGCGCAGCGACGGCGTGCGCCTGGAGGCCGCCCGGCGGGTGGTCGCCGACCTGCGCAAGGCGGGGGCGCCGGTGCGCCTGCGGCTGCTGGCGGCGCAGCAGTTCGAGCGCCGCCTCGGGCGCGGCGGGAGCGGCGCGGACTTCGACGCCGCGGTGGTTGGCATCCCGACGCTCGCTTCGTACGACCCCGCGTACCTTCGCAACGTCTTCGGCGATCCGGGCAGCGCCACGCTCAACGACGGTGGCTATCGCAGCGCCCGCTTCGAGGGCGCCGCCGATCGGGTCGCATCCGCTCCGACCCGCGCGGCGCGCCGCAGCGCGGTGGCAAACGAACTGAAGGTGCTGGCCCAGGATCTCCCGGCGGTGCCGCTGTTCTTCGGCGGCACGACGTTCGCCTACCGCGCGATCGGCTACGACGGATGGGTCGACGTCAAGGGCAGCGGCATCCTCGACAAGCAGTCGTTCCTGGCGGCGGCGCCGGCGTCGGCGGCCAGGGCACCCGCGGCGTCGGCCAGCGACCCTCGCGACACGGCTGACGACGGCGAGGCGATCTCACTCGTGCCGATCATCGTCGGCCTGGTCGCGCTCCTCGTTCTCGGCGGAATCTGGACCGCGATCCGTAGCCGCAACGCAAACTCCCCGCGGCGCCCCCGCGGTAGGTAGCCTTCTCACATAGTGGCGCAGGCTTCCGGAAAGAAGCGCGGACAAACCGATCGGCGAGAGGGTCGCCGGCGTGGCTCGCTGGGGTTCTGGACGCTCGCGTCGATCGTGCTGCTGGTGCTCGTGTATCTCGTCGTATTGGAAGCGTCACGGCCGCACCTCACCGGCGAGCGCCTGCGCCTCGACGGCTTCTACTCCTCGGTGCGCGACGACCGCGTGCTCGAGGCGACGATCCTCGACCAGGACCGCATCATCGTCGGACGCTACCGCCGCACGGACGGTGGTCCCGTGTACCGCTTCTTCTCCCCGTTCTCGCGCAACGGGAACACCGCGCAGGACAGCCTGATCGACGTGCTCGTCAACAACAACGTCCCGACTCGTGTCGATCAGCAGCTGCTCAAGCGGATCGCCGGACCGGCGACCACGCTCATGCCAGCGCTGATCCTGACGATCATCTTCCTGTACTTCATCCTCACGATCCGCAGCGGCGACGGCGGCTTCGGGCGGGGCCGCAGCTCCTCGGCGCGGGTCGACGACCCTGACGCGACGTTCGACGATGTCGCCGGCCAGGACGCCGCGGTCACCGAGCTGCGCGAGATCTCCGACTTCCTCTCGAACACCGAGCGCTACGCCGAGCTCGGCGCGCAGATCCCGCGCGGGATCTTGCTCTACGGCCCACCGGGTTGCGGCAAGACGCTGATGGCGCGTGCGCTGGCCGGCGAGGCCGGCGCGGCGTTCTACTCGATCTCCGGCTCAGACTTCGTGGAGATGTACGTCGGTATCGGTGCGCGCCGCGTCCGCGACCTCTTCAAGGAGGCCCGCGAGGAGGCGCCGGCGATCGTCTTCATCGACGAGCTCGACTCGGTTGGCCGGCGCCGCGCCGGCAGCGGTCCGGGCAGTCAGGGCGCCGCCGAGGAACAGGGCCAGGCGCTCAACCAGCTGCTGGCGGAGATCGACGGCTTCACGCCCGCGGAGGGTGTCATCGTCGTCGGCGCGACGAACCGTCCCGACGTGCTCGATCCCGCGCTCCTTCGCCCTGGTCGCTTCGATCGTGCCGTCGGGCTCGAGCTTCCCGACGAGCGCGGCCGCGCGGCGATCCTCGCCGTGCACGCACGCAACAAGCCGCTCGGCTCCGACGTCGATCTCGCCTCGATCGCGCAGCGCACGGTTGGGATGACGGGTGCCGATCTGGCCGGTCTGTTCAACGAGGCGGCGCTGCTCACCGCCCGGGCGCGGCGCTCGTCGATCGTGCCGGAGGATCTCGAGACCGCGCTGGAGCGCGTGCGCGACGCCCCCGAGCGCCAGCGGCGCCTGTCGATGCGCGACCGCCGCATCGGGCAGTCCTTCCTGCACGGCGAGCGCGTCACGTTCGCCGACGTCGCGGGGGTGGACAACGTCATCGAGGAGCTGCAGGAGGTCCGCGACTTCCTGGCGGACCGCACGAAGTACGAGCGTCTCGGCGCGCGCGTGCCGACGGGCTATCTGCTCACCGGCCCACCCGGCAGCGGCAAGACGCTGCTCGCCCACGCCCTCGCCGGCGAATCGAACGCCGCCTTCATCTCGGTCGCGGCTACCGAGTTCAACGAGACGTACGTGGGGGAGGGCGCGGCGCGCGTGCGCGACCTCTTCGCGCAGGCCCGCGGAGTCGCGCCGGTGATCGTCTTCATCGACGAGCTCGACGCGATCGGCGGCGAGCGCTCCAACGGCGCGAGCGACAACAGCGAACGCGCCCAGACGCTCAACCAGTTGCTCATCGAGCTTGACGCGTTCGGCCGCGACTCGACCGTCATCGTCATGGGCGCGACGAACCGCCCCGAGATGCTCGACGCCGCGCTCACCCGGCCTGGGCGCTTCGATCGCCGGATCATGCTCGAGCTGCCCGACCTCGAGGCGCGCAAGCAGATCCTGCGGTTGCACGCGCGCGATCGCCGGATCGACCCGCGCGCCGACCTCGACGCGATCGCTCGCCTGACCTACGGCCTGGCCGGCGCGGACCTCGCGAACCTGCTCAACGAGGCGGCGCTGCTCGCGGCGCGCCGTGGTGCTGACACGATCACGCAGGCGCTGATCGAGGACGCCCTGGACCGCGTCGGCGTCGGCATCGCCAGCGCCCGGCCCCTGTCGGCCGCCGACCGCCAGGTCGTCGCCTACCACGAGGCCGGCCACGGCCTCGTCGCGCGGGCACTGCCCGGCGGGCGGATCCTGCACCGCATCAGCATCGTCGCCCGCGGCAGCGTCGCCGGCGTGACGTGGATCCCCGAGACGGGGGACCAGCGGCTGCGCTCGCGCTCGGTGCTGATCGAGCGCATGGCGACGCTGCTGGGCGGCCGCGTCGCCGAGCAGATCGTCTTCGGCCAGGTCGCCGACGGCGCCGCCAACGACCTCGCGCAGGTCGGCACGATCGCGCGCCGCATGGTCACGGTACTCGGCATGAGCGAAGCCGTTGGCTCGCTCAGCTACGCCGACGAGAACGGCCACACGAACGTGCACTTCTCCGACGAGACCGCGCGCCTGATCGACGCGGAGGCACGGCGGCTGGTCAGCGAAGCCGAGGCACTGGCCCAGCGCGTGCTGAGCGAGCAGCGGATGGTCCTCGAGCGTGTCGCCGAGGCGCTGCTCGAGCGCGAGACGCTCACGATGGACGACGTCGACCGCCTTGCGGGTTCGCTACCGGCGGCACGGGCATGAGCTCGGTCGCGGTGCCGAGCCCCAAGCCGCCGCTGTGGCCGATCGACATGCCGCTGGCGCCGCGGCCGACCGGCCGGCTGTGGATCGGCGTCGCCGGCAAGGGCGGGTCAGGCAAGTCGGTCCTGTCGGGCACGCTCGCGCGCGTGCTCGCCGGCCGCGGCCATCGCGTGCTGGCGATCGACTCCGACCCGATGCCCGGCATGGCCTCCTCGCTCGGCGTGCCCGAGCCCGCGGCACCGCTGCTCATGCAAGCGGCCGAGAAGCCCGAGAAGGGCCCGTGGCGGCTGCGCCCCGGTGTCGGCCCGGCGACGGTCGTACGCCGCTACACGACGCCGGCGCCCGACGGCATCCGGCTCATGCAGCTCGGCAAGGCCGACAAGGACGGCCTGACCCCCGTGATGGGGTCGGTCAACGCGTTCCTGCAGGTCGTGCGCAGGCTGCACGAGTCGAAGTCGATGTATTCGTGGGCGATCGTCGGCGACCTGCCGGCCGGCCCGCGCCATCTCGCCGCGGGCTTCTCGCCCTACGCGAGCCTGTATGTCGTCGTCGTCGAGCCGACGAGCCAGTCGGCGCTGACCGGCCGCCGCGTCGCACGCCTGGCTCGCGGCCCGCTCGGTGCGGACGTCATCTTCGTCGCGAGCAAGATCTCCAGTCCCGACGAGCGCCACCGCGTCGAGCGGCTGCTCGGCGAGCCCGTCGACTTCGAGATCCCGGCCGATCCGGCCGTGGCCGA
>JBBSMC010000056.1:0-18903 GCA_038233375.1 Solirubrobacterales bacterium
CGACGGGCTAGGGGTGGAGAGGGTGGCCGCCCCGACTGCGGCCACCCTCGTCGAGCGGCTTCGGGGGCTGCACCTGCGGATGGTCGACGCGATCCTCGCCGGCGACGGCCTGGAGCGCGTCGCGGAGCTTGCCGCCGAAGCCGTCGGCGGGACGGTGGCGATCGTCGTGCCGCGGCTCGGTGCGGCGGTGGTGGCGCCGCAGGGCGGGCCGCTGAACGAGCGATTGCCCGAGCTGCGCCGCTACGTCGGTGACTGCGTCGCCGACCGGCTCTCGCACCCGCCGCGCGGCCTGGCGATCGAGATCCCGATCGCCTCCGGCGACGAGGTGGTCGGCTGCGTGCTGCTGCTCGAGGGCGCGAGCGCGCCGATCGGCGAGGCGTCGGAGTACCTGCACCTCGCGGCGGTCGCCTCGCTGACCGAGGTCGCCGTCGAGGAGGCGCGCGACGAGGTCGAGCAGAACCTGCGCGGCTCCTTTCTCGAGGACCTGCGCGCGGGCACGGCGCTCGCGCCCGACGAGCTCGTGCGGCGCGCCGCGCGCCTGGGCTGCGACCTCAGCCGCGGAGCCGTCGCGCTCTGCGCGGAACTGCACACCGATCGCCCGCGTCACGTCGTGGCGACGATCGCCGAGGACCTGCCGGGCGCGCTGGCCCAGCACATGGAGGCGCTGCCGGGCGCTTCGCAGAGCGGGCGTGTCTACGCGCTGCTGCCCGCGATCGCCGGCGCCGACCCGGCGGAGGCCACGCTGACCGCGGCGGCACGGCTCGCCGACCGGCTGCAGCGTCACGGCATCGTCGGCCTGTCCTCGTTCTACCCAGAGTCGGCCGAGCTCGGGCGCGCGGTCCAAGAGGCCGAGCTCGTGCTCGACGTGTTGACGGTGTCCGGCGAGCCGATCGCCGAGGACATCAACCAGGGTACGTACCGGCTGCTGTTTCGCGTGCTCGCCTCCCATCCGGAGGAGGTGCGCTCGTTCTACGAGGACACCGTCGCACCGGTCGTGCGCTACGACGACCAGTACCGCACGGACCTGATCGGCACGCTCGAGGCCTACCTCGGGGCCAACTGCCACATGAGCGCCACGGCGGCGGCGATCCACGCCCACCGCCACACCGTCGCCTACCGGCTCGAGCGCGTGCGCGACCTCACGGGCCTTGACCCGATGCAATCCGAGGACCGCGAGCGGCTGGGCCTCGGGTTGAAGGCCTACCGCATCATCGCCCCGCGCCTGCCGCGGTGACGCTCCAGAACGAGATCGAGCGGCCACTGGGCCGCTCGACTGCTTCGCGTGTCCTTTAGTGACTACGCGTTGACGGTGTGCGCCAGGGCGCGCGGTGCGATCTTCTGGCGCTCGGCCTCGATGCGCTCGCGCTGATCGACTGCGCGGGCGAGGAAGCTGTCGAGATCGGCCTGCTCGAGCGCGGGATAGGCGTCTTCGACGGTCTTCAGGGCCTTCCACATGCAGACCTTGCCCTCGATGCCGATCGAGAGCGTCTCGAGCGTGACGAACGCGTTGAGCTCGTCGTCCTCGCCGGCCGTGAACTTCGGCGCCATCATCTTCGAGCCGATCTCGGCGAGGGCGCCCTTGGTCGCGCTCTGCTCGACGCCGAGCGCCGTCATGAGCTCCTGGAGCTTGTCGTAGTCGGCGGAGATCTCGGAGGAGATCTCCCCGAAGAAGGGGCCGTGCTCGTCGCTCTTGTGCTCCTCGGCGGCAATCTTGGCGAGGTTCGCGCCCGCCGTCGCTCCGGCAAAGTGGTCGTTGAGATACGTCTCCAGCGCGCTGTATGCCATCTGTTCTCCGTCCTCTCGAGTTCGTCCCGGCCTTGGGCAACCGCTGCCGCTAGAGCAGCGAAGCTCGTCTGAGGGAAACTACCCCTGCCCGGGGGGTCTTTACTCGTTCGCAGGACCCGGCCCGTACGTGGATCGACACGCGCCCGGGCCGGCGTGTCCGTCACGCGCACCCGAAGAGCGCCGGCGGCGCCGCCGCCGCCGGCCAGCCGCGCCCGGGCGCCGCCCGCGAGCGACGGGGCGATCTCGTAGCGGACGGTGTGGGTGCCGGCCACGACCGGCGTGAGCCTCCAGCGCAGCGTCACGGAGTGGCCGGGTTCCAGGCGGCCCGCGGTCCACGTGTCCTGCAAGGCGGTCGCGGCCGCGCCGGGTCCCTCGTCGACGATCCACAGGTCGCGCCCCAGATCGGCGTTGCGCGGGCCGCCGGCGCGATCGGTGAATCCGCGCACGGTGACGACGAGTTCGGCGATCCCCTCGTCGCCGGCGTTGCGCACCGTGAGCGCGAGCGTGGTCTGCGCGGCCAGGTGCTGCCGCGCCGGGAAGGAGCTGCGCACGGCGACGGTGTAGGTGCCGTCCGGCGCGTCGGAGTCGCGGCGCTCCTCGCCGCCGCAGGCGCCGAGCAGGAGGGCCGCGACCGCCGTCGCGGCGGATGCGCACAGGCTGGCCGTCACCCTCGGCAAAGCCGGGCCAACGTAGCACGGCCCGGCACCGGCTCCGGCAGTCGATCGCGACATCCGGCACGTATGGCGTTGGCACGGGGCATCGCGCTCACATACGCTGCCACGCGGCGCGCGGATGGTGCCGTCGTCGGGAGAAGGGAGGAGAAGCAGCCGTGGTTCGCAACGTCGCCGATCGAGCGTTTCTTCCGGCCAAGAGCCTGCTCGAAGAGGTGGGGGACATGATGATCCTCACGGGCAAGACCATCGTGTCTGCCGTGCGACCGCCCTACCCCTACGGCGGCGAGTTCGTCAGCCAGTTTCTCTTCGCGCTGAAGCTCTGCTGGTTTCCGCTGCTCGTCTCGACGGTCGCCTTCGGCTACGGCGCCCCCGGCCTGCAGGCGGCGAACTTCCTCGTCCTGTTCGGCGCGATCGATCGCCTCGGCGGCTTCTTCGTGCTCGCCTCGATCCGCGAGTTCGCGCCGTTCGTGACCGCGATCGTCCTGGCGGGCGTCGCCGGCACGGCGATCACCGCCGATCTCGGCGCGCGCAAGATCCGCGAGGAGCTCGACGCGCTGCAGGTGCTCGGCATCGACCCGATCAAGAGCCTCGTCGTGCCGCGCTTCCTGGCGCTGATGCTGGTGACGGGCCTGTTCAACGTCTACGCGCTGCTGTTCGGCGTCTTCGCGGGGGTGCTGGCGACGATCGTCAACGGCGCCCCGCTGGGCGGCTTCTGGGCGACGTTCTTCGGCCAGGCCTCGCTGACGGACCTTTGGGGGTCGGCGCTGAAGACGACCTTGTTCGGGGCGATCATCGCGATCGTCTGCTGCTACAAGGGCATGACCGCCTCCGGCGGCGCCGAGGGGGTGGGGCGCGCAGTCAACCAGGCGGTCGTGATCGCCTTCCTTGGCATCTTCGCGTTCAACTACGTCTTCACCCAGACGCTGCTGGCGACGAACCCCGAGCTGGCCAACCTGCGCTAGATGGTGGACCTCATCTGATGTCGACCGGATGGACGTCCGTGCCGCGCGAGTGGGTCGCCAATGCCGGTGGGATCGCGAAGTTCAGCGGGCGGATCATGGGCGAGGTCTACGGCCTGCGCGTGTTTCGCTTCTTCGGCGAGGGGCTGCGCCAGGCCGGAATCCTGATCGTCTCGTCGACGCTCGTCATCTGGGGACTCGTCTTCGCGATCGGCCTGCAGTGCGGCATCGAGGGCGCGTACTTCAACCGCTCCGTCGGCAACCCCGCATACGCCGGCGTCTTCGCGGCGTGGTGCGACCTGCGCGAGCTCGTGCCCTACGCGTTCGGCTACATGATGGCCGCGAAGGTCGGCACCGGGATCGTCGCCGAGCTCGGCTCGATGCGCATCTCCGACGAGATCGACGCGCTCGAGGTGATGGGCATCAGCTCGATCACCTTCCTCTGCGCGACGCGGCTGTTCGCCGCCTGGCTGGTGCTGCCGTTCGTCTACATCGCGGCGATCGGCGCGGGCTTCCTGGCGAGCTACATCGCGGTGGTGCAGCAGATCGGCGAGGTCTCCAGCGGCGGGTACTTCCTCATCTTCTGGATGTTCCAGAACCCGCCCGACCTGCTCTACAGCTTGTTGAAGGCGATGGTTATGGCGACGACGATCGTGCTCGTGGGGTGCTACTACGGCTACAACGCGAGTGGTGGACCGGTCGGCGTGGGGACGGCAACGGCGAAGTCGATGGCGTTGAACATCGTGCTGGTGCACCTGATCGGGATGCTCGGCACACAGCTGTTCTGGGGCGCGAATCCCCGCGCCCCGATCGGAGGGTGACTGATGTCCACGCAGGCCGGTCACGACGAGGAATATCGCTGGCACACGGGCATGAATCGGCCGCATGGCGCCAAGGACGCCGTCGAGTTCGTCGACGTGCACAAGGCGTTCGGGCGCAACAAGATCCTGCGTGGTCTGAACATGGGCATCCCCGAGGGCAGGATCTCGATGATCCTGGGGCCCTCGGGGACGGGCAAGTCGGTCTGCATCAAGCACATGGTCGGGCTGCTGTATCCCGACCAGGGCGACGTGCTCGTGCACGGCGAGTCCGTCCCCAACATGGAGGACGACCAGCTCTTCAAGATGCGCCAGAAGTTCGGCGTGCTCTTTCAGGACGGGGCGCTCTTCGGCTCGATGAACGTGTTCGACAACACGTGCTTTCCGTTGCGCCAGCACACGGAGAAGAGCGAGCAGGAGATCGGCGAGATCGTCAACCGGCGCCTTGCCGAGGTCGGCCTGCAGAACGCCCACGACAAGATGCCCAACGAGCTGTCGGGCGGCATGCGCAAGCGGGCCGGCTTCGCTCGCGCGCTCGTGCTCGACCCCGACATCGTGCTCTTCGACGAGCCCGACTCGGGCCTGGATCCCGTGCGCACCGCCCTCCTGGGCGAGCTCATCCAGGAGATCCACGAGGACATGATGAACGAGGCGCAGCGGCGCGGATCGCCGCCGCCGGCGTTCACGCTCATCACCCACGACATCATGACCGCGCGCCGCGTCGCCGAGCACATCTCGGTCCTCTGGAAGGGACAGATCGTCGAATCCGGCCCGGCCGCCGAGCTGTTCGAGTCCGACAACCAGTTCGTGCGCCAGTTTCTCGCCGGGGAGTCGCAGGGCCCGCTCGGCATGGAGTGAGACGCCCGCGCGAGCGTGGCGCGAAGCTGTTCGTGGCGAACATCTGCGCGTCACGCTGGGCAGGAGCGGGGCGGCCGCGGCATTCGGCGCAACCCTCCGAGCAGCCGACTAGCCTGCTCGCACGTTGAAGGACTTACGCCCGCTGCACCGCGCCGTGACGCTGGCGGCCCGGCGGCCGGCGCTCGTGCTCGCGCTGACCGTCGCGCTCGCGCTCGCCGGGCTGGCGTGCGCGACGCAGCTCGAGCCGGATGCCGGCATCGACACGCTCGTCGGCACCGAGGGACGCTCCTACGCCGCGACCGCGACCTACCGCGAGCGCTTCGGCGACGACCCGATCATCGTGCTCGTTCGCGGTTCGCTGAACAAGCTGCTGCTGTCGCAGGATCTCGAGCGCGTGCTCGGCCTGGAGGGCTGCATGGCCGGCAACATCCCGGCCGGCTCCACGCCGACCGGGGGCAAGGACGGGCCTTGCGGCCGGCTTGCCCGCACGAAGCACGTGAAGGTCGTCTTCGGCCCTGGCACGTTCATCAACGAGGCCGTCCGCCAGCTGGGCACGGGCTTCGCGCGACGGCTGCAGGAGAACGCCGCGCGGGCGACCTCGGCCGCACGCCAGGCGCGCAGCGCGGCCCGCCGCCGGGGTCTGAGCAACGCCGCCGCCGCGCGCGCCGCGACCCGAGCGCGCGAGCGCGTCGAGGCCGCCTTCCAGGGCGAGGTCGTCGAGCTCGCCGTGCGCTACGGCCTGCGCTCGATCCCGCGCCTGGACGACCCGAACTTCATCTCGACGCTCGTCTTCGATCCGGCCAAGCCGGCCGGGACGCCGAAGCGCAAGTTCGCCTACCTCTTCCCCTCCAAGGGCGGCGGGCCCGGCCGGGCGGCGCTGATCCAGGTCCGCCTGAAGGCCGGTCTGAGCGAGCAGCAGCGCGGCGAGGCGCTGCGCCAGATTCGCGCCGCCGTCGCCATGAAGGAGTGGAAGCCGGCCAACGGCGCGACGTACACCGTCACCGGCGCGCCCGTCGTGGTCGCCGATCTGACGGCGTCGATCAGCGGCTCGATGTGGGTGCTGCTCGTGGTGGCGCTGCTCGTCATGGCCCTGACGCTCGCGCTTGTCTTCAGGGGTCGTCCGCGACTGCTCGCGCTCGGTGTCGCGCTCGCCGCGACGGCGCTGACGTTCGGCGTCCTGGCCCTGGCCGGCGCCTCGCTGACGATGGCGTCGATCGCCGTCCTGCCCGTGCTCATCGGGCTCGCCGTCGACTACGCGATCCAGCTGCAGGCGCGCGTCGAGGAGGAGGCGCGGCGGGGCGACCTGGCGATCGCGCCGGCCGCGCGTCGCGCCGCGCTGCTCGGCGCCCCCGCCGTCGCCGTCGCGGCGGCGGCGACCGCCGCCGGCTTCGCCGCGCTGACGCTGTCGCCCGTGCCGATGGTGCGCGGCTTCGGGATCCTGCTCGTCGCCGGCATCGCGATCGCGTTCGCGACGGCGCTGTTCGCGGGTACCGCGGCGCTCGTGCTCGCCGAGCGTGCCGCTGCGCCGCCGGCGTTGCGCGGGTGGGGCGCGGCCGCCGGACGAACGCTCGCCGCGGCGCGCAGGAGGCTGACGGACGGCGCGCCCGGCCGCCGCATCCGCGCCGCCGCCGGCGCCGCGCTCGCCCAGTCGATTGCGCGGCCGGCTCGGGTGCTGGCGATCGCGGTCGCGCTGGCCGCCGTCGGCTGGTCGCTCGACACGCAGACCCGCGTCGAGTCCGACATCCAGAAGCTCGTCCCGCAGGACCTGCCGGCGCTGCGCGACCTCGACGCGCTGCAGCGCTCGACCGGCGTCGGTGGTGAGGTCGACGTCATCATCGAGGGCGCCGACCTGACCCGGCCCGCGGTCCTGAACTGGATGATCAGGTACCAGACCGGCGTGCTGAAGCGCTTCCGCTACTCGGCCACGCGCGGCTGCGGCACCGCCGAGCTGTGCCCGGCCTTCTCGCTGCCCGACCTCTTCACGACGCCGGCGTCACGGCGCGACGCCGGCGCCATCCGGGCGCTGCTCGACGCCGTCCCGCCGTACTTCTCCCAGTCCGTCATCAGCCCCGACCGCCGCACCGCGACGCTCGCGTTCGGCATCCGCCTCATGGACCTCGAGCGCCAGGCCGACGTCCTCGCCGAGATGCGCCGCCGCCTGGACGAGGGCCTTCCGGCGGGGGTACGGGCGCAGCTCGCCGGCCTGCCGGTGCTGGCCGCCGACGCGAACGAGGAGGTGGCGTCCAACGTGCGCCGCATGCTGACGCTGCTCGCCGGCCTGCTCGCCGTGACGATCGTTCTGCTCGTCGCGCTGCGCGGCGTGCAGCGCGCGCTCGTGCCGCTCGTGCCGATCGCGTTGGCGACGGGCTGGTCGGCGCTCGTGCTCTTCGCGCTGCGCGTGCCGCTGAACCCGATGTCGGTCACGCTCGGCGCGCTCGTCATCGCGATCTCGACGGAGTTCAGCGTGCTGCTCTCCGAGCGCTACCGCGCCGAGCGCGCGCAGGGCCACGATCCGCGCGCGGCGCTCGAGCGCACGTACCGCTCCACCGGCGCCGCCGTGCTGGCCTCCGGGGCGACCGCGATCGCCGGCTTCGCGGTCCTCGTCGTCTCCGACATCCGCATGCTGCGCGACTTCGGCTTCGTGACCGTCGTCGATCTCACGGTCTCGCTGCTCGGCGTCATGCTCGTGCTGCCCGCCGTGCTGCTGCTCGCCGAACGCCGCGCGGCGGCGCGCGCCGCGAGCGCATGAGCGGCGGCGACGGCCCCCTCGGTTTCGACCTCGAGCCGCCCGCCGCGGGCGCGAAGCCGGCCCCTTCGCCGGCGCCCGCCCCGCCCGGCCCGGGCGCACGGGTCTCCGGGCATCGCTTCGCCTGGCTGCTGGGGATCGCCGCGATCCTCGCCGTCGCAGCGCTGACGATCCGCGCGTCGGGGCCGGACGCGCCCCGTGCGACGGGGCTGCCCGCCGGTGACCCGCTGCCGCCGTTCGCGGTCGTGCGTGCCGGCTCCGACATCGTCTGCGACGACGACGACGATCCCTGCGATGCCAACGTGGCGGCCTCCGGCGCCCGAGACGGGGGCGAGGCGGGGAGCCGCCCCGCCTGCGAGGTCCGCGGCCCGACGGTGTTCAACGTCTGCGAACTGACCGAGCGGGGGCCGCTGGTGTTGGGCCTGTCGGCGTCGCGCGGCGCGGACTGCCTCGACATGTGGGAGCGCCTGGAGCCGCTGGCGCGCCGCCACCGCGGGCTGCAGGTGGCGGTCGTCGCGATCGGTGGCGGTCTGGACGAGCTGCGCGCGAGCGCGCGCAGTCGCGGCTGGAGCTTCCCGGTCGGGTGGGACCGCGACGGCATCCTGGCGAGCGTCTACGGCGTGGCCGCGTGTCCGTACGTCACGGTCGCGCGCTGGCGCGGGCGCGTGCAGGGCACGCTCGTGGGCGCCAAGGCGGCCTCTGGCGGCGGGCTCGAGCGGCTCGCCGGTGAGGCTGTCGCCGCGTCGCGGCGCGCGGGCTGGAGACCCTGAACGGCGGCGGCGTGCGGGGGGTCCTCCGCCCCCGCGGCCGCCGGACGCACTAGCTCAGACCATCGCCACCAGCAGGGCGCGCTGACGGTCGGTCATCGATCCCACCGTCTTGGTCTCCGACATGCCGATGCCGGCGAGGAACTTGCTGGCTCGCGACGTGCCCCAGCGGCGCTGGCTGGTGAGCAGCTCGGCGATCGTCATGCTGGCCGCCTCCCACGGGCACGCCACGATGACCTCGGCGACCGAGATCGCGCTCACTCCGACGTTGCGCTTGAGCTCTGCGCGGGCGAGGCGCACCTCGTTCGCGCGCTGAAGAGCTCGCATGTGTTGGGGCGGAGCAGGGGCCATCGTCGTGGACGCGTCGTGCATGGATCCTCCTCGGCTGTCCCCTTCCGTTAAGGGGACAGCGCTTCGGTGATGTTTTCAACCAACCAATACCGCGCTGCGCATCGCCCGCGTCGGAGCTGCAGACCACGTCTCCTACCGAAGGACCTCCAGCCAGGTGGCCCTCGATCTGGTCTGCCTCCCCGCTCGCCTGCGCTGAGCGCTCGGTGAAGGTATGCCAGCCGCGGGTGGCAGATCAAGGCACCGGACGGAAAGGGCTCGCTCAGAGCGAGGTTTTTCTTCAGTGACCAGCTTGTGAAAATTTGGACAATCGCAGCCGCGCCGGACGGGCACCCTCAGGCAGGCAGTGGGCCGTGCTGCGCCTCGAAGTCCTGCTTCACGGTGACGAAGGCGTCGAGCGCGCGGTCCAGCGTGGGGCGGTCGTGCGTGGCCATGACGCTCGTGCGCAGCAGCGCTCCGCCGGGCGGCACCGCGGGATGGATCGCGACGTTCACGAAGACGCCGGCGTCGTAGAGCGCGCGCCACAGGAGCACGGCCTTCCAGTCATCGCCGACGATCACCGGCACGATCGGCGACATGTGGTCGCCCTCGTGCTCGACGACCTTGAAGCCGCGCTCCTGCAGACCCGAGTGCAGGTAGGCGGCGTTCTCGAGCACGCGCGCGAGCAGCGGGGGCCCGTCGGCGGAGCGGATGATCCGCAGCGCGGCGAGCGCCGCGCCGATCGCCGCCGGCACGTTGGAGGCAGTGAAGAGAAAGGCGCGGCTCTGCACGCGCAGGTAGTCGATGACCTCGTGGCTGCCGGCGAGAAAGCCGCCGCAGCTGGCCAGCGACTTGGAGAACGTGCCCATCCGCAGGTCGACGCGGTCCTCGATGTCAAGCAGCTCCGACGCACCCGCGCCGCGGGCGCCGAGCACACCGGCGCCGTGCGCCTCGTCGACCATCAGCCGCGCGCCGAACTGCTCGCAGAGGTCGGCGATCTGCGGCAGCGGCGCGATCTCGCCCTCCATCGAGAAGACGCCGTCGACGACGACGAGGATCCCGCCGCCGTCCGCGCGCGCCTTGCTCAGCGTGCGCTCGAGCTTGTCCATCCGGTTGTGGCGAAACGCGCGAAGCTTTGCGCGGCTGAGGATGCAGCCGTCGAGGATCGAGGCGTGGTCGCCGGAGTCGGCGACGACGGTGTCGCCGGGCGCGAGCAGCGTCCCGAGGGCCGTGAGGTTGGCCTGTGCGCCCGTCGAGGTGACGAGCGCCTCCTCGGTGCCCATCCAGTCGGCGATCTCCTGCTCGAGCTCGAGGTGCAGCCTGATCGTGCCGTTGAGCAGGCGCGAGCCGGTCAGCCCGGTGCCGTAGGTCTCGAGCGCCGCATGGGCGGCTTGGATCACGCGCTCGTCGGCGGTCAGCCCGAGGTAGTTGTTGGAGCCGAGCATGATCCGCTCGGCGCCCTCCATCTCGACGACGGGTCCGGCCGGGCCCTCGAGCGTGCGGAAGTAGGGCAGGACGTCGGCCTCTCGTGCGGCGCGCAGCTGGTCGGCGCGCTCATGGCCGCGGACCTTGGCGAAGACGTCGTGTGTCGTGGAGGCCATGTAGCGTGAACGCCGTGAGTCTCGAGGTACGCCCCGTCTCGTCGCGGCGCGATCGGCAGGAATTCGTCGAGCTCCCGTTCCGGCTGCACTCTACTTCTCCGCAGTGGGTGCCCCCGTTGCGCCTGGAGCGCCACATGTTCCACAGCCGGCGCATGAACGCGTACTTCAAGCACGCCGTCGCGCAGGAGTTCCTGGCGTGGGAGACGACCCCGGGCGGGCAGCGGGTCGTGGGGCGGATCTCGGCGCAGATCGACAGCGCCTACGACGCCCAGCACGGCGCCGGCACCGGCATGTTCGGCTTCTTCGAGCTCGAGGACGACGCGGAGGTGGCCGGCGCGCTGATCGGCGCCGCCCGGGCGTGGCTGTCCGAGCGGGGGCGCAACCACGTGATCGGGCCGATGGACTACACGATGAACGACGAGGCCGGCCTGCTCGTCGAGGGCTACCTGCGCGAGCCGATGATCAAGCAGCCCTGGCATCCGGGCTACTACCAGCGCCTCGTCGAGGGCGCCGGCCTGACGAAGGCGATCGACCTGCTGATGTGGGAGCTCGTCATCGACGACCGCGAGAAGATCCTGCCGATCATCTTCGAGCTCTCCGAGCAGTCCGAGACCAAGCATGGCGTGCAGCTGCGCCACATGCGCCGCCGCGACCTTTCCAAGGAGATCAAGGTATTCGGCGAGGTCTACAACGCCGCCTGGAAACGCAACTGGGGCTTCGTGCCCTACTCGGACTCAGACCTCAAGCACTACGCCGAGGAGCTGCAGCTCGTCTTCGACAAGCACTGGTTCATGCTGGCCGAGAAGGACGGCGAGACGATCGGCATCGCGATCACCGTGCCCGACATCAACCAGGTGCTCAAGAAGATGAACGGGCGGCTGCTGCCGTTCGGCTGGTTTCACTTCCTGCGCCGCGGGAGGATCATGGACCGCGTGCGCGTCGGCTTTCTCGGCGTCAAGCCCGAGTACCAGCACACCGGGACCGCCGCGCGGTTCTACGTCGAGCACTTCGACATGGCCAAGGCCACGCCGCAGAAATGGGGCGAGATGGGCTGGATCCTCGAGACCAACCGCGCGATGAACCGTGGCATGGAGGCGATGGGCGGACGCATCGTCAAGCGCTATCGCGTCTACGAGTCGCGCTTCTGAGGTGCAAGGGGTAGCGTTGGCGGGCACAGACGTCTGACGGCCCCATCAGTATCCAGCGCAAGTGTTCAAGCCCAAGCCCTTCGATGACCGGCAGTCCGCGCCGCCTGCCGCCGCGCGCGCGGACGATCCGCGGCCTGAGCTGTTTGACCAGGCGGCCTACGAGGACGAGCACGAGGTGCTCGACGGCGTGCCGGTCCTGCGCGACGTGACGGTCCGCCCGATCGAGCTGCTGCGCGCGCCGGGGGCGTTGAGCCCCGCCGTGGTCCAGACCGCGGCGCTCGTCGGCGCGAGCGTCGTCGCCGGCGCGGCCACGGTGGCGATGGCGCAGCGACGGCGTACGCGGCGTGTGGCGCGGCGCCGGACGCGGATGTTCGGGCAGGTGCTCGCCAGCCGCTCGTTCCTCGTCGACGTCCACGTGCTCGGCGAGCGCGGCAAGTAGCTGCCCGTCGCACGCTGGACCGCGGTTTCGCCCGCAACGAGCGCGCAGCGCCGCCGCACGCGTCCTGCGCGCCGCGTAGGTTGCGGGCGATGTACGAGCTGCGCCTCGAGGTCGTCCCGCGCTGGGCGTTTCGGCTGCCGCTGCACGGCGGCCGCGACGGCGTGCTGCGCTGCCGCGGCACGGTGCTCGAGCGTCTCCTGCATCTCGACGGGCGCCCGGTGATCGTGCGCGTCGCCCAGCCCGGCGAGCGCTGCGTGCTGTTCGGGGCGTGGGCGCAGGACCGCGCCGACGCCGCGGCGGCGATCGCGCGGATGCGCTTCGCGCTCGGGGTCGACGACGACCTGCGCCCCTTCTGGGAGCGCCACCGCGACGACCCGCTGGTCGGCCCGTCGCTGCGGCGCCGGCCCTGGCTACGGGTGGCGCGCCGGCCGGTCGCCTTCGAGGCGCTCGCCTGGGCGATCTGCGAGCAGCTCATCCAGACCTCGCAGGCCAATCTGATCGAGGCGCGCATCGTCCGCACGCTCGGAGCGCGCTGCCCTGCGACGGGGCTGCGCGACGTGCCCACCCCGGCGGTCGTCGCCGGCTGCTCGCCCGCGCGCCTGGAGAGCCTCGAGCTGGCGGGCCGGCGCGCGATCGCGCTTGTGCGCGTCGCTCGCGAGGTCGCGGCGGGGCGGATCGACATCGACGGGCCCGACCACGAGCGCGCCTGGCGGCGACTGCTCGCGATCCCCGACATCGGCCGCTGGACGGTCGAGATGCTCGCGCTGCACGGCCAGGGCCGTTATGACGTCATCCCCGCCGGCGACCTCGGCTTCCTGAAGTTGCTCGGCCACGCGCGCAGCGGCGGCAACCCCGCGGCGCGCGCCGACGAGGCCGAGGTGCGGGCGTTGTTCGCGCGCTTCGGCGAGTGGCGCGGGCTGGCCGGGGCGCACGCGCTGCGCGCGCCGGCGGCGGCGCGGGTCGCAGCGGCCGCCTGACCGTTTCCGGGTCGCACGATCCCATTGGGCGGATACGAACATTTGTTTGGCCCGGCCCGTTGAGGGGCAATGTTGTTAAGAGTAATACGCAGACTGCCCGGCGGGTAGGTCGGCGTACGACCTCCGAGCCGCTGAGCGTTCGCGGCCCACAACTTGGATTGGAGACTTCATGAACTCAGATCAGCAGAAGGTCGTGCAGTACCTCAGCGAGGCGCATGCCAGCGAGCAGGCCCTCATCCGCGTACTGCAGTCGCAGATCGCGATGACGCCCCGCGGCTCGTACCGGACGATCCTCGAGACGCACCTCGACGAGACGCGCCGTCACGCGGACCGCGTCGGCCGCCGCCTGCAGGCGCTCGGCCAGGGCGCCAACGCCGTGACGTTCGTCGTCGGCGCCGTGCAGACCGTCGTCGGCCAGGCGATCGCAATCGGCAAGACGCCGCTGGACCTCGTGCGCGGCAGCGGCGGCGAGGAGAAGGTGCTCAAGAACGCCAAGGATGCCTGCGCCTCCGAGGCGCTGGAGATCGCGACCTACACGGCGATCGAGCGCCTGGCCGAGCAGGTCGGCGACGACGAGACCGCCAAGCTCGCCGCTTCGATCCGCGCCGACGAGGAGCGCATGCTCGAGCGCGTCCTCAAGGAGATCCCCAAGCTGACGAAGGCGGTCGTCCGCGCCGACGTGAAGGGCAACTCGTCCTACGACGTGAGGACCACGGGCGCCGCCGACGCCGTCCGCGAGGTCTCCAGCGCCGCCAAGCAGACGACGGGCAAGGCCGTCTCAAGCGCCAAGCGCACATCGCGTCAGGCCCGCAGGGTGCCAGGCGTTGCACAGGCCGAGGGCCAGATCAAGGGCGCCGTCGCCTCCGAGGAGGATCTGCCGATCAAGAACTACGACAGCCTCACCGCCGAGGAGATCATCACGAAGCTGAGCGATCTGTCGCAGATCGACCTCGCGAAGGTCGACAGCTACGAGCGCAAGAACGACAACCGCACGACGATCACGAGTCGCATCACGTCGCTGCGCGGCGACGAGCCGTGGGCGGGCTACGACGAGCTGACTGCGGCCGATGTGATCGCCGCCCTCGACGAGGGCGACGACGATCGCGTCCAGCAGGTCCGCACGTACGAGCGCGCGCACAAGAACCGCGTCAGCGTCATCAACGCCGCTGAGCGCGAGCTCGCCAACGCCTGAGCGGCAGAGCAAGAAGGGTCAGGACGGGGCCCGGCCGATGCCGGGCCCCCGCGGCGTTTCAGTGCCCCGGCTCGTCGTGCTCCTCGAGCACGCGCCCGCCAGCGCCGCCGTCGCGCTGAGCGGCGCGCGGATCGCTGCCATTCGCGACCCGGGTCGCCCCGCGCCACGCCGCCAGTCGCTCGAGCGCCAGCATCACCGCCCGGTCGAGCGCCGGCGTCCGCCGCACACCATCCTCGCGATGCAGCGCGAGCACCCGCAGGACGCCGGCCTTGCGGTCCAGAGCGAGGTCGGCGCGGGCGACGAGCCGCTCGCGGTGCAGGATCGGCAGCACGTAGTAGCCCCAGCGCCGCTGCGGCGCCGGGACGTAGATCTCGAGGCGATGGTCGAAGCCGAACAGCTCGCTCGTGCGCGCGCGGTCGCAGAGCAGGTTGTCGAAGGGCGACAGCGCGGTGGTGCGCGCACCCGGCGCCAGGTCCGGCAGGCGCTCGAGATCCTCGGCCGCCGCGAACCAGTCGCCTCGCAGCCCGGCCACCCGTACCGGCTCCAGCCGGCCGGCGGCGACCAGCGCATCGAGCGTGGCCGGCAGCTGGGCGTAGCGGCGGCGCAGGAAGTGCGCACGGACGTGCCCGGCGCGGGCCACGCCGAGCATCCGCACGGCGCGCAGCGCGGCCTCGCGCTCGGCGCTGGCGTCGTCGAGGTCTGGCGCGGCCTCGAGCGCGCCCTCCGGCACGCAGCGCTCGAACACGCCCCACAGCCGCTCGGTCCCGCCGATCCTCGCCGCGACGCCGATCCGGCCGCACATCCACAGCAGCTGCAGCATCCGCCCGATCGTCTGGCGCGCGGAGACATCGTCGGTCCACCAGCCGTGCTGCCAGGGCACGGTCGAGCGGTCCTCGAGGTCGCGCGCGCGCAGCGGCCCGCGCTCGCGCAGCTCGGCGATGAGATCCTGCGCGAACCCCTCGTTCGCGGTGAGGAACTGACGCGCGCGCTCGGCGCGCGGCGACGCGGCCTGCAGCCACGTGCGCATCGCCCAGCGGTGCAGCGGCAGGTCGGCCGTCGCCACGAGCGAGGCCTCGTGCGCCCATGCGTCGAACAGCCGACGCCGCTCGTAGGCGGCCTGCTCGAGAGCCTCGTCGCGCAGCGGTCCCAGCCGCGCGAACAGCACGAGCAGCGGGCTGCGCGCCACCGCGCTGACCGGGTCGAGCTGCAGGCAGCCGATCCGCTGCGTGACGGCCGCGACCGCGTCCGGCCCGCGTCCGCCGGCGCCGCGCGGCGCCGGCGCGGCGAGCCCCTGCGCGTGCAGGGCCAAGCGGCGCGCGTGCGCGACCGTCAGCGTGCGCTGCGTCAGATCCCCTCGCCCGGCAGGAACTCGTTCGTGAACGCGCGCTGGCCGACGCCCGCGTCCTCGATCAAGCCCTTCTCCTCCATCCACTGGCTGTAGCGCTGCCAGTCGATGCGCCGCTGATAGCCGAACGGACGCGTCTTGTCGCGCGGGAAGAAGACCGGCAGCGTCGCCTTGACCTGCGCGCGCTGCAGGCTCGCCTTCAGGTCCGGGTTGGCCTTCACGAGCGCAGCGACGCCCGTCTCGATGTCCTCCTTGAGCCGCTCGTGGCCGCGCGCGAGAGCGCGCATGAAGCGCCGCAGCACCGGGCCGCGGGAGCGCACGTCGGCCTCGCGCGCGACGATCACGAGCTCGTTGTAGGTCGGCACCCCGATCTCGTCCATCCGCAGGATCACCGGCTTGCGGTCCTGCCGCGCGAGCTCGACGCCCTCGACGTTCCAGAACATGCCCAGCACGGCGTCGGCGCGCTTGGTCAGCAGGGCCGGGACGAGGTTGAAGCCGACGTTGATCGGCTTGACGCTGTCGGGGTCCGCGCCCGCGTCCTCGAGGATCGTCTTGAGATACGCGTCCTGGTAGGGGATCCCCGCGGTCCCGACCTTCCTGCCCTCGAGCTGGGCCGGGCGGCGGATCGCGTTCTTGCCGCCGAGCGAGATGATCGACGTCAGCGGCCGCTGCACGAGCGCGCCGATCGACACCAGCTTGGCGCCCTGCGCGCGCGCCAGCAGCAGCTCGGGCTCGTAGGAGATCGCAAGGTCGGCCCTGCCCGACGCGAGCAGCTTCAGCGGCGCCGACGGGTCAGAGGGCGTGCGCAGCTTCACATCGAGCGCGGCGGATTTGAATTCGCCTTCCGCGATCGCCGCGTAGATGCCGGCGTGGTCGGCGTTGGGCAGGTAGTCCAGGACGAGATCGACGCGCTCGTCGGGAGCTTCGCCGGTCGTCTCCTTCTTCTCGCCGCAGGCGGCGAGGCCGAGCGTGAGCAGCCCGGCGAGCATGGCGGGGACGAGGCGGCGATGATTCACGGAGCGGTTCCTCTCGGTTGATGAGCCCACGGAAGCAGGAGGCGCTCGGCGAGCGCGAGCAGGGCGAACAGCGCGACGGAGAAGGCGGACAGGATGAGCACGGCGGCGAAGGCGCGCGCCGTCTCGAACTGAGGGATCGCCTTGAGCATGAGGTTGCCCAGGCCGGCGTCGGAGCCCGCCAGCTCGGCCAGCGTCGCGGCGATCGCGGCGATCGCGACGCTGAGCTTCGCGCCGGTCAGCACGCCGGGCAGCGCCGCGGGCGCCTCGACCATGCGAAACGTCTGCCAGCGTGAGGCGCCGAACGTGCGCATGAGCTTGCGCAGATCGGCGTCGACGCGGTCCAGCGCGTCGAGCGTCGGCACGACGATCGGAAAGAAGCAGACGAGCGCCACGATCGCGAGCTTAGGCAGCAGGCCGAAGCCCCACCACGCCACGAGCAGCGGGGCGATGAGGACGATCGGGATCGTCTGCGAGCCGACGAGCAGCGGGTACAGCGCCCGCCGCAGCGGCGCGCTGAAGTGGATCGCGACCGAGCAGGCAAGCCCGAGCACGATCGCGAGCAGCATCCCGAGGCCGATCTCGCCCGCCGTCACCGTGAAGTTGCTCCACAGCAGCGAGCGGTCCTCGTAGAGCGCCGCGGCGACCGCGCTCGGCGCAGGCAGGACGAACTCGTCGATGCCGCTCAGCCGCGCGTAGGCCTCCCAGCCGCCGAGCAGGGCGACCAGCAGGATGACGGCCGTCATGCGCGCAGCTCCTGCAGCGCGCGCTCGCGCAGCGCGACGAGCGCCGGGTCGGTGCGCCGCCGCGGTCGCGCGACATCGACGTCGAGCGACGCCACGACGCGGCCCGGTCGGGGCGACATCACGAGCACGCGGTCGGCGAGGACGATCGCCTCCTCGACGTCGTGCGTGACGAGCACGACCGTGCGCGGCTGCGCGAGGAGGGCCTCGGCCAGCCAGTCCTGCATCTCCTGGCGCGTGAGCGCGTCGAGCGAGGCGAACGGCTCGTCGAGGCAGAGGATCGTGCGGCCGGACAGCAGCGTGCGCGCGAACGCCACGCGCTGGCGCATCCCACCGGACAGCTCGTCGGGTCGCGCGCGCTCGAAGCCGCCGAGACCGAACTCGCGCAGCAGCGCCCCCGCGCGCTCGCGCGCCGCACCGCGCTCGACGCCGGCGACGCGCAGCGCCAGCGCGGCGTTGTCGACGGCGTTGTGCCACGGCAGCAGCAGATCGCGCTGGGCCATGAGCGCGGCGGGCGCGGTCTCGACCGTCCCCGTGTCGGGCTCGCTGAGCGCGCAGACGAGCTCGAGCAGCGTCGTCTTGCCACAGCCGCTGGGACCGACGACCGCGACGATCTCGCCCGGCCGCGCGTCGAGGCTCAGCTCGCGCAGCGCGGTGACCGCAGCGATTCCGCGGCGCGGCGCGGCGAACGTCTTGCAGACGTCACGAAGCGCGACCGATCCCAGCCCGGCCTTCACCTCGATCGGCGCCGTCTCGGGCGTCCGTGTGCGCGTCAGCATCGCTCCCTCCGCGGGCATTACCCCACAGGTTCGAAGGGTCTGGATCTGGCGTGACCCATCTCAGCCGAGCGGTTGTCCTCTCAGCACCCCTGTCGCTTGGGAATGGAGCCTACCAGCGGGGTTCGCGTGCCCCGCGGTGCGAGGGACATGGCTCTGAAGTGGCCATCGGCACCCTGGACAAGTGATGGGAACACGCCCGCTTCTTCAAGTAAGAGCATGTCCCGGTCGACAGCCCCTGAACGGGAGCATTTGAGCCTGACGTCGTTTCCAGGTCTGTCCGACCGAACGGAACGGTTAAGCGCCATTCCTGAATGCTCCGCCCCCATCGCCGCGTCTGCGACGCCAAGAGGATTGCCATGACTTCGCCTGAGGCCCGCACGCCCGGGGCACGCCCGACCATCCGCCGCGCCGCATGGATCGCGACCCTCGCCTCCGCCCTGACCCTGCTCGGCGCCGGCAGCGCCTCCGCCGGTCCCAGCCCCGTCCTGATGGGCACGGCCGCCAACTACGCGGTGCTCGGCGGCTCGGGCCTGACGAACACGGGGGTGAGCACGATCGAGGGTGACGTCGGCTCGTCGCCGAACAACTCCCAGACCGGCTTCGGGCTCTGCCCCGCCGTCGACTGCGTGAGCCTCACCGGCGTCAACCACAACGTCGCGGACCCCAACGACGCCGTGACGCAGCAGGCCAAGACCGATCTCACCACGGCGTACGGTGATGCGTTCGGCCGCA
>JBBSMC010000057.1:0-18590 GCA_038233375.1 Solirubrobacterales bacterium
CGCTCGCGCGAGCGCCCGTTTCGAGTTCACCGCCCAGCAGGGAGACGCGCTCGCGCATGCCGACGATGCCGTGGCCGCCGCCTGTGTGTGCGCCGTGGGTAACGACCGCGGCGCCGTCGTCGAGGACCTCGACCTCCAGGGTGCTGTCGCGGAAGGCCAGCGTGACGGTCACGCGGCGCGGGCGAGAGTGCTTGAGCACGTTGGTCAGTGCCTCCTGGACGATGCGGTACACCGACAGCTCGACGCCGCCCGGCAATGGCCGTGGCTGTCCGACGATCTCGAGGTCGACGGGCAGGCCGCCCGCGCGGTGCTCGGCGATCAGCGTGTCGAGCTCGGCGATCGCGATGGCTGCGGTCGTGATTCGATGTCCTGCTCGGGCTCGCGCAGCAGCGCGAGGATGCGCCGCAACTCGGCGATGCTCTGCTCGCCGCTGGCCTCGACGCGCGCGAGCGTGGCGTCGGCAACGTCGGGTGAGGTTCGCAGCACGTCGCGCGCGCCACGCACCGCGACCAGCATGACGCTGACGGAGTGCGCGACGATGTCGTGCAGTTCGCGGGCGATCGCCGTACGCTCCTCGATCACCGCGATCCGTGCTGCTCGCGGTCGCGCTCGAGGTAGTCCGCGCGTGCCTGCAGTTCGCGCAGATAGCGCCGGTGTGTCTGCAGGTACATGCCCAGCGCCCACAGACCGATTGCCAGCGCGGCGGCGCGGAGCGCGTTGACGGGCGTTTCCGGCTGCGCGTCCGGGCCGATCAAGTTCATGAGGACCGCGGTGATCAGCGTCGGCACGAGGCCTGCGAAGGAGGACCGCCGGTCGCACATCGCGGCGACGGTGAACAGCGCGATCGCGGGGCCCCACCCAGTCGAGGGGTCCCCGAGCAACGGAATCGGGGTCGACTGGCTAGTTTGTCCGAAACGGCGGAGTGCGTTAGTAGAAATACCCGGCGATTGCGTCCTCGCAGCGCGTTCCTACGTTTCAGCGGGCGCCTTGACTTGACGCGAGATCAAATGTCGGGCGGACGGATGTCCGATTGCGCGCGGGCGGTTGTGTGCCGACTCTTCGCTCATCTGGCAGCCGCCGCGGCTTCACCAGCATGAAACGTCGCCGATGTCGGGAGCCAGATGGTCAATCGTGTTGCCAGGGTCATACGTCGGGCGCTTGCTGGGATTGTTGCGATGCACGGCGTCGGGTGCCGCTGGCGTCTGCTGGTGGGCATGATGATCGTGGGTGTGGCGGTTCCGAGCGCGATTGCTGCTGGCGGTGAATCGTATGCGCCGGTTCCGCGGGTTGCGGATTTGTCGGTGAATGAGCTTCCAGATCCGCGCGCTGCTGTCGAGGTTGCTCAGGCTCGCGAGCGCGGGCGGAAGGAAGCTGAGCAGCGCCAGCGGCGCCGCTCGAGCGCCGAAGAGCGCGAGGCGCGCTCTGTGTCGCGTTCGGCGTATCGCGGGCGGGGTCGCGATGCGGCGTTGGGGGTCGCGCGGCGCGAGCTTGCGCGGTTGGTGGACGAGCCGTTGTGGGCGCCGCCGAAGCTGGCGGCGGGAGAGCAGATCGTCGGCTATGCGGGTGATCATCTGATTCAGATCCGGCGGAAGGGCGCGAAGGCCGGCGCAGCGATCTACACGCCGTTTCCGGCGCGGGTGGCTGATGAGAACGGTGACAAGCGCCCGATGGATCTTTCATTGGAGGAGCGGCCCGACGACTTTGAGACAAAGAACTCCCTCGTCGACGTGCGGCTGCCCAAGCGTCTGGCGGACGGCGTTACGCTCGGCGACACGGGCGTCTCGGTGCGTCCGCCGGTCGGCGACAGCGTTTCGACTGGCGTCGAGCAGGCGGGCAAGGTGTTCTGGTCAGACGTCGCGACCGACACGGACTTCATGGTCGCGCCGCTACCTAACGGGATCGAGACGTTCCACCTGTTGCGCTCGGCCGATGCGCCGCAGCAGCTGGCGCTGATGCTCGATCTGCCTGCCGATGCGACGTTGCGCTACGCGCGGGTGCCAGCTGTTGGCTTTGGCCCTGCTCCGAAGGCCAACAGCGGCGGCGTGGAGATCCTGCGCGGCGGCGAGGTTGTCGGGACGATCTCGCCCGCCGTTGCTTCTGACGCTGATGGCGAGCCAGTCGATGTGCAGCTGCGACTCGGCGAGGGGCGCGTGACGCTCGAGGTCGCCCATCGCGAGGCGGACGTGAAGTATCCCTTGACCGTCGACCCGGTGTTCGTCGGCTATGTTCGCGACGACAACACTTGGAGGGACGGATATCCGGCGTTTTCGGGCTGGCAGTACACCTCCAACCCCAGCGGCTACCTGGCGGGGTTTGCCGGCAACAGTGTCTGGGGCAACGGCCTGTATGTCACCGCGACCGCCAACGCACCGTATTGCTGCAGCCACTACGGGCAGTGGCTGTACTACGCGCCCGGCACGTCATACATCTACCGCGCCGATCTGACCGGGATGTACCACCACGCGTCGGGCAGCACGTACTACGCCGGGATCGCCAAGACGAACGTCGGCTGGCAACGCGCGTGGAGCACGTCGTCGGCGATGAGCAACACCTACACGACCATCTGCGTCTCTGACTGCGGCGCCTCGGGAGCGCTGCCGGGCAACAACTTCGCGTTCGGGCAGATCATGTACGGCCGAACGGGGGCTTCCGGAGCAATCTCGTATCTGGGACGGGTGTATCTCACGCTCAGCGACAACGACGCACCCGTGATCACGGGAGTGTCGCCCAACGGCGCTCCCAGCGGCTGGACGCGCCCGCAGGACCTCGCCACGATGTCAGCCCGGGTCACTGCCACCGACACGGGCCTCGGGATCGCCGCGGAGGACATCATGATCGGCGACACGCAGGTCGGCCCGTGGGTCGGGATCGGCTGCGGCGATCGCAACGGACGCTGCCCCAACAACACCGACAACATGCATCCCTACGACGTCAGCGACTACATCGCAGACAAGCCCGATGGGATCCATCAGGTCACAGCCCGTGTCGCCGACGTTGTCGGTCGCGTCACGAGCAGCACGCCGTGGCCGGTCAAGATCGACAGCAGCGAGCCCGATGTCCGACTGTCAGGCGATCTTCTCGGAATGGCCGCCAAGGAGCTCAGCGCCGACAGCTACAAGCTGATCGTAGACGGAGACGACAGCAATCCGTGGGGCGCCGAGCGCGGCAGTGCCGGCGTCAAGAGCGTCGAGGTCAAGCTCGATGGCGCCCGCGCCTACTATCAGGAGCAGGCCGCGCAGGCCTGTCCGGGAACGGGCTGCACGATGCGCCGCGAGTGGGAGTTTCGCCCCTTCGATCAGGAACTCACCGTCGGCGAGCACACGCTGCAGGTCGTCGTGACCGATCACGCCGGCAACCAGCACGTCGAGCCCTCGTGGAAGGTGCGCGTGGTGCGCGGTGCGATGAGCTCTCCGCGGGCAGGAGACGTGTCGGAGAAGCGCTTGAAGCTGCGCGCGGTCGTCAAGCGCCCCGGCTACAGCAGCGCGACGTTCAAGTACCGTCGCGCCAGCACGGAGGGCTGGACGACGATCCCTGCGGCGCACCTGAAGACGACCGCCGGAGACGACGTTTCCAGTACGACTCAGGCGCTGACGGACGGAGCGACGCAGACACTCGTGTGGGATGTCGCGGCGACGCTGCAGTCCGACACGCCGGTGCAGATCCGCGCGCACTTCGACGACGACGCGGGCAGCCCCACGAACACGGTGGCGGCCTCCTACAAGCCCAACGGGCTTGGTGCCGACTACGCGCGCGAACAGCTCGGGCCGGGCGAGGTCGATCTATTGACCGGCAACTTCTTGCTCTCAGATGACGACGTGACCATCGATTCGTACGCCAGCGACCTCACCGTTCGCCGCACGTACGCCTCGCGGATGGCGCAGCCGGCCTCCGGCGAGCCGGCCGGAATCTTCGGCCCGGGGTGGCTGGCCAGCGCGCCCGTCGACGCCGCCGGCGCTGACTACGTCATGCTCGACGATCAGACAACCTCGGCGACGGTGACGCTCGCCGACACGACCACTGTCCAGTTCGCCGCCACCAGCACCGGCTATGAGCCACAAGCCGGCTATGAGGACCTCAAGCTGTCCAAGAGCACCAGCCCGACGAAGTTCACGCTGACTGACACCGACGCCAACACAACCGTATTCGAGCTCGTGGCAGGCTCCAGCGAGTACCGCCCGAGCTCCGCGTCGCCCCCTGGCGGCGAGACGACCACCAACTACGAGTACGCGGTCGTTGGCGGTGACGTGCGGCTGACGCGCGTCCTGGCCCCGAGGCCGGCGGGCGTTGGCAGCTGCCAGCCGCTGGTTGCGGGCTGTCGCGAGCTTCGCTTCGCCTACACCGCCCCCGGCGACAGCACCGCGACCGGCGACGGGCAGGCACAGTGGGGCACCTACGTCGGCCGGCTCGACTCGGTTACGTTCGGTGCCGGTGCCGGTGCCGGCGTCGGCACGAGTGAGACAGTGGCGCGCTACCAGTACGACGACGACGGCCGGTTGCGCGCCGCCTGGGATCCCAGGGTCAGCCCGGCGCTGAAGACGACCTATGACTACGACCCCAGCGGCCGCCTGGTCGGGACCACGCCGCCCGGTGAGCAGCCCTGGACGCTGACCTACCAGACAATTCCGGCAGACCCCGCCAGCAACGGCAGGCTACGCAGCGTCGCGCGAACGGGCCCGTCGGGCACCGCGACGTGGACGGCCATCTACGACGTTCCCCTCTCCGGAGCGGACGCTCCGCATGCGATGAGTGCCTCGGATGTCGACGATTGGGCCCAGACCGACACCCCGGTCGACGCGACCGCGATCTTCCCGCCCGACCAGGTCCCCGGCAGCGGCACCCCGAGCAGCTACAGCCGCGCGAAGATCCACTACCTCAACGGCAGCGGCCGCGAGGTCAACACCGCCCTGCCCGGCGCGCACATCACGACGAGCGAGTACGACGAGCATCACAACGTCATCCGCAGCCTCACGGCGGCCAACCGCCAGCGCGCCATGGCTGTTAGTGACAGCGCGGCGCGTGCCCGCGAGATCGACACCCAGAACACCTACGACTCCAGCGGGCTGGAGCTGCGCGAGCAGCTTGAGCCACGCCACGAGATCCGCCTCGCCAACGGCACGACCGCACAGGCGCGCAAGCACACGACCACCACGTACGACACCGATGGGCTGCACCTGCCGACCACGATTCGTGCCGGCGCGCGCGTCGACGGGCAGAACACCGACAGCGACGTGCGGACTACCACGCTCGCCTATGACACGACCGGCAAAGCGCTGCGAAAGCCGACCGCCACCACCATCGACCCTGATGGGCTGAACCTCACGACCCGTACCGCGTACGACGCCGGCACCGGCTTGGAGATCAGCCGCACGCTGCCCGCCGGCAACGCCGAGGGATCGGACGCGCGGACCACCAAGACGATCTACTACACCGCAGCAGCCAATCCAGAGGACGCAGCCTGCGCAAACACCGCAGCATGGGCGAACCTCGTCTGCAAGATCAAGCCCGCCACCCAACCCACGGGCGGCCTGCCCGCGATCCCGGCGACGAAGTACGAGTACAACCGGCTCTCCCAGCCGACCACGATCACCGATACCGCCGGCACCCACACACGCACGGCAACCAAGAGCTACGACGACGCCGGGCGGCTGCTGACCGAAAGTACGACCGCGACGAGCGGCACCGCGGTGCCGACCGTCACGCACGGCTACAGCACGACGACCGGCCGCGAAACGACGCTCAGCACAAGCAATCCCGCTAAGACGATCACGCACGTGCACGACTCGCTGGGGCGCCAGACCAGCCACACCGACGCCGAAGGCCTCACCAGCACCACGACGTATGACCTGCTCGACCGGCCCGTCACGATCAACGACGGCAAAGCCACCCAGACGCTCAGCTACGACCCGACCCGCGGGCTGCTGACGAGCGTCACAGACCCGCAGGTCGGCGAGCTCGGCGCCACCTACGACGCCGACGGCGCGATCGCGACGAAGACCTACCCCAACGGCCTGACCGCCACCATCACCACCGACGAAACCGGCGAACGCACAAAGCTTCGCTACCTCAAGGCCGACAACTGCGGCGCAACCTGCGAATGGCTGCTCTCCCAGGCCGCCGTCAACATCCACGGCCAGCAGACCTGGCAGACCACCAGCACGCAGGCCGGATACCTCTCGACCGACGACTACACCTACGACCCCGCCGGACGCCTCAAGCAGACCAACGACCGCCCCGGCAGCACCGCCGCCTGCACCGTCACAAGCTACGACTACGACGACAACAGCAACCGCACCCGGCGGCAGACGTTCGACCCCGCCGCCGCCGGCGCCTGCCAGAGCACCACTCCAGCCGGCGTTCACAACACCACGCACGACCAGGCCGACCGCATCACCACCACGGGCTTCGATTACGACGCCTTCGGACGCACCCTCACCGTCCCCGCCACGCACGCCGGCGGCACACAGCTCACGAGCACCTACCACGCCAACGACCTCGCCCGCACCCTGACGCAGGACGGCACCACCCGCACCTACACCCTCGACCCCTCAGAGCGCGTCAGCAGCCGCGACACGACAACCGCCTCGACCACGACGACCGAGACCTACCACTACACCGACACAGCCGACAACGGCCTCGACAGCCCCGCATGGATCGCCGAAAACACCGCCGGCACCAGCTACACGCGCATGATCGAAGGCCCCGACGGCGACCTCGCCGCCATCCGGAACGCCGCCGGGACCCGCCTGCAACTGACAAACCTCCACGACGACGTCACCGCAGAAGCATCGCCAGAGGCCAGCAGCTCACAGCTCACCGTCCTCGGCGACAGCGACGCATTCGGCAGCCCAAGACAGCAGACCGACCGCCGCCAAGCATGGCTCGGCGCAAAGCAACGCCCCACCGAACTCAAGACCGGCATCATCGCCATGGGCGTGCGCACATACGTTCCCGCGTTGGGACGCTTCCTCCAAACGGACCCGGTCCAAGGCGGCTCATCGAACGCCTACGACTACGCGTACCAGGACCCCGTCAATGTCACCGACCTTGACGGCAGATTTCCCTGGGTTGCGGCTGCCCTTGTTGCTCGTGTCGCTTACAAGGGGTATCGGGCATACAGGGCCGGCAGGCGTGTCAATCCTCGAGTTGTTCACTCTGCGCACCACGCCTTCAAAGGCTCCCCGAGTGCAAGAAAAGTGGGAAGGTTCAGAAAGCACACGCAGCTAAACACCTGGAATGCGAGGACTGGTCAAGCATCGGTACGACGCCGACCGTTCGGCCGCTGGTACAAGATCAAGCGGCCCACTTGGAAACACCACTGGCACTACCGGGGCCGGCCATGAGCTCGCGAGAGGAAACCATTCGGCAATTGCTCAGCGATGCCGATCCCGACCAACGGCTCAAGGGAGTGGCCGCGCTCGTGCAAGCAGGGTCGGCTTCGGTGATCGCCCGGCTTGCGGAGGCGCTTCATGACGACGATGACGCAGTCCGGCTAGCCGCTGTCGATGGCTTGGCCCGCCTCGGCGATGTACACGCGATCGGGCATCTGCTTGCAATGCTCGATCGTCACGACGATGAGCTGTGGCACGATCGCCCTGCCGTTATTCGAGCGTTGTCTCGGTTTCCATCGAACGAAGTGCTCGATGCTCTCATCAAGGTGCTGCGCGATGCAAATGGGGAGGAGGACGAGGACACCGAGGCCGCAGCGGCATGGGCGCTCGGGCAAACCTCGTCAGCTCGGTCGGTCAAAGAACTAGAGGAGGTCGTCCACGGCAGAAGGCATCATCTGGGCACGAAGCTTGCCGCCATCTCGTCACTCGAGCGCCTCATGGCGCGCGACTCCTTGATCCGTCTGGCAGTTGCTTCCGACGTGCAGCCCGCAATGCGGGAATTGGCCGCTGCCGCCGTCGGACGGGTCGGCGAACCGCAGGATGCGATCCCATTGCGGGCGGCAATCAGAGCACTCCCACGACTCCCCGTCCATCTCGGCCTACGTAGCATCCTTGACGAGAGCGCCGCTGCATTGGAGGCCCGGGCTGAGCACTGACTCTGCAAGACGTCGCTAGCGAAGGTCGTCTAAGTGCGCTTAGACGAACGATCCGTCCGGCCGGGGATCTACTAATGCGCACATGGACCCCGCCCAACGGCCCGAACCGGCTTCGACTAACAGCGCCGGCTCCCGGGGGGACGCCGCTCGCGGCGTGCTCGGCCGGTACCTGCAGGATCTCGCGGGCCAGCCGTTGGCGGTGCGGACACGCCAAGCCTACGCCGCGCACGTGTCGGCGTACATCGCTTGGCTCGCGGAGCGCCCGGACGCCGACGGCGCGTTGCGCGAGCCTCGCGCGCGTGACTTCGCTGCGCGCGACTTCAAGCGCCATCTGAAGCTCGAGCGCGGCTGGGCGCCGAGTTCGGTGAACCTCACGCTTGCCGCGATCGATCACTTCAACCGCTTCCTCGGCCTGGGCCCAGCGATGGTCACGCGCGAGCGCCTCGCGCAGAGCGCGCCCCGGTCGCTGGATGAGGACCAGCAGCGCGGCCTCGTGCGCGCGGCGGAGGACGCCAGTCCCCGTGATCGTGCGATCGTGGTGCTGCTGCTGCACACCGGGCTGCGGCTGTCCGAGCTCGTCGCGTTCGATGTCGGTGATGTGCGCACGTCGGCGCGCAAGGGCGTCGTGATCGTGCGCTCGGGCAAGGGCGACGCGTTCCGGGAGGTCGCGCTGAACCCGACCGCCCGCGTGGTCGTCGACGCCTGGTCTGACGCGCGCAAGAAGGTCGCGGCCGACGGCGAGCCGGCGCTGTGGGTCGGCCGCGGCGGCCGCAGGCTGACCGCCCGCGCTGTCGATCTCGTCGTGCGCAAGATCGCCGCCGCGGCGGGGCTTGAGTTTTCGGCGCATGTGCTGCGCCATACGTGCATCACCAAGCTCGTGCGCGGCGGAAACGACGTCGTGCTCGTCGCCGAGATCGCTGGGCACCGCCGGCTTGAGACCACGCGCCGCTACAGCCTGCCGTCGCAGGCTGACCGTCAACAGGCAATGGACCGATTGGAGATCGAGGACTGAATGGCCCGCAACATCCTGACCGACGCCGAACGCCTCGCCTGGGAGCGCTTCCCCGCTGACCCCGACCCCGACGCGATCGGCATCTACTTCACGCTCGCCGACGGCGAGATCGACACCCTGCGCCGCCTGCCCACCCTCGGCGCGAGGCTGAGCACCGCGGTCGCCGTCGCCGCGATCCGCTGGCTCGGATTCATCCCGGTCCAGCTCGACGAGGCGCCCGCCGCGGGCATCGCACGGCTCGCGGGCCAGCTCGACGGGGACCCGGCAGACCTCGCCGCCTACGCGCCCGCCGACCGCACCGCGCGCGAGCATCGTCAACGCGCCGCCGTGATCGCGCGATTCGGTGACGTCGACGACGCCGACCTTGCTCGCCTTGAGGATCTCCTTGTCGAGCACGCGTTGGAGCACGACTCGCCGTTGCCGCTGCTGCGCGCCGCGGCGCGCGAGCTGCTCGAGCGCCAGTTGCTGCGGCCGGGCGTGTCGACGCTCGAGCGGCTCGTCGCCTCGGCGCGTGCTCGCGCCGAGCGCGAAACGCACGAGCGACTGTCGCCGCTGCTCGACGATGCGACCCGTCGGGCGCTGGATGCGTTGTGCGTGACGGACATCGCGCTCGGGGTCAGCCGCCTGGTCTGGCTCGGGCGCGAGGCGACGTCCGCGTCGCCGGCGCAGATCGTCGCGCAGCTGGAGAAGCTCGCGTTCCTGCGCGAGCTTGGCTCGACCCGCTGGGATCTCGACGTAGTGGCGGCGAACCGCCGCCGGCAGCTCGCGGCGCTCGCCAGGCGGTCGACGACGGCAGCGCTTGCCGGTCGGCCGGATCGCTTGCGCTACCCCGCCTTGCTGTGCTTCTGCGGCGAGCAGGCCGTCCGGCTCGTCGACGAGGTCCTCGATCGCGCCGATCAAGCAGTCGGCGAAGCGCACGGGCAGGCGCTGCGCGAGCTCAAGGAGCTGAAGACGAGCACGGCGACTGCGGCCAACGAGAAGGTCGCGCTGTTTGACCTGCTCGTCGGGCTGCTGCTGGACGACAGCGTCGCTGACGACGAGCTGCGCCCGAGGGCGTGGGAAGCAATGGCGCCCGGCCGCTGGGCAGCCGCCCAGGAACAGGCACGGGCGATCCTCAGGCCGGTCGACGACAACCACTACGCCCAGCTCGGCGGCCGCTACCCGTACCTGCGGCGCTTCGTCCCCGCGCTCATCGCGGCGCTGCGCTTCCAAGCGGTCCCGTCGGCGCAGCCGCTCGTCGACGCGATCGACGTGCCGCGCGACCTGGACGCAAGCGGCGGACGGGTGCTGCCCGACACGGCGCCGACCGGGTTCGTGCCGGCGCGCTGGCGCCCCACGTCCGAACCGCGGATGGTCGCCTTGATCGCCGCCAGTGGGAGCTTTGTCTGCTGTCGGAGCTGCGGTCTGCGCTGCGCTCCGGCGCGGTGTGGGTGCAGGGCTCGCGCCGCTACCAACCCGCCGACCGCTACCTCATCGCGGCGGCCGCGTGGCCGGCCCGCCGCTCAGCCGCATTGGCGACGCTCGGGCTGCCCGCACGCGCCGACGAGCGCGTGGCACAGCTCGCCACAGACATCGACGAGCGCGTCACGGCGCTGGATCGCGCGCTCTCCGATGGTGACGTCGCAGTCGACGTGCAGGACGGGGAGCTTCACGTCCGCCGGCTGCCCGGCGCCGAGCGGCCAACGGCGACGACGGCGCTTGCGCGGGAGATCTCCGCGCGCATGCCGCAGATCGACCTCGCCGACGTCCTGATCGACGTCGACGCGTGGACGCAGTTCAGCGACGAGCTCACGCACGCGCACGGCGCGACCCCGCGCCAGCCACGGCTGCGCGAGCACCGCTACGCCGCGCTGCTCGCGCACGCCTGCAACCTCGGCTACGCCCGGATGGGCCAAGCCGCCAGGATCGATCCGCAGCAGCTTGCCTGGATCACGCAGTGGTACCTGCGCCCCGAAGCACTCGCCGCGGCCAACGCCCGGATCGTCAATGCCCACCACGCGCTACCGCTCGCGCAGGAATGGGGCGACGGACGCTTCTCAAGCAGCGACGGCAAGCGCTACCCCGTCGGCGTCGACTCACCCGAAGCCCGCGCCGTATCGCGCTACTTCGGCCGCGGCCGCGGCGTGACGTTCTACGTCTGGACGAGCGATCAGCACACCCACTACGCGACGCGGGTGGTCCGCACGACCGTTCGTGACGCGACGTACGTCCTGGACGGCATCCTCGACAACCAGACCGAGCTGCCGATCGAGAAGCACACGACCGACACCGCCGGCTACTCGGACATCATCTTCGCGCTGTTCGACCTGCTCGGCCTGCAGTTCGCGCCGCGCCTGGCCGGCCTGCCCGACCGCCGCCTCTTCGCGCCCGGCCGGGTCGCGGACACGCCGGCGGGCCGACTGCTCGCGCACCCGCTGAACCTGGACCTCATCCGCGACGGCTGGGACGAGCTCGTCCGCTGCGCGGCGTCGCTGAAGGACGGCACGGTGACCGCGAGTCTGCTCGTCGCGCGGCTGCAGGCCGCGGGCGGCAAGCTGCCGCTGACCCGCGCGCTGCAGGAGTACGGCCGGCTCGTCAAGACGCGGTTCGTGCTCGGCTACCTCGCCGACGAGGCCGAGCGCCGCGCGATCGGCCGCCAGCAGAACAAGGGCGAGAGCCTGCACGCCCTGCACGACCGCGTCTTCCACGGCAACCACGGCACCATCCGCCTGCACACCCTCGAGCGTCAATCCACCCAAGCGCACTGCCTGCACCTCGTCGCCAACGCGATCATCTACTGGAACACGATCTACACCCAGCACGCCCTCGATGCCCTACCGGCCGAGGCCGCCGGCGACGAACGCGCCGGCCTCACGCCAGCGCTGTTTGAGCACATCAACGCGCTCGGCGCGATCACGTTCGACACCGCCCGGCCCGCCGGACAGCTACGCCCACTGCGCGCAACCCACGCCGCCTGAACTCAGCCGCCGGCGTCGCCCTCGTCCTCCTCGTCCTCCTCGTCGTCCTCGCCTTCGTCCTCGTCGTCTTCGGGATAGCCGCGCAGGCGCGCCAGTTCGCGCTCGCCAGCCCGCGTCAGCTGAAAGCGCCGTGCCGACGCCGGCCACGGACGCTGTCCGAACCGCAGATCCTGCTCCGGCGCAGACACCCGCTCGACCCCGGGCGGATCCTCACGCTCAAGGTCCTCAAGCAGCCACCGCGCGACATCACGCCAATCGATCATCCACCCATCAGGGATCGGCGCGATCACCGGCACGCCGAAGTCGTCGGGATGATCGGCGCGCTCCTGAAGCTCCTCCGCGAGCTCCGGCGCGCTCTGATCAAGCTCCTCATCGACGATCCCGAGCACAGCGAACCGCACCGCAGGATCACTGCGCGGATCAAGACGCTCCCGATCTCCGCCCATCACGCAGGACCGTACCGCCGCGCGGACGAGCACCGCGCGGAGTTGCGCGAGCCGAGGCCAGCAGAAGCTGCTGTCGATCAGGAGCCGCGGTTCGCAAAGGCCGCCAAGCGACCGTACTTCCTCCACATCCGCTGCGCCCTGCAAAACGTGGACTGATCTCTCAAGTGGCGCGGCACGGTTCGTCCGTCGCAAGGCCGTCACTCGCCGCTCGCCGCATACCGCTCAAGCAAGCTGCGGACTACCTCCTCCTTGGCGGCCTGGTAGGACTTGCTGTCATTAGGGAACCTTTCGGCCAGCTCGCCCTTCGTCCGCTCGTAGATCGCACGCGCCGGCTCGTGCTCGAGCAGGAGATCTCGAAACGCCAAGTAGCGATGCCACTGGCGTCCTCCATGCTCGACAACGTGCACGTGGGCGACGCGGTGTTGAGGGCGGTCTGAGAGCACGAAGACGAGGCCGCCACTATCGCCGGCGTTGCCGCGGAACTCGTAGCCGAGCCCTTCGAGGCGCTTCTTGACTGCGTCGGTGGGAACCTCATTTCCGACGCCGACCGCGATATCGACGATCGGCTTCGCGGCGAGTCCCGGAACGGCGGTGGAGCCAACATGCTCGATCTCCAGCGCGCGCTCGCCCAACGCTTCGCGAATCGCGGCCGCCAGGCGCTTGGTGATCGCTGCCCACTCGCTCCGCGCCCGGGCCAGTCGAACAGTTCCGTAGTCAAGCCCGAGCCCGAGCCAGTCGCTTCCAAGCGGGACACAGTAGTGGCGAACTCATTCGCTTCCATCGGCCCCCATGATCCCGCTCGGCGACGGCTACGCCCGCGAAGGATGACGACGTCGCCGGACCATTCAGGGAACTTCGACTAACGCAGTCCGCCGATTTCGCCCAACTAGACAGTCGCCCCGATGTTGCCGGATCTGACCGCCCCGCCGTTCAAAGGATTCCGCGTGCTGGGCGGCCGGGGGTGTCGCTCGTCCAGACGCACCTGGCGCAATCACCGGCGGCCGCTGAGCAGCCCGGCGTTGGAGACGAGGAACGGCACGACGAAGTTCAGGCCGCAGCGCGCCCATGTCACGGTCGTCGCGTCGCCCGCGGCGATCACGCCGCTCTGGTTGATCACGGTCAGCAGCACACCGACGACGCGATCCGGACCGTCCTGCGCAGATTCTCACGGCGCGCGCAGAACACGCAGGCGTCGCGGACGTGGTCGCGCCGGCGGGTGGAGGAATCAGACGGAGCTGAAGAAGTCAATGCCGAGGCGCTTGAGCAGTTGCTGGGCCTTGATGTTGAGCACAAGCAGCTCGCCAGTCCAGATCAGCACGCCGACAGTGATCAGGATGGCGCCGCCGACGCCATGACAGTAGATGCGGGGGTCGGGCTTGTATGCGCCGACCTCGTCGGCGCTTGATGGCTGCGGCCCCGTGATCGCGGCCGGGCAAGCTGTCGAGCGGCTGGGTCGGCGTGCTCATCGTGGGCGCTCGGCAGCTGCACCGCGCTCGTCAGCCACGACGCGTCGCCGGCGTCGAGGTCCCAGGCGCGCTGCAGCGACGGGACGACCGCCGTGGCACTGAACCAGGTCGCCATCGCGAGCACCTCGGCGAGGCCGACGAGCGCCGGCGCCCGTCCCGCGGCGGTGACGCGCGGGCGCCCGGACGAGGACGGCCTGAATCGTTTGCGCCGGCGTGGGAATCTCATACCCAGACATCCCGCCAGAGGAGAGCAACCCCGCCATGGATCACGAGTTCGACAGCATCATCGTCGGCGCCGGCCCCGCCGGTGAGATCATCGCCGGCCGCCTGGCCGCGCAGGGCAAGCGCGTCGCGATCGCCGAGCGCGAGCTGATCGGCGGCGAGTGCTCCTACTGGGCGTGCATGCCCTCCAAGGCGCTGCTGCGCCCGGCCGAGGCGCTGGCCGAGGTCGCGCGCGTCCCGGGCGCGGCGCAGGCCGTGACGGGCGAGCTCGATGTCAAGGCCGCGCTGGCGCGCCGCGACGAGGTGATCCACGACCTCAGCGACGACGGGCAGGTGCAGTGGCTGGACTCGCGCGAGATCGCGCTGTTCCGCGGCCACGCCCGCCTCGACGGCGAGCGCGTCGTGCAGGTCGGCGAGGACCGGCTGACGGCGCGCGACGCCGTCGTGATCGCGGTCGGCAGCGGCGCGGTCATGCCGCCGATCGACGGCCTCGCGGATGCAAGCGCGTGGTCGAACCGCGAGATCACGACGACGAGCGACGTCCCGGCCCGGCTGCTGGTGCTCGGCGGCGGCGTCGTCGGTGTCGAGATGGCGCAGGCGTGGTCGTCGCTGGGCTCGCGGGTGACGGTGATCGAGGCGCTCGAGGGCCTGCTGGCGCGCGAGGAGCCGTTCGCCGGCGAGCAGGTCGCCGAGGCGCTGCGCGAGCGCGGCGTCGACGTGCGAACGGGCGTCAAGGCGACGCGGGTCGCGCGCGACGGCGACACGATCACGGTCACGCTCGAGGATGGCGAGTCGGTCACCGGCGAGCGGCTGCTGGTCGCCGTCGGGCGCCGGCCGCACACCGACGACCTCGGCCTGGAGACGGTCGGCCTGCAGGTCGGCAGGACGATCGATGTCGACGACCAGCTGCGCGTACCCGACCTCCCCTGGCTGTACGCCGTCGGCGACGTCAACGGCCGCTCGCTGCTGACGCACTCGGGCAAGTACCAGGCGCGGCTTGCCGCCGACCACATCCTCGGAGGCGAGGTCGCGGCGATCGCCGACGGCCCCGGTGCGCCGCGGGTCGTCTTCAGCGACCCGCAGGTCGCCGCGGTCGGCCTGACGCTGGCCGGCGCGCGCGAGCGCGGCATCGACGCCGTCGAGATCGACCTGACGACCTCGGCGACCGCCGGCGCGAGCTTCTACGGGCGCAACGCGCCCGGCACGACGCGCTTCGTCGTCGACGCCGAGCGCCGGCTGCTGGTCGGCGCGACGTTCGTCGGCGCCGAGGTCGCCGACATGCTGCAGGCGGCGACGATCGCGATCGTCGGCCGCGTGCCGCTGCAGACGCTCGCGCACGCCGTCGCACCGTTTCCGACCCGCAGCGAGCTGTGGCTGAAGTTCATCGAGGAATACGAGGAGCGCCAGGGCTTCTCGCTGCACACGGGCCGCGCCGCGGCCCTGACAAGCTAGGAGGTTGCAGCGGACATGCAGGCCATCTACAACGGCGTCACGATCGCCGACAGCGACGACACCCTCGTGATCGAGGGCAACCACTACTTCCCACCCGACAGCATCCGCTGGGAGCACCTGTCGAGCTCGCGCGCCAAGAGCGTGTGCCCGTGGAAGGGCGTCGCCAGCTACTACGACGTCAGCGCCGGCGGCGTCGACCAGCGCTCCGCCGCCTGGACCTACCGCCACCCGATCCCCTGGATCCGGAAGATCCGCGACCACGTCGCGTTCGTCGCAGCGGTCGAGGTCCACGCCTGAGCGCCGGCGCGCTACCAGGACCGTCGCAGGCGCTCGACGACGCCGTCGGCGATGCTCGGCTGGCGCTCCTCGCGCAGCCCGACGAGCCCGCGCAACGTGCGTCGCAGCGTGTCCAGCACGCGCGTGCACTCCGGGCAGATCCCGGCGTGGCGCTCGACGCGCCGGCCGTGGCGCTCGGACAGCTCGCCGTCGAGGTACTCCGACAGCCGCGCCTGCGTCCAGCGATGCTCGCGCATGAACAAGCTGCGTCGGATCGGCCCGCCGTTCATGCCTGATCCTCCACGTCGAGATGGTCCTCCATCGCCTCGCGCACGGCAAGCCGGGCGCGGTGCAGGCGACTCTTGAAGGCAGCCTCGCCAAGCTGCATGACGTCGGCCGCCTGCGCCGTCGACAGGCCCTCGATGTCGCGCAGCACGAGCGGCGCGCGATAGTCCTCAGGCAGCGCGCGGACGGCGCGCTCCAGCGCCCGGCGCAGGTCCACCTGCTCGGTCTGGCGCGGCGGTGACTGCGACGGGTCGGCGAGCGCCTCCAGCGGCCCGTCGTCGGAGGCGACCTGCGCCAGGCGGGTGCCGCGGCGCGCCATGTGGCGCTTGGCCTCGTTGATGCCGATCCGGTACAGCCAGGTGAAGAACTGCGCGTCGCCCTTGAAGCGCCCGATCGAGCGCCAGGCACGCAGGAACGTCTCCTGCACGATCTCCTCGGCTTCGGCAGGCGGCGCGCCGAAGCGCAGGACGACGGCGTACAGGCGCTCGGCGTGGCGGCGCACGAGCTGCTCGAAGGCGTCGCGGTCGCCGTCGCGGGCGCGCGCGACGAGCAGCGCATCGGCTTCGACGTCGGCGTTGGTCTGCTGCTCGCGCGCGGCTCGACCCGGGACTCCCATGACCGGCAACGCTACTCGCCGGGCGGGCCACTCGGCGGCGCTCATGCGCAGCTCGCCGCGTCGCCGGCGCTGAGAACGCCGGTCGTCATCGGACGATCTTCACGTCGGGGGCGAACGCCGCGACGGCAAACCAGAAGCTGAGGTCGTGCACGGCCGGTCGCAGGCGCTGGCCGCGCCGCGGTCCGGCGACGGCGCGGCCGGTCACGTCCCAGGTCGAGCCCGTCGCGCGGTCGCGAAAGCGCCCACGTCCGGCGGCGCGCAGATCGATCTCGCCGCCGTCCAGCTCGCGCGCGAAGGCGCCCGCCGTGCCGACGTCGCGCGAGTCGCCGATGCGCGCCGCATCCAGCGCCGAGCGCACGCCGGGTGCGAACAGCACCACGAGCCGCTCGCCGGCGACCTCGACGTTCGCGACCGGCTCCTCGCGCAGCCGCGAGAAGGGCACGACGGCCGCCCGCTCACCGCGGATGATCGATACGACGCGCTCCTTCGGAGCCAGCCGGCGATCGGCGTCGTCCTCCAGCAGGAACGGCTCCTCGCCGGGCTCGTCGTAGCCCTCATAGGGATTGCTGCCGTAGTCACGGTCGTGGCCGGTGTCGCGCGAGAGCACCTCGCCGCGCGGGTGGCGCGCGCGGAAGTCGGCGAAGCTCAGCGTCTCGGCCGGCAGCGCGCGCAGGCGCTCGCCGGTCAGCTCGCCCACGATCGCCTCGCCGGTCAGCTGCTGCCACCAGGACTCGGTCGCGTCGTCCCACATGACGAGATCCGAGCGGCGCAGGTTGCCGGTCGTGCCGAAGCGCAGCGTGCGCCCGTCCAGGCGGCGATCGAAGACGAGCGCGGAGTTGCACAGCGGGCAGTAGGTGACGGCGATCGGATCGCCGTCGAGCTCGTCGTTGACGATCTCGTGCCAGATCAGGATCTGGTGCGGATAGGCCCGTGCGCTCGCGCCGCGCTCGACGACGATCACCGGCTCGGACGGATCCAGCCAGTCCGCGGCGGCGGCGGGCACGACGAACTTCGGGTCGTCGATCGGCGCGATACCATCGCGCGGCGGTCCGCCGGAGATGAACTGCGACAGCGGCACGTTGTGGCGTGAGAAGTCCGTCTTCCAGCCGTCGCGGCTGACGCGTAGCTCGCCCACAGCGCCGTCGCCGGCCGCCGCTCGCGGCGGGGCGTCCCCATCAATACCGGCGAGCAGCAGCCCGCCGGCCGCCAGCACGGCGACGACGACGAATGCGGCGGTCAGGCCCTGACGCGAGCTCACGGTCTCTTGGACCTCCCGCGCCAGAAACCGGTTCGGCGGCGAGCGGCGTGGCGCTCCGGACGCGCTCCCAACGCGTCGTCAGCCGCGGTCGAGCAGCCGGTGGCCGGCGACGACGCCGACGCCGTAGACGACGTGGTAGCCGAGCTCCATCGCGATGTCCTTCGGCGCGTACTTCCACGGCGGCTCGTAGAGGCCGGTCGGCACGAGCTCGACGTAGGACAGCGCCCAGACCCCGCTGCCGAAGAGCACGCCCTGGCGCACCGACCGCCCCGGACGGGAGCCCTGCAACACGCCGTAGGCGGCGCCCCACGCCGTCCCATAGCCCCAGTGCATCGCGTGCGTCAGCAGCCCGATCCGCTGCGGCGGGACCTCCTGCTCGAACACCCCCTCGATGATCCGCTTGGCCAGGCGCGCCGGGACAGATGCCTGCTCCCAGGGATCCTGCGGCTCGGCCTCCGACGCCTGCGCCTGCTGCTCGGGCTGCTCGTCGCCGTCGTCGCCGGCGGCCATGAGCTTGGCCGACAGCTCCTGGGCGACCGTCATGAACGCGGTGCCG
>JBBSMC010000058.1:0-18212 GCA_038233375.1 Solirubrobacterales bacterium
CCACGAGCCGGAGCCCCGCGAGCGGCGGCGCCCACGAGGCACCCGCTCGTCCGACTGAGGCCGTCGACGCGGAGGATGTCGCCGCTGCGTTGATGCCGGTCCTCCTGGTGTCGGTGGGGTCGGTCGAGGGGTGAGTACCCCCGATGGCGACGTGTTGCCACGGGATGGTCACCTCGGATTCTGTTGCTCCCGCTCCCGAAGGTGCTGCCGTACAAGGTTACCGAGGTGACCTTCGCGTCAGGAGCCCCCGCGTGTCAGCGTTCGCCGTCGGCATGTACTTCGGCCTGGTTTCCCTCCTCACGCGCTCCGGCTGGTGGTCGTCGGCGGGGTGTCGGTGCGGTGGGGGCGGCCGAGGTGGATCTGCTGGGCGCTCATGATGAGGGGGAAGTGGCTGAAGGCCTGCGGGGTGTTCCCCAGCTGGCGGCCGTGCCGGGGGTCCCACTCTTCGCTGAGCAGGCCGACGTCGTTGCGCAGCCCGAGGAGCCGCTCGAACAGTGTGATCGCCTCGCCGCGGCGGCCCGCGCCGTAGAGCGCGTCGACGAGCCAGAACGAGCACGCGAGGAACACGCCCTCGCCCGCGGGCAGACCGTCGTCGCTGCCCTCGGTGCGGTAGCGCAGCACGAGGCCGTCCTGGGTGAGCTCGCGCTGGATCGTCTCGACGGTCCCGGTGACACGCGGGTCGTCGTAGGCGAGGAACCCGACGCGGGGGATGACGAGCAGGCTGGCGTCGAGGTCCGGGCGGCCGTAGCTCTGGGTGAACGTGCCCCGCTCGGCGTCGTACCCGCGCTCCAGGACGTCGGCGCGGATGCTCTCGCGCAGCGCCGCCCAGCGGTCGGCCGGGCCGGGCAGGCCCGACTGCCGCACGCCCTTGACCATGCGGTCGGCCGCGACCCAGGCCATGACCTTGGAGTGGGTGAAGTGCCGACGCGGGCCCCGCATCTCCCAGAGGCCGTTGTCGGGCTGATCCCACGCCCCTTCCAGGTACTCCATGAGCGCCACCTGGAGGTCCCAGGACTCGTCGGTGGCGCCCGCCCGGGGGGAGCGCGTCAGGGCCAGGCTGTCGAGCACCTCGCCCCACACATCGAGCTGCAGTTGCCCGGCGGCGCCGTTGCCGGTCCGCACCGGCTTCGACCCTTCGTACCCGGCCAGCCAGGGCAGCTCGGCCTCGGGCAGGCGGCGCGTGCCATCCAGCCCATACATGATCTGGAGCTTCGAGGGATCGCCCGCGATCGCCCGCAGCAGCCAGTCGCGCCACGCGGATGCCTCCGCGGTGTAGCCGGCGGTCAGCAGGCTCTGCAGCGTCAGCGTGGCGTCGCGCAGCCAGCAGTAGCGGTAGTCCCAGTTGCGTGAGCCACCGATCTGCTCGGGCAGCGATGTCGTGGCGGCGGCGACGATGCCCCCGGTCGGCTCGAAGGTCAGCGCCTTCAGCGTGATGAGCGAACGCTGGACCGCGTCGCGGTACTCGCCGCGGACCTCGCTGCGCGCAGACCAGGCCGACCACCGCTGCGTGGTGTCGGCCAGCGCGCGTTCGGGGTCGACCGGCGTCGGGGGCGGCTCGTGGCCGGCCCGCCAGGTCAGCACGAACGGGACGCGGTCACCGGCGCGGACGGTGAAGTCGCTGCGGGTGCTCGGCCCTTCAGCACCGTGCGTCTCGACCGGGGTGCGCAGGTAGGCGGCATCGGGCCCGGCGATGGCGGTGATGCCCTGCTCGTCGCGGCGCACCCAGGGGACGACGTGTCCGTAATCGAAGCGCAGGCGCAGGTCGCTGCGCATCGTTACGGCGCCGCTGAGGCCGATCACAATCCGCACGACGTCCGGGGCCTCGCCGTGCCGGGGCATGAAGTCGATGACGCGAACCGTGCCCTCCGGTGATGTCCACTCCGTCTCCAGCACGAGCGTGTCGGGCAGGTAACGGCGGCGACTACAGCGGCCACCGGCGGCGGGCGCCAGCCGCCAGGCGCCGGCCTCGGGCGTGTCGAGCAGCGCGGCGAAGCACGCCGGTGAGTCGAAGTGGGGCAGGCAGAGCCAATCGATCGAACCGCCCGTGCTGATCAGCGCGGCGGTGTGGAGATCGCCGATGAGGGCGTAGTCCTCGATCCTGGTCATCGGCGCAGTCTGGCGGCTGCGGCGGGTAGGTTCGCCGCATGCTCCTCCGTGGCAAGACGCTGGTGGTGACCGGTGGCAACAGCGGCATCGGCGCGGCGATCGTCAGGGCTGCGGCAGCCGAGGGCGCCAACGTCGTGGTCGACTACGTCGTTCGCCCCGAGGAGACGGATGAGATCGTGGCCGCGATCGAGCAGCTCGGCGGCCATGCCGTTGGGGTGCAGGCCGACGTCACCAAGGCCGGCGAGCTGCACAAGATGGTCCGCACGGCGGTCGACACGTACGGTCGCCTCGACGTGCTGATCAACAACGCCGGCATCCAGACGCGTACGAGCATCCTCGACACCACCGAGGAGGACTACGACCGCGTCATGGCCATCAACCTGAAGAGCGCGTTCTTCGGCACGCAGTTCGCGGCCAAGCAGTTCATCGCCCAGGGTGACGGCGGCATCGTCATCAACATCTCCTCGGTCCACGAGGATTGGCCGATGCCGGGCAATGTCGCCTATTGCGTGTCCAAGGGCGGCGTGCGCATGCTGGCCCGCACCGCGGGGGTCGAGCTCGGCGTGCACGGCATCCGCGTGGTCAACGTCTGCCCGGGTGCCGTGGCCACGCCGATCAACCAGGCGACCATGGACGACCCTGAACAACTCGAGAAGCTCCGGTCCACCATCCCGCTCGGCCGACTCGCCCAGCCCGAGGACATCGCGGACGTCGTGGTCTTCCTGGCCTCGGGCGGCAACGACTACATGACCGCGACCTCGGTCTTCATCGACGGCGGCATCATGCAGGGGAGCGTGGGACTGTGAGCTCCGGCGCCCGCCTCGCCGGCCCGCGGGCGGTCCGGTGATGCTCCTCGCCGGAGTCGACGTCGGGGGCACGAACATCGAGGTCGGGCTCGTCGACGCCGAGCACCAGGTGCTCGCGCGTGCCAAGCGCGACACCCCGGACGGGGGCCCCGACGCCGTCATCGCGACGATCGTCGAGCTCATCGAGTCCCTCGACGAGACACCGGTCGCGGTCGGCGCAGGCATCCCCGGCGTCATCCACGACGGCCGGGCGCTGACCGTGCCCAACCTCGAGAACTGGGTCGACCAGGTCGACATCGGGACCGAGCTCGAACAGGCGCTCGGCGTTCCCGTGGCCCTCGGCAACGACGTCAACGTCGGCCTGCTGGGCGAGTGGGTGGCGGGCGCCGCGCACGGCTTCGACAACGTCCTCGGGGTGTGGATGGGCACCGGCATCGGCGGTGGCCTGATCCTCGACGGGCGTCCGTTCAACGGCTCGCGCGGCGCGGCCGGCGAGATCGGTCACGTGGTCGTCCGGCCGGGAGGTGCGCTGTGTACCTGCGGCAGCCGCGGCTGCGTGGAGGCCTACGCCGGCCGCCGCTCGATGGCCGCGATCGCCACCGCCATGGTCGAGGCCGGCCGCAGCACCTCGCTGTTCGAGATCCGCGACGCGGAAGGCAAGCAGCGCCTGACCTCGAAGGTCTGGGCGCGCGCGCTGGAGGAGGCCGACGCATTGGCCGAACAGCTTTTCGAGATGGCCATCGAGACGCTTGGCATCGGGGTGGCATCGGTGATCAACACCCTCGACGTCGAGCTCGTGGTGATCGGTGGCGGCCTGGCCGAGAAGCTCGGACAGGACCTCGCCGACCGCATCGAGCGAGCGGCGGCGCCATGGATGCTGCGCCCGCACCCCGACCTGAGCTGGGTCCCCGCAGCACTCGGGGACGACTCCGGCGTCGTCGGCGCCGCCGCGCTGGCCCGTGCCACCATCCTCGTCGGCTGACTCTCGTGACCGACACTGCGGCCTCCTCTGCTGCGACTTAGCCGTACGCGGCGACGATCTCCGCGGCATGCTCAAAGCGCGTCGCGCGACGATCCAAAGTCGTCACCCGTCGCAGCAACGGGGAAAGTCCAGGCTGCTTAGGTCGTCAGTCGCCACGGCAGGCCCATCCGCCCGATCATGGCCAGTCGAGCCGGTCGGCGAGCTCGGCCGGCCCGAGCTCGATCAGGCGGCTTCTCTGGACCGGCCTGTACTCGCCGTTGCGCAGCGCGAGCCATGTCACCGTGCGCTCCGTGGGGTCGACGAACAGCACCTCGTCGACGTTGTGCTCGGCGTAGAACGGCAGCTTCTGCCAGCTCTCGTCGTCCGGGGAGAGGATCTCGATGACGACGGCGGCCGTGGGGAGCCACACTCCGGCCGCCCCGGGGCGGAGCAGCCCGCCGTCGGGCACGCGGAAATCGTGCTCGGACGTGCCGAGGTTGAACTCGCTCACCGCGGCCAGCAGCCCGGCATCGCGCGCCGGAGCGTCGAGCAGCACAGCAAGTTGCTGCGAGACGCGCGCGTGCTCGAAGCTGGGGCCGGGAACCATGTGCCGCACACCCTGCCAAACCTCGTCGAGGCGGTCCACACCGGCCCGGCGACGGCGCTCGAGCAGCGCCTCTAGCTCCGGTGGAGGCATACCGAGAACGAGCGTTGCCATGACGTCAAGCCTAACGATCACATGGCGCGATCAGCAAACCCCGGGGCGCGACGGTGCGTTGCTGCGCCTGTTCGCCGCACGCGTTCAGGACCTGGCTCAGGTCGGAGAGACCACGCGCAACCCGGCCACGCAATCGAAATGGCGGCGGTTGCGCGTCATCACGGCGATGCCATGCGTGAGCGCGGTAGCGGCGATCAACGCGTCCGGCGTCGCGATGCCCGTCACCCGCCGTGTCACGCCGGCGAGCTCGGCGATCGCGGAGTCGACCGGCAGCTCGACCATCGGCTGTAGGAACTCCCGCAGCAGTTCGGCATCGTCGCGACCGGCGAACAGCTCACAGCGAGACACGACGGAGATCCCGAGCGACCGCGCGCCAGCGCGTAGCCGACGAGCGCCGCGGAGATGGTCGATCAAGACGTCTGTGTCGACGAGGACCTCAGCCGTAGCCACGGTCCCACTCGCTCCGGGTGGGGACCTCGAGATCGGGCATCGCGCCGAATGCCGCGTCGAGCGCCGTCTGCAGGTCTGGGGCGGTCCGTGCCGTGTGAGCATCGACGGCGTCGCGCACCACGGCCGCAAGGGTCTTGCCTTCGCGCTCGGCCAGCGCGTCCAGCCTGCGCCGCTGCTCCTCGGTGAAATAGACCTGCGTGCGGGTCGCTGACATACAGCACGAATATACAGCACGATGATCGGCACAACGGCGGAGCCCGCACCGGTGGCTACGCGGCGACGCTGATGAAGGCGGCGGTGACCTCGGAGGGCTCCGGGACGGGTTCGCCCGCTTCACGGAGACCTGCGAGGTGGAAGCTGACCGCATCGCGCATCTCGCGCTGGCACTCCTCGTGCGTCTCTCCGGTCGCGACGCAGCCGGGGAGGTCCGGCGCGTAGGCGGAGTAGTTGGATCCCGCCGCGCCCTCGATGACGATCAGATATTGCAGCATGTTCATGGGTTCATTCCTGCCTGCCCGATGATGCTGGACCACGTCTTGGGGTGCAAGGTGTCAGAGGGTTTGCCGGCGATCGTGACGACGCCGCGCTTGGAAGGCATCATGCGGCCCATGCCGGCCGACAGGCACATCCATGGCGGCGAGGACGCCACCGGCCGCTACGCCCCCTCCCCCACCGGCACGCTGCACCTCGGCAACCTGCGCACCGCGCTGCTCGCCTGGCTGTTCGCCCGCTCGCAGGGCGCGCGCTTCCTCATGCGGATCGACGACCTCGACCGCCAGCGCGTGCGGCCCGGCATCGCCGAGCAGCAGCTCGCCGACCTCGCCGCGCTGGGGCTGGACTGGGACGGGCCGGTCGTGCGCCAGTCCGGGCGCCTGGAGGCCTACGCGGCCGAGATCGCGCAGCTCGACGCCGACGGCGCGCTGTATCCCTGCTTCTGCACGCGGGCCGAGATCCGCCAGGCCGCGTCGGCGCCGCACGGCGCCCTGCCCGAGGGCTCCTATCCCGGAACCTGCCGGGAGCTGACGCGTGCCGAGCGCGCGGCGCGCGAGGCGTCCGGGCGCCCGCCGGCGCTGCGCCTGCGCGCCGAGGCCGCGACCGTCGCGTTCACCGACCGGCTGCTCGGCCCCTACGAGGGGACGGTCGACGACCTCGTGGTTCGCCGCAACGACGGCGTCCCGGCGTACAATCTCGCCGTGGTCGTCGACGACACAGCTGCGGGGGTCGGTGAGGTCGTGCGCGGAGCCGATCTGATCGAGACCACGCCGCGCCAGCTGCACGTCGCCGCGCGTCTCGGGATGCCGACCCCGCGCTACGCCCACGTGCCGCTCGTCCTGGGCGCCGACGGCGCCCGGCTGGCCAAGCGTCACGGCGCCGTGACGCTTGCCGAGCGTGTCGCGGCCGGCCAGTCGCCGCTCGAGGTGCGCGCCGCCCTCGCCCGCTCGGTCGGACTCGCCGCCCCCCGCGAGCTGCCGACGCTCGACGAGCTCCTGCACCGCTTCGACCCATCCGTACTGCCAACCGAACCGACGGTGCTCTAACTATGGACCTGAACCAGCTCTTCGTCCCGATCGCCGTCGGGGCGCTTGCGATCGTCGCCGTCATAGCGATCGTCTTCAATCCGAGCATCACGGGTATCGGCTTTGCGCTGATCGTCATCGTCGGCGCGTGCACGGTCTGGCTCCTGCGCCAGCTGTACCTCGCCGAGAGCGACGAAGACGACCGTTGAGCGACCTCGGCAGCAGCGCCGACGTCGCGGCGCTGGCCGATCTCGCGCGCGCCTCGGGGCGGCTGGGGATCGACACGGAGTTCATGGGCGAGGGGCGCTACCAGACGCTCCTGTGCCTGATCCAGGTCGCGGCCGAGACCGACGGCCCGGGCAGCGACGTGCGCATCGAGGTGCTCGACCCACTCGACGAGTCGCTCGACCTCACGCCGCTGGCCGCTGTACTGGCCGATCCGGACGTCGAGATTGTCATGCACGCCGGCCGGCAGGACGTCGCGCTGCTGCGGCGCGTCTGCCGGACGGACATCACGAACCTCTTCGACACGCAGCTCGCCGCCGGCTTCGCGGGCCTGCGCGCCCAGCTCGGCTACGAGCCGCTGCTGTACGAGCTGCTCGGCGTGCGGCTGCAGAAGAGCGCGAGCTTCACGCGCTGGGACGCGCGACCGCTCAGCGCCGAGCAGATCGACTATGCCCGCGACGACGTGCGCCACATCCTGCAGGCGACGACCGAGCTGCAGGACCGGCTGAAGGCCCGCGTGCGCCTGGATTGGGCGCGCGAGGAGTGCGTCGCGCTGGCCGGCGTCACCGACGAGCGGGACCCGGACGCCATCTTCGCGCGGCTGCCGCGCGTGAACTCGCTCGATCCCAAGCTGCGCGCGATCGCCCGCGAGCTCGTCGTCTGGCGCGAGGAGACCGCCCGCGCGCAGGACCGCCCGATCCCGTCCGTGCTGTCCGACGCCGGGCTGGTCGAGGTCGCCAAGCGCCGCCCGGGCGGGATGGCCCAGCTCGAGCAGATCCGCGGGATCAACGAGTCGACGATGCGCCGCCGCGGCCGCGCGATCCTCGAGGCGGTGCAGCGCGGGCGCAGCCGCCCGCCGATCCCGATCGAGGGCGAGCGGCCCTCCCAGCCCGACGCGCTCGACGCGCCGGTCATCGCGCTGGCCGAGGCGCTCGTGCGCACGCGCGCGCTGGAGGAGGAGCTCGCCTACGAGCTGATCGCCGCCCGCGCCGACCTGCAGCGCATCGTCCTCGCGATGCGCGATGGCAAGCCCCCGCCGGACGTCCGCACGCTGCGGGGCTGGCGTCGCGAGGTCGTCGGCGACGAGCTGCTCGAGCTGCTCGACGGCCGCCGTTCGCTGACGGTCGGGCCCGACCGCCACGTGGCGGTCGCCGAGCGCTGACTGGATCCCCAATTGTGCTATAGCTAGCACAATGCGGTCGATTGGAGTCCGAGAGCTGCGCCAGCAGGCCAGTCGCTACCTGCGTGATGTGGAACGCGGAGAGACCATCGAGGTGACCGATCGCGGTCGGCCGCTCGCGTTGCTGGTCCCGATACCCACGTCGTCGACGATCGACCGGCTTTCCGCCGAAGGCCGCCTTGCTCCGAGCCGGGGTGACCTGCTCGAGCTGGGGCCGCCGCTGCCACCACTCAGCGGCGTGGCGCCCGCGTCGCAAGCTCTGGCCGACGACCGCGAGCATGGCCGCTGACCGGGCCGTCTATCTGGACTCCTCGGCGCTGGTCAAGCTCGTCGTTCGAGAGGCGGAGAGCGAGGCGCTGACCGCGTACCTGCGCACGCGACCGCTTCGGGTCGCCAGTGCTCTCGTCCGTGTCGAGGTTCCGCGTGCGGTGCGCAGGCATGGTCCCGAGGCGCTCGAGCGTGCCGCGAAGCTGATCAGCCCCGTCCGGCTGCTCGCGCTCGACGACGGTCTGCTGGACGCCGCGGCGTTGCTGAACGCCGACGGGCTGCGGAGCCTGGACGCCATCCATCTCGCATCCGCCATGACGCTGGGCGACGACCTCGACGCGCTCGTGACCTACGACGAGCGCATGACGGGCGCCGCGCACCGCCTCGGGCTGACTTGCGACGCCCCGAGCTGAGCGGAGGCGACGGCCCGAAACCCCCCGCTGGTCTGGGGGCCGAGTAGAACTCGGCGTCGGTTGCGAGCGCTACTCGGCCCATGAGGAACATCGGTAGATGAGTGATTGCATGTAGAGAAGCTCACGCCGGCGCGCACTGGGTGCGCTACGGCGGCCCTGACGCGGCGCCCGTCACCACCGACGGCCCGCTCCCCGAAACCAGCGACCTGGCCGCAGGCTGGTACGGCTGTCCGCGGCCACCTGCACGAGCTCGACGGCGATCTGCCCGCCGCCGGCGCGGCGTACGCGAATACCGCCCGTCGGGCCACGGAAGTCGACGAGCGCGACCACCTGGTCCGTCAGGCCGCCCGCGCGCGGGCCGGCGAGCTATGAACAGTCGTCTCACTGAGCGTCCTCCATGCGACCCGGGCCGGAGAGGCTCAGAGATCGCGGTAGACGGTGCTGCGGTGTGCGATCCGCAGGGCAAGTACGAGCAGCTCGGCGTTGCGGATCGCGTAGATCACGCGGTAGTTGCCGACGCGCAGCCGCCAGAGCTCGGGGAAGCCCGTGAGGGGCCGGGCGCCAGGTGGTCGTGGATCGTCGCCGAGTTCTGAGATGGCACGGGCGATGCGGCGCGCGATCGGATCGAGCTTCTTGAGCTCCTTGACGGCCTTTGGGTCGTACTCGACGGCGAACCGTCTCGACCCGGTCACGCCCGGAGCGCCCGCTCCACTTCGCTGGCGGAGACGGTGCTCGTGTGGCCGGCGTCGAGGTCGGCCAAGCGCTCCCGGGCGATGCGGCCATCTTCGGCGTCGAGGAGCGCCTCGTAGCGCTCAACCAGCTCGGCGGGCACGATCGCGGCTGCCCGCTGATGCCCGCGCCCGCGGGTCACGTAGGTGATCTCGCCGCCAAAGGCTGCGCGATTGACGGCGTCCGAGAAGGCGTTGCGGGCTTCGGTGACCGACAGATCGGTGGAACTTGGGTCCATGGCATCAAATATACGCCATTCTGGCCAAGGACGCCATGTTGGCGCCTGTGTCGCGATCACGGAGCGCCTTACGCGACCGCGATGATCCAGATACCGATGTTCCTCACGGGCCTACTCCGGCGCGGCGGTCATCGCGTTGCGCACGGCCTCGCGCAGCTGCGCGGGCTTGGCCGCCTTGGGCATCCAGCCGTCGGTCCCGAGCCGCTGCGCCTCCTTCTCGAGGCTGAACGGCGGCAGGTTGGAGATCAGCACGATCGCCGTGTCGGGAGCGCCGGTGCGGATCCGTTCGACGAGCATGGCCGGCTCGGGCACGTCGGGCAGGACGAGGTCCAGCAGCAGCACGTCGGCGCGGCAGTCGGCGAGCTGCACGAGCGCCTCCTCCCCTGTGCTTGTCGCCGACACCACCTCGATGTCGCCCTCCTCCTCCAGCACCTGGCGCAGGAAGAACTTCACGGCCCGAGCGTCGTCGCACACAGCTACGCGGATCGTGGCGGCCATCGCTCGGCAGGCTAGATGATCGACTGCGAACCCGCGCGCCCGCGCGTGCGGCGCGACCGCGCCTACAGCAGTCCGCGGGCGCGCAGGAAGCTCGTCGCGACGGCGGCGGGCGCGCGCTTCTGCACGACGACCGCGGCGTTCATCTCGCGCATCGCCGACGTGGTCAGCGTGCGGGTCACGGCGTCGACCGCCGTGCGCAGCCTACTGCCGTGCGCCTCGAGCAGACCGTCGGAGACGATCGGCGCCACATGGCCGGAGGCGAACAGCCGCTGCGGGTCTGCGAGCAGGACGTAGTTGCCGCTCGCGAGCTGGCTCTCGGTCGTGAAGACCGAGGCGACGTCGGCGCGGCCGCGGTCCAGCGCCGTGTAGCGCTCGGCGCCCTTGACCTCGAGGACGTCGACGTTGCGCAGTCCGTAGACCTCCTTCAGCCCGTCGAGCCCCTCGAAGCGCGTCGCGAACTCCGCCAGCGCGGCGATCTTCACCCTGCCCTTCAGGCGGCGCAGGTCGGCGATCGTGCGCAGGCGGTGGCGCTCGGCGAAGCTCGGCTTGACGGCCAGCGCGTTCGAGTCCTCGAACGGCGTCTGGGCCAGCAGCGTGAAGCCGCTCTCGTTCTCGAAGCGCTGCGCGGCGGCGTAGGCGGCGTCCGAGGTGGACGGCCGCTGGCGCTCGTCGGCGACCTCCGAGAGCAGCACCCCGATGTACTCGGGGTACATGTCGAGGGCGCCGCGGCGCAGCGCGCGGTGGATGATCTCCGTGCTGCCGATGTCGGGCTTGAGGACGACCTCGAAGCCCTTGGCGCGCAGCGCCTGGGCGTAGAGCTCGCCGAGGATCTCCTGCTCGGTGAAGTTCTTCGAGCCGATCCGGATCGGCGTCTCGCTCTGCGTCGTCCTGGCGTCGGGCGGCGAGTCGTCGTCGGAGCCGCCGCATCCACCGAGCAGTCCCACGGTCGCGACGACGAGCGTCGCCAACAGGGCGCTCGGGCGGCGCACGCCTAGGCCCTCGCCCCGACGGGCGGCGGCGCGGTGCGCGTGCTGGCGGCGGCCGGCAGCGTGAAGTGAAAGACGCTGCCCTCGCCGGGGGTGCTGGCGACCCAGATGCGGCCGCCGAGCTGGTCGACGATGCGCTCGCAGACGGCCAGGCCGATGCCGGTGCCGGGGTAGTCCTCCTCCCCGTGCAGGCGCTGGAAGGGCTCGAAGATGCGCTTGGCGTGCTCGGGGTCCATGCCGATGCCATCGTCGCGCACGGAGAAGCGCCAGTGCTCGCCCTCGCGCTCGGCCGTGATGCTCACGTGCGGAGTGTGACCACCGCTGAACTTCACCGAGTTGCCGATGAGGTTCTGAAACACGCGGCAGAGGTTTCCGCGATCGGCGAGGACGACCGGCAGCTCGCCCACCGTCACCTGCGCGCCGCTCTCCTCGATCGCGCCCGCCAGCAGCTCGAGCGCCTGCTCGACCACCAGCGCAGCCGGCACCTCCTCGAGCGCGAGGTGCCCGCGCCCGGCGCGCGAGTACTCGAGCAGGTCGCGGATCAGCCCGCGCGCCTGCTGGGTCGCGTCGCGGATCCCGTCGACGAGGTCGAGCTCGCCGCCCGAGCCGTGGCCGCCGTTGCCGCCGCTGCCGCGGCGGCGCTCGAGCAGCTCGGTGTACATCGAGATCGTCGTCAGCGGCGCCTGCAGGTCATGCGACGTGACCGAGGCGAACTGCTCGAGCTCCGCGTTGGAGCGCGTCAGCTCGGTGTTGGAGAGCTCGAGCTCGTCACGCCCGCGCTCGAGCGAGTCGGCCATCGAGTTGAAGCCGCGCGCGAGCTCGCCGAGCTCGTCCTCGCGCTCGGCCGGCACGCGCGTCGTGAGGTCCCCGGCGGCCAGGCGGCCCGTGGCGTCGGCGACGGTGCGCACCGGGCGCAGGACCGAGCGCCGCAGGTAGAGCGTGAACCCCGCCGCGATCGCCAGGACGAGGCCCAGGCCGCCGAGGCCCAAGCCGATCGCGCGCGCCGAGAGCTGCTCGGCGCTGTCCTCGCGGGTGCGGATGACCGACCGCTCGCGATCGAAGAGCGTCTCGAACTGCCGGCGGATCTCATCCAGCTGGGAGCGCCCGCCGTCGGTCTTGACCTGGCTCTGGGCGCTGGCGAACCCGTCCTCGCGCGCGATCTCGATGATCCCCTGCGCCCAGAACTGGTCGTAGTCGTCGATCTTGTCGGTGATCTCGCGGACGCGCTGCTGCTGGCCCGGGTCGTCGGAGACGAGGTTGACGAGGCGCCTGGTGCGCGCCGGGTAGGCCGCGAGCTCACGCCGTGCCGAGCGCAGGTAGCGCAGCTCTCCCTCCGTCGTGACGTAGCGGTTCAGCCCGCTCTCGATCGACAGCAGCGACTTCTCGAGCTGGTTGGCGAGGGTCAGCGCCTCCTGCGAGCGAAACGCAGTGCGCGCCGCGTCGCGCTGGCCCGTCACCGCGACGATGAGCACGACGAGGGCGGCCCCGAGCAGGACCGCGGCGGCGGCGCTGATCGCCACCACCTTCGTCGTGATCTGGGTCCTGAGGCTCCGTCGCAACACGAGAACGCCCCTTCGCGCGGGGCCGCCAACTGTACCGGCGGTCCCCGCGCCATGGGTGGATCTGTCTCGCCTGCGCGCTCTGAATAGGGATGCCCGGCGAAAGAGGGTTCGGTTAGCCCCCACCGCGGGCAGGTGCGACCCGTATGGAGATGGCATCCCCGTGTGACGACACTCACACCGTGTCTCGGACCGTTCTGATCATCGACGACCACGCCGCCTTCCGAGCCGGCGTCCGCGCCCTGCTCGCCGCCGACGGCTACGAGGTCATCGGTGAGGCGCCGGACGGGCGCCGGGGCATCGAGGCCGTCGCCGCGCTGCGGCCCGAGGTCGTGCTGCTCGACGTGCGCCTGCCCGACATGGACGGCTTCGCGGTCGCCGGCGAGCTGGCGGCGTGCTGCAGCTTCAGCGCCGTCGTGATCACGTCAAGCTCCGACGACCCGCTGTATCCCGCTCGGGCGGTCGGCAGCGGCGCGCGCGGATTCGTCGCCAAGCACGACGTCAGCGGCCCCGCGCTGGACCGCCTGCTGGCCGCTTCGCGGGGCTGACGCCACGCTCGACCGCCCGGGCTGGCAGGCTACGCCCATGCGTGTCGTGATCGCCGACGATTCCGTCCTCCTGCGGGCCGGTCTTGCGCGCCTGCTCGAGGACGCGGGCTTCGAGGTCGTCGGCCAGGCCGGCGACGCCGAGGACCTGCTGCGCAAGGTTCGCGCGCATAAGCCCGACGTCGCCGTCACCGACATCAGGATGCCGCCGACGCAGACCGACGAGGGCTTGCGCGCCGCCCAGCAGATCCGCAGCGAGATGCCCGAGGTCGGCGTCTTGGTGCTCTCGCAGTTCATCGACGAGGGCTACGCGCTGGAGCTGCTGCAGGGCAGTGCCGAGGGTGTCGGCTACCTGCTCAAGGACCGCGTCGCCGACATCGATGCGTTCGTCGATGCGCTGCGCCGCGTCGCCGGCCGCGGCTCGGTGCTCGATCCCGAGGTCGTCGCGCAGCTGCTCGGCCGCCGCAGCGCGGACGATCCGCTGGACCGCCTCACGCCGCGCGAGCGCGAGGTGCTCGGGCAGATGGCGCAAGGTCGCTCCAACGGCGCGATCGCCCGCGACCTCGTCGTCACCGAGCGCGCGATCGAGAAGCACGTGACGTCGATCTTCAGCAAGCTCGGCCTGTCGGCGGCCGACGACGGGCATCGCCGCGTACTGGCCGTGCTCACCTATCTCGGCGCGTAGCTTCTGGTCGTCGCGCCCGTGAGGATGGTGCGGTTAACCACACCGTCAGACACCGGGCACCCCCATCGCCGTGCCGGACAGGCGCTGGGAGGCTTGCACCATGCAATCGAACGCGTATCCCAGCTACGCCGAGGGGACGACGACCCTTCCTCGGGTCGGTCACGGCGAGCTCTTCCGGATCCTTCAGTTGCGGCTAGTCCAGCCTGTTGCACACAACGGGACCCCTCCCCGTGCCCGCGTACGCATCTGACGAGCCGGCGGCGGTCGCCCTCCTCCCTGACCGCCGCCGGCTCGCGATGCGCCTTGCGCTCGTCGCAGGCGTGATCGCCGCTCTTGTCGTCGCCGTCAGCTCGCTGCCCGGGTTGGGCGACGTCCGCGACCGCCTCGCCGACGCCTCCCCCGGCTGGCTGGCGGCCGCGGCCGCGCTGCAGATGCTCTCCTGCTTGGCGTTCATCGCCGCCTTCCGCGGCGTCTTCTGCCATCGCCTGCCGTGGCGCATGAGCTATGAGGTCGGCATGGCCGCGCAGGGCACGAACGTCCTGCTGCCCTCCGGCGGTGCCGGAGGCCTGGCCGTGGCCGCATGGGCCTTGAAGCGGGCGGGCATGCCGACCGAGCGCCTCGCGCGCCGCACCGTCGCCTTCTACGTCCTGACGAGCTCGGTGAACTTCTTCACCGCGGTCATCGCCGGCCTGGCGCTGGCGATCGGCGGGGGCGCGCTGCTGTGGACCGCCGGCCCGGCGCTCGCCGCGGCGGTCGTCATCGGCCTGGTGCTCGCGCTGCCGCGCCTCTTCACCCGCCCCCGCGAGGGTCGCCTGGGCCGCGTGCTCGCCGCGCTCAGCGCCGGGATCCGCGACGCCGTGCGGCTCGCCCGCGCCGGCCACCCGCTGATCCTCACCGGCGCGATCGGCTTCATGGCCTTCGATCTGCTCGCCCTGGGCGCGGCCTTCACCGCGATCGGCGCGATGCCCTCGATCGGCGTGCTCGCGCTGGCCTACGTCGTCGGCCAGCTCGGCGGCCTGATCCCCCTGCCCGGCGGCGTCGGCGGCGCCGACGGCGGCCTGATCGCAGCGCTCGTGCTCTACGGCACGCCGCTGGGCGCGGCCGCCGCCGCCGTGCTCGCCTACCGCGCCTTCCAGCTCGGCCTGCCCGCGCTGCTCGGCGCCCTCGCCGTCGTGCGCCTGCCCAAGGTGCTCGAGCGCGCCCCCGACGTCGGCGCGCTCTGCGAGCCGCGCCGCGTCGCCGTCGGCGCCTGAGCGCGGCCCGCCCTTCGGGGCGTCGGGTTGTTCATGCACCACAAGAACAGACCGACACGTCAGGTTTGCCTCGCGATGCGTCGGCGGGGTGCGCCGGCGTCTGAACGGCATCGCCGAGACGGTCGGTTCGGTCGGGTGAGAAGTTTCAGTCCGGGGCTCACGTCCAGGCTGGTCGCCTTATGCATGTCGTACATGCATAAGACGACCAGGCCTCGCCTCGGGAAGACGCGCATGACTCGACCAGGCGCACGCCGACCCCGGAACGAGATCCTCCTCACCCACGGCGATCCACGCTCTCGGAGATGCGGGTTCCTGCCCGGCGTCCGCCGGCCAGCCACAGAGCACGACACCCGCACGAGCCCCGCGCCCCTACGCCGAGGCCGGCTTCGCCTCCCGCCGGCCCGCCAGCACCGACGCCGCCACCACGCCACCCACAGCCCCGAACAGATGCGCCTGCCAGGAGATCCGCTCCTGCGGCAGCAGCCCCTGCAGCAGGCCGATGCCCCAGATCGCGACCACCACGACGCCGATCGCCAGCTCCGACAGGCGCCGCGAGAAGATTCCCCGCGACACCAGGTACGAGGCGTAGCCGAACACGACCCCGCTGGCCCCGAGGTGGATCGAGTTGGAGGCGGCGATGACCCACGTGCCAAAGCCGCTGATCACCGCCACGATCAGCGTGACGAGCGCCACCCTCGCCAAACCACCCAGCGCGATCGTCGCTCCCATCGCCAGGAACGGCACGGTGTTGGAGATCAGATGTCCGAAGCCGGCGTGCAGGAACGGCGCCGCGAAGATCTCCGCCAAGCCGTCGACGTCGCGCGGATGGATGCCGTAGTTGTCGAGCCGGTGGTCGGCGGCGATGTCCACTATCTCGAGCAGCCACATCAGGCCGACCATGGCCACGACGAGCAGCAGCGCGTTCGTCCGATCGGTCCCGAGGCGTTGTGACATGCGTCGAACGCTACCGGTGCATGCCGTTGCGCCCGACAGATGGCCGCGCTCGCGACGACCGATCCCCCGCCGCGCTCTGGGAGCGGCGCCTGCGCAGCCCGACCCCGCGCAGCAGCAGGTAGAACTCCCGGCATGGCTGCGTCCGATGCGACCGTCGTCCAAGCCGGTGACCGGGACGTGCGCGTTTCCAGTCCCGACCGCGTGATCTTCCCGGCCACGGAGCGCACGCCCGCGATCACCAAGCTCGACGTCGTCAGGTACTACCTCGCGGTCGACGACGGGATCATGCGCGCGCTCACGCGGCGGCCGACGACGCTCGAGCGCTGGCCGAAGGGGGTGCACCCGGGCATCGTCCTGTCGACGCGCGAGAAGGGAGGCGGCGACGCGTTCTTTCAGAAGCGGATCCCGCGCGGGGCGCCGGAGTACGTGCAGACCGCGCGGATCGAGTTCCCCTCGGGTCGCCACGCCGATGAGATATGCCCCACCGAGCTCGCCGTCGTCGCATGGGCCGCGCAGATGGGCACGATCACCTTCCACCCGTGGCCGGTCCGCAGCGATGACGTCGACCATCCGGACGAGCTGCGCCTCGACCTCGACCCGCAGCCCGGCACGGACTTCGCCGACGCCCAGCGCGTCGCCGCCGAGGCGCGCGTGCTGCTCGGCGACGTGGGTTACGTCGGGTTTCCCAAGACCTCCGGCGGCCGAGGGATCCATATCTACGTCCGGATCGAGCCGCGCTGGTCGTTCACCGACGTCCGCCACGCCGCCATCGCCTTCGGCCGCGAGCTCGAGCGGCGCCTGCCCAGCCAGGTGACGACGAACTGGTGGAAGGAGGAGCGCGGCGAGCGGATCTTCGTCGACTACAACCAGAACGCACGCGACCGCACGATCGCCTCCGCCTACAGCGTGCGACCCAGGCCCGGCGCGCCCGTCTCCGCCCCCGTCACCTGGGACGAGCTCGCCGACGTCGCTCCCGAGGACTTCACCGTCGCCACGATGCCCGCGCGCTTCGAGGAGATCGGCGATCGCCACGCCGCGATCGACGACGTCGCTCATTCCCTGCAGCCGCTGCTGGACCTCTACGAGCGCGACGAGGCGGAGGGCCGGGGCGACATGCCCTATCCGCCGGATTATCCGAAGATGCCGGGAGAGCCCAAGCGCGTGCAGCCCTCGCGCGATCGCGATCGCAAGCCGTAGCCCCGGGCGCGGAGCGCGCTGGCCGCGCTCACGGCGCCTGCGGCAGCCGCTTCGCGCCGCGTTTGGCCCGCGGAGCGGAGGGCGGCGGCACGACCGGCCCGATGTCGCCGTCCGGGGCCTCGTCGAGATCGACGATCACCGGCGCGTGATCGCTCGGCCCCTTGCCCTTGCGGGCGTGCCGGTCGACCCATGCGGCGCGCACGCGCTGCGCGATCGGCCCGCCGGCCAGGACGAGGTCGATGCGCATCCCGCAGTCCTGGTGGAACATGCCCGCGCGGTAGTCCCAGTAGGTGAACAGGCGCTCGTGATCGGGCCAGCGGTCGCGGACGACGTCGCGCAGGCCGAGCGCCTGCAGCTCGGCGAGCGCGGCGCGCTCGGGCGCCGTCACGTGGGTCTGGCCGACGTAGGCGTCGGGGTCGAAGACGTCGGCGTCGGTCGGCGCGATGTTCACGTCGCCGCAGACGATGCTCCCCTCCGGGTCGGCGGCCACCATCTCTCGCAGCGAGGCGAGCCACGCGAGCTTGTAGCGGTAGTGCTCGGAGTCGGGCGTGCGCCCGTTCGGCACATAGACCGAGGTCACCCGGCTCCCGCCACAGGTGGCCGACACGGCGCGCGCCTCCGGATGCGGGAACCCCGGGGCACCGGGGATGCCCGCGACGACGTCGTCGAGCCCGGCGCGAGAGAGGATCGCCACGCCGTTCCAGGTCGCCTCCCCGTGCGCCGCCACGGCGTAGCCACGACCCGCCAGCTCCTCGCCGAGCAACGCGGCGAAGGCGTCGTCGGCGAGCTTGGTCTCCTGCAGGCACACGACGTCCGGTCGGCGCTCGTCCAGCCAGGCCAGCAACCGCGGCATGCGCTGCTTGGCCGAGTTGACGTTCCACGTCGCGATGCGCACGCGCAGCACGCTACAACTCAGGTGAGCCCG
>JBBSMC010000059.1:0-17936 GCA_038233375.1 Solirubrobacterales bacterium
CTAGGGTCGAGAGCTACCGACCGCGGACGCACATCCCCCCGAGAGGCAGCCATGGCGCACGACGTGACCTTCATCCCCGGCGACGGCACCGGTCCCGAGCTCACCGAGGCCACCCGGCGCGTGCTCGAGGCCACCGGCGTCGACTTCAACTGGGACCGCCACGAGGCCGGCATAGACGAGTACTCCAGGCACGGCAACCCCTTCCCAGAGGCGACGCTGGCGTCGCTCAAGCGCACCGGCGTCGGCATCAAGGGTCCGACGACGACGCCGGTCGGCTCGGGCTTTCGCTCGATCAACGTGCTGCTGCGCAGGGAGCTCGACCTCTACGCGTGCATCCGGCCGTGCAAAGCGCTCGAGGGCGTGCGCACCCGCTTTCCGCAGACAGATCTCGTCATCGTGCGCGAGAACACCGAGGACCTCTACGCCGGCATCGAGTTCGAGCGCGGGACGGCCGAGAGCGCCGCGCTACGCCAGACGCTCGCCGAGCTGGGCTCCGCGGTTCGCGACGACGCCGGCATCTCGATCAAGCCGATCAGCGTCTTCGGCTCCGAACGGATCGTGCGTTACGCGTTCGACTACGCGGTGACCCACGGTCACAGGAAGGTCGTCGCCGCGCACAAGGCCAACATCATGAAGTTCTCCGACGGCCTGTTCCTCGAGGTCGCGCGCGAGGTCGCCGCGGACTACCCGGCGATCGAGTTCGCGGACTGCATCATCGACAACCTCTGCAACCAGCTGATCACCTATCCGGAGGACCACGACGTCATCGTCCTACCCAACCTCTACGGCGACATCGTCTCGGACCTGTGCGCCGCGATGATCGGCGGCCTGGGGGTGGCGGGCGGGGCGAACATCGGCACGCAGGCCGCCGTGTTCGAGGCGACGCACGGTTCGTCGCCGACCTACGCGGGCAGGAACCGGATGAACCCGACGGCGCTCATGCTGTCGGGCGTCTACATGCTCGACCACCTGAAGGAGACCGCCGCGGCGCGCGCGCTGGAGAACGCGATCGCCGCGGTCATCCGCAAGGGCGACAAGGTCACATACGATCTGAAGCCCAGCCGTACAGACCCCACCGCCGTCGGCACCAGCGAGTTCGCCGACGCCGTGATCGAGGAGATGAGTGCATGACGAACACCCCAGTGAAGGTCGCGGTCACCGGCGCGGCCGGACAGATCGGCTACGCGCTGCTGTTTCGCATCGCGTCGGGCCAACTCCTGGGGCCGGATACCCCGATTGCGCTGAGGCTGCTCGAGATCCCACAGGCGGTCAAGGCCGCCGAGGGCACGACGCTCGAGCTGACCGACTGCGCGTTTCCGCTGCTGGCCTCGGCCGACATCTACGACGATCCGGCACAGGCCTTCGACGGGGCGAACATCGCGTTGCTCGTCGGCGCGCGGCCGCGTTCGAAGGGCATGGAGCGCGCCGACCTGCTCGAGGCCAACGGCGCGATCTTCAAGCCGCAGGGCGAGGCGCTCAACTCGGCGGCGGCCGCTGACGTCAAGGTGCTCGTCGTCGGCAACCCGGCCAACACGAACGCGCTCATCCTCGCCGCCAACGCGCCCGACATCCCGGCCGAGCGGATCACGGCGATGACGCGCCTGGACGAGAACCGCGCGGTCGCGCTGCTGGCCCAGAAGCTCGGCGTGAGCGTCGCCGACGTCAACGACCTCGTCGTCTGGGGTAACCACTCGCCGTCGATGTTCCCCGACCTGTTCAACGCGACAGTCGACGGCGAGCCCGCCGCCGACCAGGTCGACATGGACTGGTACGAGAACGAGTACATCTCGCGCGTCGGCAAGCGCGGGGCCGAGGTCATCGAGGCGCGCGGCGCGTCGTCGGCGGCGTCGGCGGCGAACGCCGCGATCGATCACGTGCGCGACTGGGTCGCCGGCGCCGACGGGCTGCGCTCGATGGCGGTTGCCTCGGACGGCTCCTACGGCGTCGCGGAAGGCATCATCTCGAGCTTCCCGGTGCGCTGCGCGGGCGGCGGCTACGAGATCGAGCAGGGCCTCGAGATCGGCGACTTCGCGCGCAGCAAGATCGATGCCACGGTCAAGGAGCTGACCGACGAGCGCGACGCCGTGCGCAAGCTCGGGTTCATCTGAGCCGCAGCTGACACGACCCCCGGTCCCTCGAGGTCAGCCCGGGCTCTCGCCTGTGGCTGACCTCATGGGAGCGAGTGTCGGCTTGTAGCGCATAACACATGCGTGACCGGGGCATCTACCAAGCGCCCTGCCGCTCATGCATTGCGCGTGAGACTTAGGGCGCGCGAGCAAGTAACTGCGGTGTTTGGTCACCGTCTCGCGGCGCCAGAGGCCACTCGCGATGCTCAACGGGCTGGCGCCCGCCTGCGCTCGCGCGCGGCCTCTGGCATCCACGATCCGGCACCCAAACCCTCGCAGTTACTTGCTCGCGAGCCCTTACCCTGGACCACCGAATCTCGCGACGGCTCCCAACGCCGAGCAATCCACGATCTTCGGTGGAGCCAGGCCTACGCGGTCTCCTTGGGATGCCAGCCGCGGCCGTCCTTCTTGACGAGTCCGTCGTCGGCCAGGCCGGGCAGGACCCGGTAGAGGTAGTTCTGCTTGATGCCCATCTGCTCGGCGATCTCGGGAATCGTGATCCCGGGCTTGGAGCGGACGAGCGCGAGCGCCTCGGCGCCGCGGGTACCCGTGCCCTTGGGCCGCCCGCGACGGCCGCCGCCGCTGCCGTTGCTCTTGGCACGCTTGGGCGCGGACTGCGCGCGAGCGCGACGTGTGACGGGCGATGCGGACGCGGCCGTGCTGCCACCGGCGTTCGTCGGAACGCCGTCGAGTGCCGCCGCGGCGGCCTCCAGGCGCTGATACTCGTCGACCAGCGGCTTGAGCTCCTTCAGCCGGGCCCTGATCTCGCTTCGCTTCTCGTCAAGAAAGTCTGCCATGTACGTTTCCCCGTTCAGGCATAGTGACAATTACCGTCACAGAGCCTAGACCATCGGCCGGTCGGGCGAGTACGTAGCCGTTTTTCTAGCGCCGTTCGAGCAGATCGCGCAGGCGCCGCAGGGAGGCGTTTGCCTCCTTCTCCGGTATGCCGCCCACGATGAACCGCGATGCGGCGGCGCCGAGCGGACCGAACGGCGTGCGAAACTCGTTGCGGTAGTTGAAATGGGTGCGCCCGTCGCGCTCCGTCAGACGATTCTCGGTAATCGCTTTCGCGCGCGCCGGCCCGCTGCCCTCCCAGCGCGCGTACCGCGGGGCGTCGAGCTCCTCGAGCGTCCACTGCACGCGAAAGGGCATGCCGCGCAGATGCAGCGTCTGGCTCATCCGGAAGCCGGGCCTGAGCGGACCCGGATCGACGTGATGGATGCGATCGACGATCGTCACCCATTCGCCCATGCGTCCGGCGTTCATGATCGTGTCCCAGACCTCTTGCAGGGGCGCGTCTATATCGATGCTGGCGACCACGACAGACATGGGGCAGAGAACCTAGTGGGTCCCCGCGGGACGCGGCACGGCCGTCATCGCGCCGCCAGCGGCTCGGCTGACTCCCACTCGCGCAGCGCTCGTTCGACGGCGCGGTCGAAGCGGTGCGGGCGCACCCCCAGCAGATCGGCCGCGCGATCGTCGCGCGGCAGCAGATCGCCGGCGAGGCTCTCCATCAGCGGGGCGATGAAGCCGGTGTCCTCCCCGGCGATCGCGGCGGCGATCGGCGCGACCACCGGCGTCGCGTTGCGCCCGAAGCACAGCGAACGGCGGCGCACGAGCATGAGGTCGGCGATGCGCTCGATCATCTGTCCGTAGGTCAGTACGTCGGGGCCCGCGATATCCAGTGACAACCCGCCCTTCGCCTGCCGCGTCGTCGCCGCGGCGAGCAGGAACGCGCCGACGTCGCGCGCGTCGATCGGCTGCGTGCGGTGCTCGCGCCACGCCGGCAGGGTGAGGATCTGCATTCGCTCGACGAGGTGGACCAGGAAGCGAAAGGAGCGCGAGCGCGCGCCGATCACGATCGAGGCCCGCAGCGCCACCGCCTCCGGCAACCCGGCCAGCAGGATCTGCTCGACCTCCAGGCGGCTGCGCAGGTGACGCGAGGGCGGCCGGTCCTGCGCGACCAGGCCGCCGAGGTAGATGACGCGGCGCACGCCGGCGCGGCGAGCGGCCGTCACGAAGTTCTCGGCGCTCGCACGCTCGTGATCCTCGAAGGTGCCGCGGTTGTCGCCCTCCATCGAGTGAATGAGGAAGTACGCGACGTCGATGCCGTCCAGGGCCTCGTCGAGACCCGCGCCGCTGATCGCGTCGCCTTGGACGAAGTCGAGGCCGGCCGGGACCCCGGCCGGATTGCGGCCGAAGCCCCGCAGGTCGTGGCCGGCGTCGAGCAGGGAAGGCGCCAGAGCGGCTCCGATCGAGCCGCTGACGCCTGTCAGGAGGATCCGCATGGGGAGGTCATGGTCGCCCATCGCCGGGCCGGCTAAACGGATGGCACGTCGGCGTGGTCTGCGATGAGGGCCGCGAGGGAGAGGGCTGAGGTGGCGGCGGGGGAGGGGGCGTTGCGGACGTGGATGGCGCGCGGCGTTCGCGAGAGCAGGAAGTCGTCGACGAGGCGGCCGTCGCGGCTGACGGCTTGCGCGCGGACGCCCGCCGGGCCCGGGAGGAGGTCTTCGGGCTCGATGGCGGGGACGTGACGGGCGGCGGCGGCGGCGAAGGCGGTGTGGCTCGCGGCGAGGCGCGCTTCGTCGAGGCCGGTGCGCCACCAGCGGCGGGCCATGCGCCAGGTGCCGGGCCAGGCGAGGCTGTCGCGGAGGTCCTCGAGGTTCAGGCTGCTGAGACCGTAGCCGTCGCGCGCGCCGGCGAGCAGGGCCGAGGGGCCGGCGAGGACGGTGCCGCTGATCGTGGGCGTGAGGTGGATGCCGAGGAAGGGGAGGCGGGGATCGGGGACGGGGTAGACGAGGCCGCGGACGAGGTGCTGTCGCTCGGGGCGCAGCTGGAGGTAGGCGCCGCGGAAGGGGACGATGCGGGGGTCCGGGTCGGCGCCGGCGAGGACGGCGAGGCGGTCGGACCAGAGGCCGGCACAGAAGACGGCGCGCGTGGCATGGGCCTCGTCGCCGGGCGTGCTCCGCAGGCGGATGTCGCTTGCCGTCGTGGTGACGGCGCTGACCGGCCATTCGCAGCGCAGCTCGCCGCCCGCGGCGGCCACGTCGGCGGCGAGCCGGTGGCAGACGGCGGCGAAGTCGACGATGCCGGTGGCGGGCGAGTGCAGTGCGGCGATGCCGGCCGCGTGCGGCTCGACGGCGCGCAGGCCCTCGGCGTCGAGGCGCCTGACGCCGGGCACGCCGTTGGCGTGCGCGCGCCGCGCGAGCTCGTCGAGCGCGGGCAGCTCATCGGGGGTCAGGGCGACGATCAGCTTGCCGACCCGGCGTACCTCGATCGCATTGGCCTCGCAGTAGGCGTACAGGCGAGCCGCCCCCTCGACGCACAGCCTCGCCTTCAGCGACCCCGGGGCGTAGTAGATCCCGCCGTGAACGACGCCGGAGTTGTGGCTGCTCTGGTGCGCGGCGGGCACGGCCTCGCGCTCGACGACGAGCACGCGCTCGCCCGGGCGTCGCGCCAGGAGCGCACGTGCGACGGCGAGGCCGAGGATGCCGGCGCCGATAACGATCGTGTCGTGGCGGTCGGTGGCCATGGCACGTGAAGGTTTCCCCGAAAGAGCGCGAACCAGCACGACGGAGAGGGGCGAAATCTGCTTGCCCGCGCCCTGTACCGGGGAAGGCCATGGTTTCGTCCGGCATTTGCGGGCTGGCCCAATCCAAAAACCCCATACGAGCGGGAACGGCCGTTTCAGACCCTTGATGCGGGCCCTCGGCGCGTGCTGTGATGGCACTCGATTCGGGTGTGCGACGAAGGGTGCTGGAACGAATGGTCAAGACGCGGACGACGACGAAGAAGGCAGCATGCGAGGACTGCTTCTTCGCACGCAACCTGCTCTGCGCACTCCAAGTCGACGAGCCGTGCCCGACCTTCCGGCCCTACAGCCCCGAGGGGCTGCGGCCGCCGCAGCAGCTGCGCTTCGCCTTTCGCCAGGAGCGCCGCACGCAGGCCGCCTGGGCGTTTCCCAGCGCGCAGGAGCAGGCCACGCTGCACGCTCGCTGAACGGGGACCCATAGAGTCTCACCGGTGAGGGTCACGGTGCTGGGAAAGTCACCCGCATGGCAGGACGTCGACGGAGCCTGCAGCGGCTATCTCGTCGAGGACGACGACACGCGACTGCTCGTGGACTGCGGCAGCGGCGTGTTCTCCAAGCTGCGCGGCGTGTGTGACTACACCGACGTCGACGGCGTGGTGATCACGCACATGCACCCCGATCACTTCTTCGACCTCGTGCCCTACGCGTGCGCGCTCACCTACGGTCCGCGCGGCCACGGCGGCCGGGGCAGCGATCTCGGCACAACGAGCCCGCAGCTGCTCGTCCCGGGCGGGGCGACGAAGCTCCTCAACACGCTGACCGTCGCCGGCGGGCAGCCGCACCTGCTCGACGGCGCCTTCGCGATCGTCGAGTACGACCTGGGCCGGCCCGCCCGCGTCGGGTCGCTGGATCTGCGGTTTCAGCCGGTCCCGCACTACGTGCCCGCCAACGCCGTCGAGGTGCGCGCACCCAGCGGCGGGCGCTTCACCTTCGGCGCCGACCACGGCCCGACCGACGCGCTCGACGACTTCGCCGCCGGCACCGATCTGCTGTTCCTCGAGGCGACGCTTTCCGAGCCCGAGGAGGACGGCGCGCGCGGGCACCTGACCGCCGCCGAGGCGGGCGAGCACGCTGCCCGCTGCGGCGCCAGGCAACTCGTGCTCACCCACATCTCCGACGAGCGCGACGTCGATCACGCGCTCGCCGAGGCGCGGCGCGGATTCGACGGGCCGGTCGAGCTCGCCCGCGCGGGCGCCGTCTACGACGTCTGATTTGCCGAGCGCGCTCGCGCGCAGTGGGTACGCTGCGCCCTCATGGCCCGTGAGCGCGATCTCTTCGCGAACTTCGAGCGGATGCGCCGGGAGATGGACGAGCTCTTCGGCGACGTCTTCGGCAGCGTCGGCCTCACCTCGCGGCGCACCGGCTTCAGCCCCGCCGTCGACGTGTTCTACGCCGACGAGCCACCGCGCGCGGTCGTGCACGCCGAGCTCGCCGGGATCGACGCCGGCGACCTCGGACTGGAGATCCAGGGCCGCGCGCTGACGCTCACCGGGCACCGCCGCGAGGCCGACGCTGAGGCGCGTGTCTACCAGCAGCTCGAGATCGAGCATGGGCCGTTCCGGCGTACGATCGAGCTCGGCGCCGAGGTCATCGCCGAGCAGGCGCGGGCGACCTACCAGGACGGCATCCTGCGCGTGGAGCTGCCGCTCGCCGACCCCCAATCGCACACCCGCAGCGTGCCGATCGAGCGCGGCGGGTCCCAGGACATCGTCGAGGAGACATGATCGACATCGTCAGCGACGGCAACGCCGCGCGCGAGATCGAGGTCGGGATGAGCCAGCCCGTGCCCGAGACGCTGCCGGTGCTGCCGCTGCGCGAGACGGTTCCGTTCCCCGAGACGCTCACGCCGCTGGCGATCGGCCAGGAGCGCTCGATCCAGCTCGTCAACGACGTGCTCGCCGGCAACCGGATGCTCGTGATGGTCGCCAGCCGCCAGCCCGAGCTGGAGGAGCCGGGCCCGGACGAGCTCTACGACGTCGGCGTCGTCGGCGTCATCGCACGCATGCTCAAGGTGCCCGACGGGACGCTGCGCGTGCTCGTCCAGGGCGGCCAGCGGGTCAAGGTCGACCGCTGGCGACAGGGGCAGCCCTACCTAGTCGCCGAGATCTCCGAGCGGCCCGACGTCGTCGAGGAGTCGCCCGAGCTGACGGCGCTCATGCGCAACGTCCAGCAGACGTTCTCCCAGATCGTCGAGGCCGTCCCCTACCTGCCCGAGGAGCTGCAGATCGCGGTCGCCAACGTCGAGGAGCCGGGCGCGCTGAGCCACATCATCTCCGGCTCGCTGCGGTTGCCGACCGAGGACAAGCAGGCGCTGCTCGAGGAGCCCAACGTGGCCAAGCGCCTGCGCCGCCTGACCGAGGCGCTCGCGCGCGAGCTCGAGGTCATCTCGATCGGCTCGGAGATCCAGAACCAGGTCCAGTCCGACATGGACCGCACGCAGCGCGAGTTCATCCTGCGCCAGCAGCTGAAGGCGATCCAGGAGGAGCTCGGCGAGTTCGACGAGTCCGCCGCGGAGGCCAACGAGCTGCGCGAGCAGCTCGCGGCGCTCGACCTGCCCGGGGACGTGCGCAAGCAGGCCGACCGCGAGCTCGGCCGGCTGGAGAACCTGCCCCCGGCGGCGGCCGAGCACGGCGTCATCCGCACGTACCTGGAGTGGATCGCCTCGCTGCCGTGGAACACGTCGACGCAGGACAACCTCGACCTCGCGCACGCCCGCAAGGTCCTCGACGAGGACCACTACGGCCTGGAGAAGGTCAAGGACCGCATCCTCGAGTTCCTCGCCGTGCGCAAGCTCGTCGGCGATCAAGCGGTCTCGCGCGGGACGATCCTCAGCTTCGTCGGCCCGCCCGGCGTCGGCAAGACGTCGCTGGGCAAGTCGATTGCCCGCGCGCTCGAGCGCGAGTTCGAGCGCATCAGCGCCGGCGGCGTGCGCGACGAGGCCGAGATCCGCGGCCATCGGCGCACGTACATCGGCGCGATGCCCGGCACGATCATCCGCGCGCTGCGCGACGCGGGCTCCAACAACCCGCTGTTCATGATCGACGAGATCGACAAGATGGGCTCGGACTTCCGCGGCGACCCGGCCAGCGCGATGCTCGAAGTGCTCGATCCCGAGCAGAACGAGAACTTCCGCGACCACTACCTCGACCTGCCGTTCGACCTCTCGAAGGTGATGTTCATCACCACGGCGAACGCGCTGGACACGATCCCCGGCCCGCTGCGCGACCGCATGGAGATCATCGAGATCGCCGGCTACACCGCCGACGAGAAGCTGCAGATCGCGAAGCGCTACCTCGTCCCGCGCCAGGCCGAGCGCAACGGCCTGAAGAAGAGCCAGCTGCGGATCACCGACGCCGCGCTACGCGCGGTGATCGCCGACTACACGCGCGAGGCCGGCGTGCGCGAGCTCGAGCGCCAGATCGGGGCGATCGCGCGCAAGGTCGCCCGCGGCGTCGCCGAGGGCGAGACGCCGAAGGGCTCGATCGGCGAGGCGCGCGCCCGCGAGCTGCTGGGCCGCAAGCGCTACCACGCCGAGGCGCGCCGGCGCACGCGCGTTCCCGGTGTCGCCACCGGGCTGGCCTACACGCCGGTCGGTGGCGACGTGCTGTTCATCGAGGCCCAGGCCTTCGACGGCGAGGGCGAGCTGCAGATCACCGGCCAGCTCGGCGACGTCATGAAGGAGTCTGCGGCCGCGGCGCTGTCCTACGTACGCAGCCACCTGCGCGAGCTCGCGCCGAACCTGCCGTCGGACTGGTTTCGGACGCACGACATTCACATTCACGTCCCGGCCGGCGCGATCCCCAAGGACGGGCCGAGCGCCGGCATCACGATGGCGACGGCGCTGCTGTCGCTGCTGACCGGCCGCCACGTACGCCCGGACCTCGCGATGACGGGCGAGATGACGCTCACCGGGCAGGTCCTGCCGATCGGCGGGCTGAAGGACAAGGCGCTCGCCGCCCAGCGCAACGGCATCACCACCGTCATCGCCCCCGAGCTCAACGAGCCCGACACCGACGAGATCCCCGAGCACCTGCGCGCGAAGCTCGAGTTTCGCTTCGTCAGCGAGATCGGCGAGGTCTTCGAGGCCGCGCTCGAGCCGCTGGAAACAGCGGGTGGACGCGATGCAAGCCGGGTATATGCTCAATCAACGCCCCAAGCAAGCAACCCGAGGTGACACGTATGGCAGCGAAGGACAAGGCCGCCAAGGCCGCCGCAGCCGCCCAAGCCGCGAAGGAGAACCCGTATCTGCAGCGGGTCATCCAGGACGACGAGCTGCGCGACAACATGGTTGTGGCCTTCGAGGCCGCGCGCAACGCCTACAGCCGCCTGAACCACGGCAAGTCCCCGACGAAGAACCTGATCGAGGACAAGAAGCTGCACGCCAACCTGAAGAAGTCGGCCGACGCGCTGCGTGATGCGTCCTCCGCCCTGCGGGACGCCCCCAAGCATCAGGCGCCCAAGAAGAAGCGCAAGGGTGGTTTCGGCAAGCTGCTGCTCGTCGCGATCGTCGGTGGCGCCGTCGCCATCGCCGCCAGCGAGGGTCTGCGCAACAAGGTGCTCGACGCGCTGTTCGGCGCCGAGGAGGAGTTCGACTACACCTCCAACACCACGCCGGCCGCACCGGCCGAGGTGGCGCCGGCGACCTAGTGCTTCTCCACTAGCGCCCGCCACAGCAGGACCGCCGTACCAGGAGGCGCCCCCGGGGCGCCTTCGTCGTGTACGTCGTGGCGGTTGGCCGCCCGACTTCCTGGCCAGCCAGCCAGCCGGTACGCTCCCGCCCGGTGACGGTGCAAGCGGGCACGACGGGCGAGCGCGCGCTCGCATCGGACAAGGCGGCGCGGATCGTCGCGGCGATGCGCACGTCGGTCGCCGAGCGCGGCACGGCCGGTTCGACCTTCGACCAGGTCGCTCGCGCGGCGGGCGTCTCGCGGGGGCTGCTGCATTACTACTTCGGCACGAAGGAGCGGCTGCTGATCGAGGTCGTGCGCCACGACTGCGACGTGCGCCAGGCGGCGCTCGCGGCCGGCCTGGCGCAGGCGGCCAGCGCCGACGACGTCATCGCCGTGCTCGTGGCGAGCCTCGAGGAGGTCGTGCGCAACGACCCCGGCTTCGTGACGCTGATCTTCGAGCTCTTCGTCCTGTCGCGCCGTCACGAGGACGTCGCGGCGGAGTTCAGCGAGCTGCTGCAGCGCCTGCGCGAGCAGGTCGCCGGCGTCCTGCGCGACAAGCAGACGCAGGGCGTGCTCGCCCTCGGCGCCGACCCCGAGGCGGTCGTCGACGTGCTCTTCGCGCTCGGCGACGGGATGATGCTGCGCATGCTCGCCGACGGCGAGCGCGACTTCGGCCCGGCGCTCACGGCGGGGGCGCGGTGCGTGCGGGCGCTCGTGCAGGATGTAGCCTGAGCGACGCAGCGAGGCTTCACCCTCGCCGTCACGCCCCCGGCCTGCTTCTAACAGGCGCGGGGGTATTTCCATATGTCCGACGGCGAGCGCGGGTACGCCAGGTTAGTAGGCGAATCACTCAGCTTGTGCTGCGGCCGGCCGGGGCGGCCGCGGCTACTGGAGGTACTGCTCCGGGGTGCCGATCTTCTTCTTCGGCCCGCGCGCGATCTCGCGCGGGTCGCGACGCTCCGGCTCGCCGTCCTCGTCGTACTCGTCGCCGAAGAGCTCCTCGCCGTAGAGCACGAGGTTCTTGGCGACCCGATCGAAGCGGTACGGGTCGACGTGCAGCTCGCATGACGCCGTCCACTGCGGCACGACGCCGCCGCGCAGCGTCGCGGTCATGCGCGTCGTGTTGACCTGATCGTGGTTGGCGCTCAGCGTGATGTCGCCGCCGGCGGACTGCCACGTCTTCTCGCCGTCCCAGCCCTTGTGCTCGGCGGCGAGCTCCTCGCAGTACTCGATGAGCGTCTGCTCGGACTCGGAGTCCTCGACGTAGCGGCCCGACACGTCAAGCTCGGGGCCGGTCAGCTGGATGTCCCAGGCGGGCTGGGTGGTTTCCTGATCCCAGGGGTGGCGCATGGGCGTGATGCGCAGTGTGGTGTCGCCGAAGCGAGACACGATGTCGACGAATTTCACGGGCGGAAGGGTAGACGATGCCCCGCCGACGGCGGCAGCCTGGCGCCCGGTCGCTCAGTCTGGCTCAGCGTCCGTCGACGGCCCCGTCGGCGGGCTTGAAGCGCGTGGCGATCGTGATCAGCAGGTGCGCGACGCCGATCACGAGGAAGAACGCCGTCGGCGCGCTCTCGTCGCTGAAGCCGAACAGAAAGGGCGCCGCGATCAGCAGAGCGACCAGCGCGAAGTCGAGCAGGAGGTGCGTGGCGATCGGAATCGAGTCGATCAGAGAACTCGCCCCCTCCGTGCTCGCCGCGATGACGACGACCAGGACGCCGGCGACGATCGAGACCGCGACCGCGGCGCTCGAGTCGAAGCCGAAGAGAAACGGCGCGGCGACGAGCAGGAGCCCGGCGGTGTACTCGATGACGCCGTGCAGGAAGCGGGAGATCGGTCCTTGACGCAGCATGGTACGCCCACAGTACCCGTCCGCTCAGTGAAACAGGCGCTGGAGCTTGAGCAGCACGCGCGGGTCGCCCCAGGGGCGCATCCGCCCGCGCAGCATGAGGTTGTAGGGCTGCGCGCGCTCGGAGACGAGCTCGCCGAAGTCGTCCCAGCGCATCCGCAGGCGCACGGTCGGCTTGGCGATGCGCCCCTGGATCGCGCGCTTGACGGCTGGACCTTCGATGAGCAGGTACCAGGGCTCGGCGTCGAGGAAGTCCCACTGGATCGTCGTGCCGGGGGCGACCTCGTCGCCGCGCACATTGCGCGCCAGGAGGTCGAAGAAGATCTGCACGGTCTGCGGATCGCGGCCGATCGCGCCACCGTCGCCCGCGCCGAGCAGCCCGGCCCGCAGGAGCGCGAGCGCCTGGATGCCGCGCTCGCGCGGCGAGATGTCGATCGGAAACGGGAAGTGCGCGATCTCGTCGAGCGGCAGGCCGATCGCCCGCAGCCGCGCCTCGTTGGCCCGCGCGCCCTCCTCGTAGAAGTCCTCCAGCGAGAAGCCGAGGCCCTCGGTGTATGAGGGGTCCCAACCGGGCGGAATGGCGACGCTGAGCGTGTACTGCAGGACCTCGCGGATGAGGTCGACGATCGCGTCCTGCGTCGCCTGCGGGTTCTCGCCGTACAGGTCGGCGAGCAGCTTGACGCCGAAGGCGATGTGGCGCTGCTCGTCGATCGCGACGTTGCGCATCCCCTCGCGAAAGCCCGGCATGAGGTCCATCTGCTCGAGCCACAACTCGATCAGGTGCTGGCCGGGCTGGGCGAGCGTGCCCTCGATGATGACGTGGTAGAGCGTCACGGCGCGGGCGAGGGTGAGCGGCGACTGATCGCAGCGCAGTTCGCCGGCCATCCGGTCCAGACGGCGAAAGAGCTTGCGATGACCCCAGCTCAGATCGCTCTGGGTGCTGCGCAGGCTGCCGCCGAGCGATCCGTCGCCGATCCCGACGACGTCGTGCATGAAGCGGTGAAAGAACACCGCGTGGCGCGCCTCGTCGACCTGTTGTGTCGCAAGGAAGTACTTCTGCTCCTCCAGCGGCGCCGCGTCGATGTACGGCGACAGGTTGTCGGCGACGGAGTCCTCGCCGTGGAAGAACAGCGTGAAGAGCCACATCGCGCCGCGGCGCTGCTCCTCGGTGAACCCATCGTGCCAGTCGATCCGGTCCTGCGTGAAGTCGATCTCCGTCGCCGACCAGTTGCCGCGCTCCCAGCGCGCGTAGAGATCGGCGTAGTCGATCTGGTCAGTCGCGGCGGGGATGGTGATGGCCATGGGCGGGCGCTGGTACGTGTGGGCGGTGCGACTGGCTGGCTGGCCAGGACCGTAGCGCAGCGCCGGCGGGCGCGGCGTCGTCTTCAGCGTCGCGCGACGATCGTCCGCATGACGTCTCGCCCCGGGCCGAGCGCCGTGTAGGTCTTCAGCCGGACCTTGACCGGGTGTCGGCGCACGAGCCGGCGTGCCTGTGCGGTCAGGCGCAGGGTGACCGTCTTGCGCTTGGCGCGGGCGAGGCGCACGGCGACGGGTCGGGGGATGCAGCGGCGGTGGTTGCAGCGCAGGGCGTGGAGCTGGCCGACGCAGCCGCTCGGGCAGTCGACCTGCACGCGGACGCGGTCGCGGGAGTCCATGCGCAGCGGCCCGCGGCTGCGCACGCGGATGACGCAGCCCGGGCTGTTGCGCTCGGCGCGCAGCGGCGCGGTACGCACGCCCACCACAGCCGGCAGCCCGGTCCGGTGACGAAGCTGCCGCCGGCGATCGCCAGCAGCCGGGGCTCGCCGACCACGACCGTGCCGTCGCGGTCAATGTCGAAGACGTACAGCGGCGCGGAGCCGGCGTTGAAGCTCGGCGAGCTCAGCGCGACCCGGTAGGCCTCGCGCTGCGTGCGCAGGTCGTGGACGACGACGAAGGCGGTGCGGTCGATGTCGACGATCGCGGCGAGCCAGTCTCCGTCGACGCGCTGGTCGACGACGGGCCCGGGCTCGAGCACGTAGCGATCGGGCACGCCGGGGGTCCGGGCGATGATCGCGTCGCCGCGACAGCCGGCACCGGGGTTGACGATCGTCGTGCCGTCGCCGGCGATCCGCCGGTCGTAGGCGAGCAGGGGGTCGAAGCCGCTCGTCGGCGGTGCGCAGTCGATCAGCGCCGGGCCGCCGAGCGGTGCGAGCGTGTAGCGGTCGGTCCGGTTCTGGCCGGGCGCGGCGCTATAGCTCGTGCGGGCGACGAAGACGCCACCGCCTCCGACGGCGACATCGGCGACGCTGCGACCGGGGAGCAGGTCGACGCTGCCCAGCTCGCTGCGGCGCCGGCGCCGTCGGCCGCGCGCACGCGCAGGCGGCCGTTGCCGGGCTCGCCCCAAACGACGAGATCGCCGGCCAGGTGCCCCGCAACGGACTGACTGGGCACGCGCACCGTGATCGCCTGCGCGGCACTCGGCAGCGTCATGCAGGCGAGCACGATCAGGGTCGGCAGGGCGATCGCTGGGCGTCTCATCAAGAGGAGAACGGTCGCGAGGGCCAGGGTTGCGTTCGTGAGCGCACCCGGGTCTGGTGGTTCTGTCGAGTTGAGCGCGCTATCCGTGCATTGGGCGACGGGATCATCTCGTCCCGACTCTCTGGCGGCCGTGCGGGTGGACTCGCCGCGCCGGCGCGGTCAGGGCGTGCGTCGGCCCGGCCCGATCGTGAAGCACCGCCATCGACGAGCTCGATCGCAACCGTCGGATCGGCGTCCTGCTGATCTGCAGCCTGAGCCTCTTCATCGTCGGGCTCGACGTCACCGTCGTGAACGTCGCGCTGCCGACGATCGGGGAGGAGCTGCACGCCGGCATCTCCGGGCTGCAGTGGACGGTCGGCGCCTACACCGTGGTGATGGCGAGCCTGCTGATGCTCGCCGGCTCGACCGCCGACAGGCTCGGACGCAAGCGCGTCTTCGTCACTGGCCTCAGCGTGTTCGGTGGCGTCGCTGCTGTGCAGCCCGGCGCCGAGCGTCGAGCTGCTCGTGGTCTTTCGTGTGCTGCAGGCGGCGGGCGCCTCGATGATGAACCCGGTCGCGATGTCGATCATCACGAACACCTTCACGGACCCGCGTGAGCGGGCGCAGGCGGTCGGCATCTGGGGCGCTGTGTTCGGGATCTCGATGGCGCTGGGGCCGATCGTCGGCGGCGCGCTCGTCTCCTCGCTCGGGTGGCGGTCGATCTTCGTCATCAACATCCCGATCGGGCTCGCCGCGATCGCCCTCAAGCTGCGCTTCATCCCGGAGTCCAGGGCGGCGCGGGCGCGGCGCGTGGATCCGGTTGGGCACGTCCTCGTGATCGTGCTGCTCGGAGCGCTGACGTACGGCATCATCGAGGCGCCGAACCGCGGCTGGTCGTCGCCGGTCATCGTCGCCGCGCTGGCGGCGTCGGGCGCGGCGTTGCTGGCGTTGCTGAGCTACGAGCCGCGCCGGGCGGAGCCGCTGATCGACCTGCGCTTCTTCCGCTCGATCCCGTTCGCGTCGGCGATCGTCATCTCGCTGGCGGCGTTCGCCGCGTTCGGCGGATTTCTCTTCCTGAACACCCTGTACCTCCAGGAGGCCCGCGGCCTGTCGCCCCTGCAGGCCGGCCTCGCGATCCTGCCGATGGCTGCGATGACGGTGCTGATCTCGCCGCTGTCGGGCCGGCTCGTGGGCCGCCGCGGGCCGCGGCTGCCGCTCGGCCTCGCCGGTGTCTGCCTCGTGACCGCCTGCGCGATGCTGACCGCGGTCGGCCCCGGCACGCCACTGGCGCAGATCGTCGCGGCCTATGCGATCTTCGGGCTCGGCTTCGGCTTCGTCAACGCGCCGATCACGAACGCCGCGGTGTCGGGGAGGCCGCGCGCCCAGGCCGGCGTCGCGGCGGCGATCGCGACGACCTCGCGCCAGGTCGGCATCACCCTCGGCGTGGCGGTGATCGGTGCGATCGTCACGTCGCACGCGGGCACGTCGGCACCCGCCGAGCTGGCGTCGGCCAGTCACCCGGCGTGTGGACGCTGACCGGCTGCGCCGGCGTCGTGCTCGTGCTCGGATTCCTGGCCACCACCGGGCGCGCGAACGCATCGGCGCGCCGGACGGCGGCAACGCTGAACCCCGAAGCACTCGTCGCATAGGCTGGCCGCCGGATGCCCGCCCGCCCCGACGAGCGTTCCCCTCAGCCCGAGGCCGAGCCCCGGTCGGCGGCCGCGCGCGAGGTCTGGTCGCTGATGTCCGACCTCGTGCTCGACAACCAGCGCCGCCGCGAGGTCGCCGAGGCGCTGGGGATCAGCTTCGGCCGTATCCGGGCGGTCCGGCGCCTGGCCCGCCGGCCGATGTCGATGCGCGAGTTCGCGACGGCGATGGGCATCGACCCGCCCAACGCAACCGTCGTTGCCGACGACTTGGAGTCACTGGGGCTCGTGCGCCGGCGGCCGCATCCGACCGACCGACGGGCGAAGGTGGTCGAGGCGACGCGCAAGGGCAAGAGCATGGCGCGGCGTGCCAACGCGATCTTGACCACGCCGCCGCCGGCGCTCGCCGCGCTCGGTGCAGATGAGCTCGAGACGCTGCGGCGGATCCTCGCGAGCGTCGAGAGGCGGTCGTAGTCGCGCTACGTCTGGACGACGCGGATCGCGGTGGCGGCATGCTCGGCGAGCGCGCGCAGATCCGCCGGATCGCTCGTGAGGATCACCGGGTCGGAGAGTGTTTCGGCGAGTGCCACCACGATCGCATCGACGGCAGAGATCGTCCCGGCGCGTCCCGACGCCGTGCGCAGGCGCGCCGCCTCGCGCGCCGTGCGCTCCTCGACGGTCCGCACCTGGCATGCCCGCAGCAAGCGGTTCGTGGCGAAGTCGCGCCGGTGGTCGCCGGTGAGCGCCTCGGTCAGGACGACGCTGGGAACCTGCGCCGGCCAGAGTCCGCGCTGGCGCAGCTCCTGCAGGCGCGCGCGCTGACCGGCCAGGGCGCTGAGCCCGCCGGCGTCGAGGACGAGGTTCACGCCGCGTCGTTTGCGCGATCCGGCGGCGGTCCAAGCCCACGGTCCGCCCACTCGCGCGCGGCCCGCTGTTCGCCGGGCGGGATCGGTCCGAGCGCGGCGTCGAGCTCTCGCAGGTAGTCGTCGAGCGCGGCGATCTTGGCGCGCCGGTCGAGCGCTTCGGCGAGGGCGGAGGCCGTGATGCGGGAGACGTTGAGCCCGGCCGCCCGCGCCTGCTCGATGAGGTCATCGGGGACCGTGATGTTCACGCGAGCCATGCGCATACCATACATATCAGGGGCACGGCTGCGACCTGGGTGCGGGCCGTCGGTCCTCGTCGGTGTGGGGCCTCCTCACGCCAGGCTCCGGACGGAGACCGCGGCTGCCGGCTCTAGGTCGACGGCTCGGGGGCAGGAGAGATGACTGCCGAGTACACGTGGCGGTCGTCGCCAACATCGACGTAGAGTCGCCGACCGGGGTCGGCCCAGCGGTGGGCGCCATCGGCTCGCAATCCGAACAGCAGCGGTTGGGTCGTGCTCCCGCATCCCTGATGCTGAGCACGATCACGGTCGGCAGGCAATCGGTGGGCGTTTCGTCAACTCGAGAGCGGGCGCGGGCGCGGGCGGGGGTTGTGATCCCGCCGGTGCTGTACGAGGCAGGCAGGCCGCCCTGGGGAAAGAGGGAAAGACGTGATTTGCAGGCCAGTCGTCATAAG
>JBBSMC010000060.1:0-17697 GCA_038233375.1 Solirubrobacterales bacterium
GACGAGGAGATCGACGACACGCTCATCCGCCTCGCCGTCATCGGCCGCCCGAACGTCGGCAAGTCCTCGCTCGTCAACCGTTTCGTCGGCTCGGACCGGGTCATCGTCTCGGACGTCGCGGGCACGACGCGCGACGCGATCGACCTGCCGCTCCAGATCGACGGTCGCACGATCGTCGTCGTCGACACCGCCGGCATGCGGCGCCAGTCGAAGGTCTCGGAGTCTGTCGAGTACTACACGACCCTGCGCTCCCAGCGCGCGGCTGAGCGCGCCGACGTGGCGCTCGTCGTCTGCGACGCCAACGAGGGCGTGACCCAGCAGGACCTGCGCATCGCGGACCTCGCGATGACCTCGGGCTGCGCCACGGCGATCGTCCTCAACAAGTGGGACAGCGCCGAGATGACCGAGGCCGACCTCGACCACGAGCGCGCGCACGTCGCCAACAAGCTGCGTCTGCGCCCGAAGGTGCTGACCGCCAGCGCGCTGACCGGCCGCAACATGGAGCGCCTGCTGAAGGAGGTCGTCGCGCTCGGCGACCGCATGCAGGGCCGCATCCCGACCCCCGAGCTCAACCGCTTCATCGGCGAGGTCGTGCAGGCGCGCCAGCCGCCGGCCAAGCAGGGCCACCGCCTCAAGCTGATCTACGCCGCGCAGATCGGCGAGCGCCCGCCGCGCTTCGCGATTCAGGTGAACTCGCGCCAGCGCGTGACGCGCGATTACGCCTACTACGTCGAGAACCGCATGCGGGCGCGCTTCGGGATGGACGGCATCCCGCTGATCATCGACTTCAACGAGCGCAAGGCCCGTCGCAGCGAGATCCGCTGAAAGTCGCAAGCCCTGGCGCGGCGAGGCCCGATAGCCTTCTGTGAATGACCAACTTCGCCCAGCACGAGTACCTCTTCACATCTGAGTCGGTGACCGAGGGTCATCCCGACAAGGTTGCCGATCAGATCTCCGATGGCGTGCTGGATGCCGTCATGCGTGACGATCCGACGGGCCGCGTGGCCTGCGAGACCCTCGTCAACACCGGCCTCGTCGTCGTCTCCGGCGAGATCTCGACCGAGACGTTCGTCGACATCCAGGAGGTCGCCCGCGAGACGATCCGCGGGATCGGCTACATCGACGCCGATCTCGGCTTCTCGGCCGACTCGTGCGCCGTGCTCAACACGATCGACAAGCAGTCGCCGGACATCGCGCAGGGCGTCGATCATTCCTGGGAGACGCAGACCGACCCCAACGACGACGACGAGCTCGACGTCGCCGGCGCCGGCGACCAGGGAATGATGTTCGGCTACGCGACGAACGAGACCGCCGAGTACATGCCGCTGGCGATCTCGCTGGCCCACCAGCTCGCCAAGCAGCTCGCCGCGGTCCGTCACGACGGGACGCTGGACTACCTGCGCCCCGACGGCAAGACCCAGGTCTCCGTGCGCTACGCCGACGGCTTGCCCGTCGGCATCGAGAAGCTGCTGATCTCCACGCAGCACCACGACAGCGCCACGCGCGACAGGATCACCGACGACCTCTGGGAGCACGTAGTCCTGCCGGTCCTGCCGGCCGACATGTTCGACGCCGACAAGCTGCGCGCCGACTTCCTCGTCAACCCGACCGGCCGCTTCGTCATCGGCGGACCCGTCGGCGACTGCGGCCTGACCGGCCGCAAGATCATCGTCGACACCTACGGTGGCATGGCCCGCCACGGCGGCGGCGCGTTCAGCGGCAAGGACCCGTCGAAGGTCGACCGCTCCGCCGCGTACGCCGCGCGCTGGGTGGCCAAGAACCTCGTCGTCGCCGGGGTCGCCGATCGCATCGAGCTCCAGGTCGCGTACGCGATCGGGGTCGCGCACCCCGTCTCCGTCATGGTCGAGACGTTCGGCACGGAGAAGATCGACCGCGCGCGGATCGCCGCCCTCGTCGACGAGCACTTCGACCTGCGTCCCGGCGCGTTCCGCCAGGAGCTCGACCTGCATCGCCCGATCTACCAGAAGACCGCCGCGTACGGGCACTTCGGCCGCGACGACGAAGACTTCACGTGGGAGCAGACCGGCAAGGCCGATGTGTTGCGCGAGGCCGCCGGCCTCAGCGCGCAGGCCGTATAGCCCGAGCTCTCGGCTCAGCTCCGGTGCGTCATCGGGGGGTGGCGCGCCGGTTTGAGCCTTCGTGCGTTCCGCCTTCGGGGGGCGAATCGCGCGCGTCGGCGGCCTCTGGAGAGTGGTGGCCCGCGGCAGAGGAGACCCGTACGATGAACCCGATGGCGGTTGCGCAGCGGATGACGGCACAGGAGTACCTCGCGGTGCCGTACGACGGTGTCCGCAGCCAGCTGGTCGCAGGTGAGGTCATCGTGCAGCAGCCGAATCTCCCGCACCAGCAGGTCCTGCGAGCGCTCGACCACGCGCTCGAGGCATGGATCCGTGCCGAGCCCCGCCGCGGCCAGGTCACGTGGCCCATCGACGTGCTGATCGACGAGCACAATGTCTTCGGGCCTGACCTGCTCTGGTACGCGGACGGCCACTCGCCAGATCGCGACGCCGAGCGTCCGTACCCGATGCCGGACCTCGCGGTCGAGGCCCGCTCACCGTCCACTTGGCGCTACGACATCGGCGCGAAGAAGGCCGCGTACGAGCGCAACGGCTTGGCGGAGCTCTGGCTCGTGGATCCGGTCGCCGAGGACCTGTTCGTGTTCCGTCGGTCGTCGCCGAAGGTCGGGTTGTTCGACGTCGCACTCGAGCTTGGCCGCGGTGACACGCTGACCTCGCCGCAGCTGCCGGGCTTCGCCGTGGCGCTCGCCACGATCTTCCTCGGCTGACACGACCGGTTCGAGCCGCACGCGGGCGCACCCGTCCCGGCTTCTATCCTGCGCTGTCGCATGGCCGACTACCACTACGACCCCGATGAGATCGAGCCCCGCTGGCAGCAGGTGTGGGCCGACGAGGGCACGTGGGAGGTCTCGAACGAAGCGGCCGCCGAGGGACCGACGTCGTACGTGCTCGAGATGCTGCCCTATCCGAGCGGTGAGCCGCACATCGGGCATCTGAAGGTCTATTCCGTCGGCGACGCGGTCGCCCACTTCCACCGCCGCACCGGCCGGCGCGTGCTGCACCCGATGGGCTACGACGCCTTCGGCCTGCCCGCCGAGAACCACGCGATCAAGACCGGCCAGCACCCGAGCGTGTCGACGAACGCCGCGATCGAGGAGTTCCAGCGCCAGTTTCGCCGCTGGGGCGTGTCGATCGACTGGACGCGCGAGTTCGGCACGCACGAGCCGCGTGTCTACAGGTGGACGCAGTGGATCTTCCTGCAGCTCTTCAAGGAGGGCCTGGCCTATCAGAAGCAGGCGGCGGTCAACTGGGATCCGGTCGAGGAGACCGTGCTCGCCAACGAGCAGGTCGTCGACGGCCGCGGCGAGCGTTCCGGCGCGCTCGTCGAGGTGCGCCAGCTCACGCAGTGGTTCTTTCGCATCACCGACTACGCCGACCGGCTGCTCGAGGATCTCGATGCGATCCGCTGGCCCGAGCATGTCAAGACGATGCAGCGCAACTGGATCGGCCGCAGCGAGGGCGCCGAGGTCACGTTCCGCAACGAGGCGCTCGGCGTCGACTACCCGGTCTTCACGACGCGTCCCGACACGCTGTTCGGCGCGACGTTCTTCGTCATCGCGCCCGAGCACCCTGACGTGCTGTGCCTGGCCGCGGGCACCGAGCAGGAGGAGGCGGTCCGCGAGTACGTCAACCGCGCGCTGACCGCCGACAAGACGATGCGCGGTGACGTCGACAAGGAGAAGACCGGCGTCTCACTCGGGCGGACGGTCACCAACCCGGTCAACGGCGAGCCGCTGGCGATGTACGTCGCAGACTACGTGCTCATGGAGTACGGCACCGGCGCGATCATGGCCGTCCCGGCGCACGACGAGCGCGACTTCGCCTTCGCGAAGGCCTACGGGCTGCCGATCCGGCGCGTCATCCAGTCCGACCCGCCAGGCGACGACAGCGATCTGCCGTATACCGGCGACGGCCCGCTCGTGAACTCCGCGCCGCAGTTCGACGGCACGCCCAACCGCGAGGCGCTGCGCGCGATCGTCGCCTGGCTGGAGCGCGAGGGCAAGGGCCACGCGTCGGTCAACTACCGCCTGCGCGACTGGCTCATCTCACGCCAACGCTACTGGGGCACGCCGATCCCGATCATCCACTGCCCGACGTGCGGCGGTGTGCCGGTGCCCGATGAGGACCTGCCGGTCGTGCTGCCCGAGGTCGAGGACTACAAGCCGCGCGGGCGCTCGCCGCTGGCGGCCGCCGAGGCCTGGGTGAAGACGTCGTGCCCGCAGTGCGGCGGGCCCGCCGAGCGCGAGACCGACACGATGGACACGTTCGTCGACTCCTCGTGGTACTTCCTGCGCTACTGCGACGCCGCCAACGACGACGCGGCCTGGGACCCGGCGGTGGTCGCGCGCTGGATGCCGGTCGACCAGTACATCGGCGGCGTCGAGCACGCGATTCTGCACCTGATGTACGCGCGCTTCTTCACGAAGGCGCTCGCCGACCTCGGGCACCTGCCGGCTGAGATCCAGGAGCCGTTCGCGGCGCTCTTCACGCAGGGGATGATCCTGCGCGACGGCGAGAAGATGTCCAAGAACCGCGGCAACGTCGTCTCCCCGAAGACGATCGTCGAGCGCTACGGCGCGGACACCGCGCGCGCGTACATCCTCTTCATCGGCCCGCCCGATCAGGACGCCGACTGGTCCGACACCGGCATGGAGGGCGTGCACCGCTTCCTCGGCCGCCTGTGGCGGCTGAGCGCCGAGGCCGCTGACGAGCTGGCTGACGACCCGCTTCCCTCGCAGCTGAACGCCGACGACGAGCGGCTCATGCGCAAGGCGCACTGGGCGATCGACAAGGTCACGAGCGACATGGGCGAGCGCTTCAACTTCAACACCGCGATCGCCGCCGTAATGGAGATCGTCAACGAGCTCACGCCGGCCAAGCGCGGCGACGCGTCGCCGGGCGCCGTGCGCTTTGCGCTGAGCACGGCGGCCTCGCTGTTGTTTGCGTTCGCACCGCACGTCGCGACCGACGCCTACCACCGGCTGACAGGCGAGCGCGTCTGGGAGCAGCCCTGGCCGTCGGCCGACCGCCGGTTCCTCGAGGCGGACACGTTCGAGCTCGTCCTGCAGGTCAACGGCAAGGTCCGCGACCGCGTGCAGGCGCCGTCGGACGCGTCGCGCGACGAGCTCGTCGCGCTCGCCCGCGAGTCAGAGCGGGTGCAGCAGTTCATCGACGGAAGCCAGGTCGTCAAGGAGATCGTCGTGCCGGGCAAGCTCGTCAACGTCGTCGTTCGCCCCGCGTAGCACCCGCCGCCCTCGTCGTCATACGGCTGGCCGTGCTCACGTTCCTTGATTCGGGCTGAGCGCGGAGCGCAGCAGCGCCTGAGCGTTGGTGCGCATGATCGCCGCGGCCTCCTCGCGCGGGACGCGGCCGATGTCGGTCAGCCAGGAGAACGCCTCGATGCCGAGCGTCGCGCCGATGCCGAGCACGAGCCGGCGCAGCTGCTCGTCGGGCAGTACGCCTTGCAGCGGCGCGAGCGCCTCCTCGATCCAGCTGATGCGCATGCCGCGATGCATCGGCAGCCGCATATCGGGCGGCGCGTCCTCCAGCGAGAGCCGTAGGACCGTGCGCATCTCGGCCTCGTTGCGCAGGATCCGGCACGTCTGGTCGTCGGCGACGCGCGCCAGGCGAGCGAGCGGGTCGGCCGGCGGATCGTCACCGAGCAGCGACGTCTGGTCGACGTGGGGATACGCCGCCGCGAGCAGTGCGCGCCGGCTGGGGAAGTAGCGGTAGGCGGTCGTGCGCGAGATTGCCGCGGCGGCGGCCGCGCCCTCCATCGTCGGGGTGACGCCGTGCGCAAGCAGCCCGCGCGCGGCGGCGATCAGCGCGTCGCGCGTGCGGGACTTCTGGCCGACGCGGCCGGTCAGCTCATATGGCACGGTCATTCCCATGATGGTACAGTGCGTACCATGAAGCTGCCGAGCCGGCGCCACCGCCCAGCGAGAGGACCCCAGCATGAGCACCGCGATTTCGATCGTCCGGGCCGACGGAGAGGGCGAACGGCTGCGCTTCCACGGCGGCGGGCTGATCACGATGAAGGCCACCACGGAGGAGACCGGCGGCGCGTTCCTGCTGTTCGAGGATCTGATGGCACAGGGCAAGACGACGCCCCTGCACGTGCACGAAGACGAGGACGAGACGCTCTACGTGCTCGACGGCGAGATCCGCGTGCAGATCGACGGCGACGAGCATGTCGTCGGCGCCCGCGGCATGGCGGTCGCCCCGCGCGGCGTTCCCCATGCGTTCCTCGTGACCTCGCCGACGGCGCGCGTGCTCACCCTGCAGACGCCCGGCAGCGCGGAGGCCTTCTACCTACCGCGCGGCGAGTGAGCCGGCGGGCGACGCGACCGACCCGGTCGGTCCGGTCGACTTCGACAGGGTCCGTGAGGCCGCACAGCGCTGCGGCGGGATGCGCGTCCTAGGGCCGTCGCCGTTCGCGCGGGCCGACGCGGCGGCCGCGGCGACCGGCTGATCGGGGAGGATGCGCACCTGATGAAGTCGCGCATCAGCCTCGTCACGCTCGGAGTCGACGACCTTCCGCGGGCGAAGGCGTTCTACGAGCATCTCGGCTGGCATGGCCAGGAGGTCGAGGAGACGGTGTTCGTGCAGGCGGGCGGGATGGCGCTCGTCCTGTGGGGCCGCGACAAGCTCGCCGCGGATTGCGGGCTGGATCCTGGTGCCGGGGGCCGCGCCGGCTTCGGCGGCATCGTCCTCGCCCACAACGTGCGGTCGGCGAGCGAGGTCGACGCGATCATGGAGGCGGCCGCCGCCGCCGGCGCCACCGTCACACGACCGCCGGCCGAGACGTTCTACGGCGGCTACGCCGGCGTCTTCACCGACCCCGACGGGCACCCGTGGGAGATCGCCCACAACCCCGGATTCGCCCTCGCCGACGACGGCACGCTGACGATCCCGCAGTTCCCGGCGTGACACGGGCGCCGACCGGATAGGTTGCGTCCGGAGATGCGTCTGCGCAGGTAGACATCGGCAGTGGGGATCCTGATCGTGATCGGCGCGGCCGCGCCGGCGGCGGCGCAGGCCAGCGAGGTCCACGTCGAGGCGATCGTCAGCGCCGGCACGACCGGCGAATACGTCGCCTTCGCCGCGGCGCCCGGCGAGCGCAACCGCGTGACCGTCCGCTATCCGGCCGCGAACACCGTGCGGGTGCGGGACGGCGAAGGCCTGCAGGCGGGAGGCGGCTGCACCAGCGCGAGCCCGACCGTCGCGGTGTGCAGCGTGCGCGCCAACGAGTTCGGCGACCAGTGGGAGCTCGGCGACATGGACGACCGGATCACGATCGACGGCGCTCCGCGGGGCGCCGCCGAGGGCTCGAGCATCCTCGACGGGCCGGGCAACGACATCGTCCTGGGCGGCGCGGGCGACGACACCCTCTTCGACGGTCCCGGCCGCGACCGCCTCTCCGGCCGCGGCGGCGACGACACGCTGTTCAGCGCGGGCGGTGCCGACACCCTGTCCGGCGGGGCGGGCCGGGACACCGTCAGCTACGACCCGCCGCTCGGCGCGCCGCGCCGCAACGGCGTGCGCGCCGACCTCGACGGGCTCGCCGACGACGGCTCCACGGGGGAGCGCGACCGCATCCGCACGGACGTCGAGAACCTCGACGGGACCGCCTTCGCCGACACCCTGCGCGGCAACGGGCGCGCCAACGAGATCGACGGCGTCGGCGGGGCCGACCGGATCTTCGGTCTCGGCGGCAACGATCTCATCTCGGCGACGCGCGCCGCGATCGTCGACCCCGGCGCCGGCGCCGATCGGGTCGACGGCGGCCGGATCGTCCGCGCGCGCGACGGCCGGCGCGACCGCATCTCCTCGTGCGTGCTGGCGGTCGCCGACCGGCGCGATGCCGTGAGCGGCTGCGCGCGCACCGCCCGCCGCTAGGCGCGCGCCCTGATTGCGAGGTTCGGGCGGACGGGCGCGGAGGACGCTCGCCCACTTGCTTCCTCGGCTGCGTCCCGGCGGGGGGTGGCGCACCTTTTTCGCGGATAAAGCGAGAAAGGTGCCGAACCCCCTGGTCGGTGGACGGTCGCGGGCTCCCGCTGCGCAGGGTTTGCGCTGAATCGTCACGAACCGCGTGTCCGCCTGCGCACGCCGGCGCCTAGCTTCAAATCGTGTCCGACCTCGATCGCCCGCGCCTGGCGCTCTACGTCGCGCTGACCCTCGCCGTCTGCCTGCTGGGCGGCCGCTACCTCCTGACGCAGGCGCGCTCACCGTCGCCGCCGGCCGACGGTGGCGCGGCGCCCGCAGGCGCGCCGCCGGGCGGCACGGCACCCGACGGAGCCGCCTCCTCCGTCCGCGTGGGACGGGACGGCGGCCGTGTGACGGTGCACGTCGCCGGGTCGGTGCGCCGGCCCGGCGTCTACCGGCTGGCCGCGGGCGCGCGCGTCGACGACGCGCTGCGCAGCGCCGGCGGGCCGCGCGATCGCGCTGACCTGACCGCGGTGAACCTCGCGGCCAAGCTCGAGGACGGCCGCCAGGTGATCGTGCCCGAGCGCGCGACGGCCGCCGCGGGCGCGCCGGCGCCAGGCGGCGCTGCGGCCGGTCCGGCCGGTGCAGCCACCGCGCCGGCCGCCGGAGCGACCGCTGCACCCGGCCCACCGATCAACCTCAACACCGCCACGCTCGAACAGCTCGACACGCTCGACGGCGTCGGGCCGGGCATCGCCCAGCGCATCCTCGACTACCGCGAGCAGCACGGCGGCTTCAGCCGTGTCGAGGAGCTGGGGGAGGTGCCCGGCATCGGCGCCAAGCGGCTGGCGACGCTCTCACCCCTCGTGACGGTGTGAGATGTGCACAGCGGCCCGCGCCGGCGCCGGCACGCCGGCCCACCGCATCGGACGCGCAGCGGCCGCCGCGCTCCGATCGGGCCGGGCCGCGCTCGCTCTGCACCCGCGCCACGCGCTGCTGGCGGCGCTCGTCGCCGGCCTGCTGAGCGGCCCGCGCGCGCCGGCCGTGCTCGCGCTCGCCGCCGCCCTCGTCCTGCGGATCGTCGACCACCCACCGCTCACCCTCGGCATGCTCGCGGCGCTCCTCGCCGGCGCCGGCGCCGCCGACGCACGCCTGGCCGCCGTCGATCGCACCGCGCTCTCCGTGCCCGCGCAGATCACGACGCGCGCCACGCTGCTCGAGCATCCCCGCAAGCGCGCCTTCGGCACCCGCGTCGCGGCGGCCCGCGTGCACGGCGAGCGCGTGCTCCTCAAGGCGCCCGCCCGGGTGCGCTGGCCCAAAGCCGCCGCCGCACCCGGCGCGGTGATCGCGATCGAGGGCCGCCTCGTCGCCCTGGGCCCGCAGGACGAGCACGAGCGCCGCCGCGCAACCCACGCGATCCTGCGGCCGGAGTCGATCCGCGCAACCGGCGCGCGGCGCGGCGGCGTGCTCGGCGCGCTGGACGGCGTGCGAGCCCGCACCGAACGCGCGCTCACCGCCAGGGTGCCCGCAGAGCAGGGCGCGCTGGCCCGCGGCATGGTGCTCGGGCAGGACGGCGCGCTCACGGAGGACGTCCGCGAGGACTTCCGCGCGACCGGCCTCGCGCATCTCGTCGCCGCCAGCGGAGCGAACGTCATCCTGCTCGCGACGCTCGTGCTCGCGCTCGGCGCCGCCGCCGGCCTCGGGCTCACCGTACGGCTGTGGGTCGCGATCGTGCTCGTGGTCGCCTACGTGCCGCTCGCCGGCGCCGGCCCGTCGATCCAGCGGGCGGCGGTGATGGGCGCCGCCGGGCTCGTCGCCGCGCTCGCGGGACGCCCGGCGTCGCGCTGGTATGCGCTGCTGCTCGCCGCCGCGCTGACACTGGCCTGGAATCCGCACGCCGCCGCCGACCCGGGCTGGCAGCTCAGCTTCGCCGCCGTCCTCTCCCTGCTGGCGCTGGTGCCCAAGCTGCGCACCCGGCTGAGCGCCGCCGGCGTGCCGCGGGGCCTCGACGAGGCACTGGCCGTCACGGTCGCCGCGACGCTCGGCACGGCGCCGCTCATCGCCCTGTACTTCGAGCGTCTCTCGCTCGTGTCGCTACCGGCGAACGTCCTCGCCGCGGTCGCCGTCGCGCCGGTGATGTGGCTCGGCACGATCGCGGCCGCGCTCGGCCAGGTCAGCCCGTCCCTGGCCGAGCCCGTCGCCGCGCTCGCGGCGCTGCCACTCGGCTACCTCACCTGGCTGGCCGAGCGCCTAGCCGCGCTGCCGTTCGCCGATGTCGCGGTGCCGTCGCCCGGACCGCTCGGCGTGCTCGCGATCTACGCGCTCGTGCCCGCGGCCATATTGGGCTGGCGGCGCCTGTCTCCGAGCGGGCGCCGGCGCACGCGCGCCGGGCTGGCCCTCGCCACCATCGCCGCCGCGGGCGCGTTCGCCGTGCTCGCCCGTCCGCCCGGCGCCCCGCGCGATCTGACGATCTCGTTCCTCGACGTCGGTCAGGGTGACGCGACGCTCATCCAGCACGGCGCCAGCGCCGTCCTCGTCGACACCGGCCCGCCGGACGGGCCCGTGCTCGAGCGCCTGCGCGACGCCGGCGTGCGCCGCCTGGACCTGCTCGTGCTCACCCATGACGCGACCGACCACGACGGCGCCGCCGCCGCGGTGCTCGGCGCGCTCCCCGTCGGCCTCGTGCTCGATGGCGAGGAGCCCACGCCGCAGGCCACGATCGCCGGCCTCGCCGCCGCACACCGCGTCAAGCGCGTCGCGTCAGACGCCGGCCAGGTCCTGCGCGCCGGGCCGCTCGAGCTGCGCGTGCTCTGGCCGCGCCGCCTCCCGGCGGCACCGCCGGGCGCCGAGCCCAACGACCGCGCGACCGTCATCCACCTGCGCGACGGCACGTTCGACCTGCTGCTCACCGCCGACGCGGAGTCAAACGTCCTCGCCGGCCTCGAGCTGGCGCCGGTCGAAGCGTTGAAGGTCTCCCATCACGGAAGCGACGACCCCGGCCTGCCGGCGGTCCTCGAACGCCTGCGCCCGCAGGCGGCCGTCATCGCGGTCGGCGCGCACAACAGCTACGGCCATCCCACACCCTCGACCCTCGCCGCCCTGCGCGCCGCCCGCACCCCGATCGTGCGCCGCACCGACCGCGACGGAACCGTGAAGATCACCGTGCGCGGCGGGCGGATGGACGTCAGCGAGGCGGCAGGCTGACGTCCGGCGCCGGACCGCCCGCCACGCCGCCTACACTCGCCTCCGTGCCCGACTTCAAGCCCGCCTACCTCATCCACGGCGACGACCACGGCCGGATCACCGAACGCCGCGCCGCGCTGCGCGCGCTCGCCGAGCGCGAGTCTGGATCCAACGGCGTCGAGTGCTTCGAGGGCGATCACTCCGCGCCCGACGTCGTGGCGGGAGCGCTCGCCGCGATGACGTTCGCGATCGGGCGGCGCTTTCTCATCGTCGACGGCGCCGAGCGCTGGAAGGACGCCGCGATCGCGACGCATCTGCTGCCGGCGATCGCCGGCATCGGGCCCGACACGACGGTCGCGTTCTTCGGCCGCGAGGAGGGACGCTTGAAGGTCAGCGACAAGCTCGTCAAGGCGGTCGAGAAGGCCGGCGGCGTCGTTGCCGTCGAACGGACCTTGCGCGCCAAGGAGCTGCCGAAGTGGCTGCAGGGAGAGGCCAAGCGGCTCGGTGTCGGGCTGGACCGCGACGCGGCACAGGCGCTCGTCAGCCACGTCGGCGACCGCCAGCAGCGGCTGCTGCGCGAGCTCGAGAAGCTCGCGCTCGAGCTCGGGCCCGGTGCCCGCATCGGCGCCGACGAGGTCGACGCGGCGGCCGCGCACTCGGCCGAGCAGCAGGTCTGGGGCCTGGTCGACACGCTCGTCGCCGGCGACGGGACGGCCACGATGCGGGCCTACCTCGAGCTCGCCGCGCAGGGCGAATCGCTGGCGCGGCTCGTGCCCCTGCTCGCCCGCCGCGTGCGCGAGGTGCTGATGATCGCCCAGCGCCTGGAGGCCGGCGAGAACCCGCCGGCGATCAAGGCGTCGATGAAGGGCAGCCCGTGGGCGCTCGACCGCCGGATCGCAGAGGCGCGCCGCTCTGACGTCGGGCGCCTGAGCCGCACGATCGAGGTGCTCGCCGACCTCGAGCTCGCATCGCACGGAGCCTCCGAGCTGAGCGATCCGACGGAGGCGATCCGCGCGCTGGCACGGATCGCGGCGTAGCGGCAGGCACGGCCGCAATCACGGACAGAGCGGCGGCGTTCGAGCACGCGTTCCGTTCTGGGCGACTGGGTATAGGAGTCAATACCCGACGAGGAGGAGACCCATATGTCCGACGAGACAGTCCACGAGGACAACGCCACTCCAGACGCTGGCGACGACGACGTCAAGCGCGTCGACGCCGACACCCCGGGCGCCCCTGACGCCGCGGCCGTCGCCGATCAGGGCGTCGGCAACAACCCGACCGAGCCGTCCGACGCGGACGAGAACGAGGATCCCAAGAGCGGCCACAGCCCCGTCTGAGGGCGCATGGACCTGCGTCTCGGACAGCCGAGATCGGGCTCGCGCGATCAGAGGAAGCGCACGGCGGCGGCATGATGCCGCCGTTCGTCGTGCTCCGCCCGGCGGCCCGCCCCGGGCTTCAACCCAGGGCGCGGCGCAGGATGTCGCGCAGCGCGCGCTGATCGCCTGCGCTCAGCGACGCGAGTGCCGGCGGAACCTCTTCGACGACTTCGTTGATGCGTTGGCGCACCTGCGCCCCGCGCTCGGTGACGACGAGCATCCGCACGCGCCGGTCGTGCTCATCCGGGCGTCGCTCGACTAGGCCCTGCGCCTCCAGGCCGTCCACGAGGCCCGTCACGTTGGAGCTGTCGCAGTGCAGTTGCACCGCGAGCTCGCGCATCGGCACGGGGTGCTCCGGGTCCAGCGCGCGCAGGGCGAACATCTGCGGCGGCGTCAGCCCCAGCTCCGCGGCGACGCCGAGCATCCGCGGCCTGACCTGCCAGAAGAGCCGGCCGACGAGTGACCAGGCCTCCTGAACGGCTGCGGAATGCTTCACCGACGAAGTCATTGATGAACACAATAGTGGATCGACCGTATAGTTGACAACCTCAACTAGTGGCGCGTAGGATGCGCCGCATGAGCGAAGAGCGTGGCATCGACGTGGAGGGGCTCGTCCGCGAGTTCAAGGGCGGTGTCCGCGCCGTCGACGGCATCGACCTGCACGTCGCCGCCGGTGAGATCTATGGGTTCCTCGGCCCCAACGGCGCCGGCAAGTCGACGACCGTCAAGGTCCTCACGACGCTCCTTCCGCCGAGCGCGGGCCGCGCGACCGTGGCGGGCTACGACGTGGCGAAGGAGGGGGCCGAGGTGCGCGCCTCGATCGGCGTCGCGCTGCAGGACGTGGCGCTCGACCCGATGCTGACCGGCCGCGAGCACATGCGCCTGCAGGGCGGGCTGCAGGGCATCCCGCGCGCCGAGCGCACGAGGCGCGGCGACGAGCTGCTCGAGCGCGTCGGCCTGTCCGAGGCGGCCGACCGCCGCTCCAAGACCTACTCGGGCGGCATGAAGCGCCGGCTGGACCTCGCGCTCGCGCTGCTGCACAACCCGCGCATCCTCTTCCTCGACGAGCCGACGACCGGTCTGGACGTGCAGTCGCGCACCGCGCTGTGGGACGAGGTCGAGCGCCTCGCCCGCGAGGAGGGCACCACCGTCTTCCTGACGACGCAGTACCTCGAGGAGGCCGACGTGCTGGCCGATCGCGTCGGGATCATCGACCGCGGCACGATCGTCGCGGAGGGCACGCCGGCGCAGCTGAAGGCGCAGGTCGCCAAGCCGACCGTCGAGGTGGTCCCGCGCGATGCCGGCGACTGCCGCAGCGCAACGCGCGCGCTCGAGCCCTTCGGCGAGTCCGTCGCCCCGCGCGTCGCGGGATCGATCGCCGTGCGGCTGGACGCCGGCGCCGAGCAGCTCGCCGACATCGTCCGCGCGCTGGACCGGGCCGACGTCGCCGTCGCGCAGCTCGCCCTGCACGAGCCGACGCTCGACGACGTCTTCCTCGCCAAGACCGGTCGCAGCCTGGAGGGGGCCGCGGGGGACGCGGCACCCGAGCCCGAGCGCGAGCCGGCCGCGGCGTGACCGCGCTGGCGCACAACGCGATGCCGGCCCAGGTCGGGCTGCTCGCCGGTCGCGCGATCCGGCGGATCGTGCGCAACCCGGCGCAGATGATCTTCCCGATCCTGTTTCCGCTGATCCTGCTGGCGGTCAACGCCTCGGGACTGGACGCGGCGACCGAACTGCCGGGCTTTCCGGCCGCCAGCTACCTCGACTTCGCCCTGGCGATCCCGTTCATGCAGGGCGCGCTGTTCGCGGCGCTCAACAGCGGCCAGGATCTCGCCCGCGACATCGAGGGCGGCTTCCTCGACCGCCTCGCGATGACGCCGCTCTCCGGCGCCGCGCTGCTCGCCGGCCAGCTCGGCGGCGCGCTGTTCATGGGCCTGATCAGCGCCGTGCTCTACCTCGTCGTCGGCGTGGCCTTCGGTGTGGGCATCGCCAGCGGTGTCGGCGGCGCGCTCGTCCTGCTCGTGCTGGCGATGACCATCTCGGCGGCGTTCGCCTGCTTCGGCACGTTCGTCGCGCTGCGCGCCGGCACCGGCGAGGCCGTCCAGGGCTTCTTCCCGCTGTTCTTCGTCCTGCTCTTCCTCAGCTCGGCCTTCTTTCCGCGTGACCTGATCGAGCAGGACTGGTTTGCGACGATCGCGACCTACAACCCCGTCTCCTACATGGTCGAGGGCATCCGCAGCCTCGTCATCTCCGGCTGGGACGGGCAGGCGCTCGCCCAGGCGTTCGCGATCGCGCTGATCGCCGTCGTCGGCTTCCTCGCCCTCAGCGCGAGGGCCCTGCGCACCCGGCTGGTGCGAACATGAGCTCGCCTGCGCGCACGCGCTCGGTGGCATTCTCCGTCGCTTGGCGCAGCGTCCACAACGCCTTTCACAACCCGGCGATCCTGCTGCCGAGCGTCCTGTTTCCGCTGTTCTTCTTCATCGCGTTCGCGGGCGGCCTGTCGGGCGTGCAGAACGCCCCGGACTTCGATTACAAGTCGGGCTACACGTCGTTTCAGTTCGCGTTCGTCTGCATCCAGTCGGCCGCGTTCGGCGGGGTCTTCACCGGCTTCTCGATCGCCGCCGACTTCGAGTTCGGCTTCGCTCGCCGGCTGCTGCTGGCGGCGCCCAACCGCGGCGGCATCGTCGCCGGCTACATGCTCGCGGCGATGGTGCGGTGGCTGTTCGTGCTCGCGGTCGTGTTCACGGCCGGGCTGCTCAGCGGCATGCGGATCGACGGCTCGATCGGCGACCTGCTCGGGCTGCTCGCGCTGGCGCTGGCCGTCAGCGCGACGTCGACGCTGTGGGCGGCGGGCATCGCGATGCGCCTGCGCAGCATGCAGGCGGGTCCGGTCATGCAGATGCCGATCTTCATCCTGCTGTTCCTCGCGCCGGTCTACGTTCCGCTGCCGCTCGTCGCCGGCTGGGTCCACGACATCGCGACCTACAACCCGTTCACCGCCCTGCTCGAGGCCGCGCGCGGCTTCATCTCCGGCGAACCGACGAAGGTCGCGATCAGCGCCGCCTGCCTCGCCGCGATGTTCACGCTCACCGTCGGCTGGGCGCGCGGCGGGCTGCGCAGCGCCGAGCGCGCCGGCTGAGCGCGCCCCGTCCGCAACCGTTTCCGCAGACCCCGCAACCGCGTATATTCGCTCCCCATGGACCTGGAACCAGGCGAGCAGCTCATCTTCGAAGGCCACCCGTCGTGGCGCTCGATCCTCGGCTTCTACCTCAAGGGCCTCGTCGTCGTCGCGATCGGCGCGGCCGTCGCGTACTTCGCCGCCGACAGAGGGCTCGCCGTGGCCGTCGGGCTTGTCCTGCTGGCGATCCTGCTCGTCGCCGGCTACATCAAGCGGCTGTTCACGACGTACACGATCACCGACCACCGGCTGCACATCCGGCGCGGGATCATCGAGCGCGCCGAGCAGCAGACGCTCATCAACCGGGTCCAGAACGTCAACACCCACCAGTCGGTCGTGCAGCGGATGCTGATGTTCGGCGACGTGAACTTCGACACCGCGGCCGGAGATGACTTCGACTTCCAGTTCGACAGCGTCGCGAGGCCGCACGACGTCGTCGACGCGGTCCACCGCGCGCAGCGCGAGGCGGATGCGAAGGAGCCTGCGGCGCGCTGAGCTAGGCCGGTGCGCCGCCGCGGCGAACGCGGGAGGCGCGGGACTTCTTGCGGGCGCCGGTGTTGCGATGCAGCGCACCGCGCTTGACAGCCTTGTCGATCAGGCTGACGAGCTCGCGATGCTCGGTGTCGGCGGTCGCGTCGTCGCCGGCGGCGACGGCGGCCTCGAGGCGGTGGAAGTACGTCCGGACCGCGGAGGTGTAGTGGCGGTTCTCGAGGCGCTCGCGCTCGGAGCGCAGAATCCGCTTCTTCTGTGAGTGAATGTTTGCCATCAGCGTGAAGGCGCCGCGGGCTGGGCCGCGGCGGTCCCTAGAGTAGCGCACCGATCATGGCTCAAGCGCCCTCCAGCGCCGCGGGGCGGATCGCCCGCAACACGGCGATCTTCTCGATCCTGACGGGGCTCTCGCGAATCGCGGGCCTCGTCCGCGAGGTCGTCGCCTCCAGCTACTTCGGGACGAGCGGCCCGTTCTCGGCGTTCACGTTCGCCTTCCAGGTCCCCAACCTCGTGCGCAGCCTGTTCGCCGACGCCGCGCTGAGCGCCGCGTTCGTGCCGGTATTCACCGAGCTGCTCGAGAAGGGACGAAAGCGCGAGGCCTTCCAGCTCGCGTCGACGTTCGTCGCGCTGATCGTCGCCGCGCTGACGGTGATCTGCGTCTTCTTCGTGCTCGTCGCCCCGACCCTGATGCCGCCGCTGACCGGCGGCGGCTTCACGCCCGCGCTCGACGAGCTCGTCGTCGGGCTGTCGCAGGTGCTCTTCCCGATCGTCCTGCTGCTCGGCCTCAACGGCCTGCTCGTCGGGATCCTCAACGCCTACGACCACTTCACGATCCCGGCGCTCGCGCCGCTCGTCTGGAACGTGGTGATAATCGCCGTGCTCGTCGTCCTGCGACCGCACTTCGAGGGGCCCGATCAGCTGTACGCCTATGCGATCGGGGTACTCGCCGGAACGTTCGTTCAGCTGGCGATGTGCCTGCCGGTGCTGCGCCGGCTGGAGTTCGAGTTCGAGTGGCGGGTCGACTTCCGCGATCCGCGCGTGCGCCAGGTGCTCGCGCTGATGCTGCCGATCACGCTCAGCCTCGGCCTGATCAACTTCAACCTCCTGATCAACACGGCGCTCGGATCGACGGTCTCCGAGGCCGTACCGCGCGCGATCGACGCCGCCTTCCGGCTGTACATGCTCCCGCAGGGGATGTTCAGCGTCGCCGTCGCGACCGTCCTGTTCCCGGCGCTAGCGCGGATGGCGACGCGTAAGGACTTCGACGGCCTGCGCAAGCTCACGGGCACCGGCACGCGGCAGATCTTCCTGCTGCTGATCCCGGCGGCGGCCTGCACGCTCGTGCTCGCCGAGCCGATCACGCGCCTGGTCTACGAGCGCGGCGAGTTCGGCCCGGACTCGACCGACATCGTCGCCGAGGCACTGTTCTGGTTCTCCTTCAGCATGC
>JBBSMC010000061.1:0-17485 GCA_038233375.1 Solirubrobacterales bacterium
ACGAAGACGACGTAGCCCTCGATCCGCGCGATGCCGTTGCCGCCGTAGGCGAGTGCGTCGATCCGCAGGTCGAGCTCGGCGCCGCGCTCGGGGCGCGTGAAGGTGGAGGCTTCCATGGGCCATTCAGGATAGGTGGCCCCCTGCGGTCGCCTCAGCCTGGCTCAGGACAGGCGCTTCTCGATCGCCACCAGCACCGACTTGCGGTTGGCGTTGCGCTTCTCGTGGTCGCGGACCTTGCGCAGCTCGGCGGTGTCGAGCTCGCCGAGGCGCTCCTTGACCTGCGCCGTCGTGAGGTCCTCGTAGCCGACGATCGGAAACGACTGCCCGAGGCCCGCGGCGCGCCGGACGCGGTCGACTGTGCGCAGGGCGCGGTCGGTGCCGGGCGCGCGGCGCGCGGCGCTGCCGACGCTCTTCACGCGTGAGCGCGCCTGCCGGCGCGTCTCCTTCGCCGAGCGGCCGATCAGCGTCTCGACCTCGGCGAGCGCGTCCTGCGTCTGGCGGCGGCCGATCTCGACGAGGTTGCCGACGAGCTCCTCGGCGTCCTGGCGCGTCATGCGACCGCGCTTGACGGCCTCGTCGACGGTCTCCTGCAGCCGCTCGCCGGTTATCACGACGCCCTTGGAGAGCAGCTCGCGCAGCGACGCGATCGCCGCCAGGAGCTGATCCTCGCGACCGCCGTCCTCGCCGGCCGTCCGCGGAGGGCGCGCGGCCGCCTTCGGCGCGCCCTGCTTCGGCCGCGCTCCCTGACCGGCCGGCGCGCTGCGGCCGCCGGATTTCGAGGCTCCCGCCTTGCGGGCCGCGGGCTTGCGCGCTGCCGGCTTGCGGCCGGACGGCGCTGGCTTCTTGGGCTGCGGCATGGGACGCTCCTCCCCGGTTCGATCTCCCTCTGCGGACGCTAGCGGACGAGCAGCTCCAGCAGGGCTTTCTGCGCGTGGCGGCGGTTCTCCGCCTGGTCCCAGATGCGCTGGCGCTCGCCGTAGAGCACCTCGGCCGTGATCTCCTCGCCGGGGTGCGCCGGCAGGCAGTGCAGCGCGATCGCGCCGGGAGCGGCCCGATCGAGCAGCGCGTCGTCGATGCGGTAGGGCGCGAGCGCGGCGCGGCGCTCCTCGGCGGTCTCCTCATCGCCCATGCTCACCCAGACGTCGGCATACACCGCGTGCGCGCCAGCGACCGCCTCGGCGGGATCGGTCGTCAGCGTCGCGCCGTACGCGTCGGTCAGGGTGTACTGCGGCGGCGAGCCGATCGCAACCTCGACGCCCGCGATCGCGCCCAGCACGGCGAGCGAGCGAGCGACGTTGTTGCCGTCGCCGACGTAGGCGATCTTCAGGCCCTCCAGCCGGGCGAACTCCTCGCGCAGCGTCATGAGGTCGGCGAGCGCCTGGCAGGGGTGATGGCCGGTGGTGAGCATGTTGAAGACCGGCACCGTCGAGGACTCGGCGAGCTCCTCGAGCAGCGCGTCGGGACCGGTGCGAACGCCGATCGCCGCCATGTGGCGCGAAAGTACGCGGGCGGTGTCGCTCACCGACTCCCCGCGCGAGAGCTGCAGGTCGTCGCGGCGCAGCATGACGGGCTGGCCGCCGAGCTCGAAGACCCCGGCCTCGAAGGACAGGCGCGTGCGCGTCGAGGGCTTCTCGAAGATGAGCGCGATGCTGCGGCCCTCGAGGGCACGTGATGACAGCGGCGCGGCCTTCAGCTCGTCGGCGCGATCGAGCAGCCTGATGAGCTCGTCGTGGTCGAGCTCGGCCCCGGTCAGCAGGTGGCGCGTCAAGCCGGGCAGTCTATGCGGGCGATGCGCATCCTGACCTGGAACCTCTATCACGGCCGTGCGGTGCCGCCGGCCGGGCGCGACCTGCAGGATGAGTTCGCCGCCAGGCTCGCCGGCTGGGAGTGGGATGTGGCGCTCCTGCAGGAGGTTCCGCCCTGGTGGGGACCGGCGCTCGCGCTCGCCTGCGACGCGGAGCAGCGAACCGCGCTGACATCGCGCAACGCCCTGCTGTCACTGCGTCGCGCGATCGCTCGGCGCGCGCCCGACCTGATCAGGTCAAACGGCGGCGGCGCGAATGTCATCCTCGTGCGCGGCGCGCCCATCACCGACCACCGCAGCGTGCTGCTGCGTCGCCGGCCGGAGCGCCGCATCTGCCACGCCGTCGCCCTCGACGGCGGACCCTGGTGCGCCAACCTCCACGCCCAGGTGCACTCGGCGCAGCGCGCGCAGGCCGACATCCAGCGCGCGGCGGCGGCGACGCTCGCCTGGGCCGGGGGCGGACCCGCGCTGCTCGGCGGCGACTTCAACCTCCGGGCGCTCGGCGCGCCGGGCTTCGAGCGGCTCGGCGGTCATGGGGTCGAACACGTCCTCGGCCACGGGCTGCGCGCGGCGGAGCGGCCCGTGCTCCCCGACCGCGGCGGGCTCTCGGACCACGCCCCCGTGATCGTCCTCGTGACGCACGACGACGGTGGGTAGGTCTACGCTCGCTCGCACCCGAATCCCAGGAGAACCGATGCCCCGTTTGACTTCCATTGCCGTGGCGTGCACCGCGCTCGCACTCGCGCTCGGCGCCTGCGGAAAGGACGACGAGAGCGATGTCGGGCGCAACGCCGGCGGCAGCGGCGCCACCGTCACGACCAGCCCGACGCCCGAGCCCGGGACGAGCACGCAGAGCGACGCGGAGCAGGCCAACGACACCGTCAGCATCGGGATCAAAGACATCAAGTTCGTGCCCGACCAGGCCACCGTGAAGGTCGGCCAGAAGATCACGTGGACCAACAACGAGTCGGTCCCGCACAACGTCACCGCCGAAGAGGGCGCCGACTTCAAGTCCGACACGCTCAACGAGGGCGACACGTTCGAGTACACGCCTGCGAAGGCCGGCGAGATCGGCTACGTCTGCACGATCCACCCCGGCCAGAACGGCACGATCACCGTCACGAAGTAGCGCGAAAGCCGAAGCCCCGCATCATCAGCATGGCCTTCTGGCCGAGCGTGCCGGGCTTGGGCAGGACGCCGAGCTGAGTCGCGGAGTCGTAGAGATCGAAGAACGCCCGGACGCGCCACAGCCGCGTCCGGGCCTCGTCGAGCTCGCAGTACAGGACCGCCTGCACGACGAGCTCGCGTCCCGTCGGCGGAAAGCCGTCCAGCTCGCCGGTGTGGGTGCCGAGCAGCTTCACCGGCGCCGCCACGAAGCGCCCGTCGGTCAGGCGCGGACCGGTGCCCTCGACGCGGGCGTCCGGCGCGGCGATCCGCAGCCGGCCCGCGTGCGCGGCCAGCGCGGTCGGGCCGTGCAGCGGGCCCTTGAAGGTCAGCGGGTCCTCGTAGTGCAGGTCCGCGGCGCATGTGTCGGCGAACTCCTGCGCCATGTCGGCAGCCGACCAGGCCGCCTCGAAGCGGGCGACGAGCCGCTCGGCCGGAATCACTCCGCGAACTCCGGCATGCCGACGAGCGGCGAGCTCGCCCGGGCATGCGTGCGCCGCGGGATCCGGCCGGCGTCGCGTGCGAGCAGGCCCGCGAGGACCGCATGGCGGATCGCGTGCGCCATCGCGACGGGATCGGTCGCGCGCGAGATCGCGCTCGCGCACAGCACCGCGTCACAGCCGAGCTCGATCGCCAGCGCCGCGTCGGAGGCCGTGCCGACGCCGGCGTCGAGGATCACCGGCACGCCGGCCGCCTCGACGATCAGCGTGAGGTTGGCGGGGTTGGCGATCCCCTGACCGCTGCCGATCGGCGAGCCGAGCGGCATCACCGCGGCGCAGCCGACGTCCTCCAGCCGCCGGGCGAGGACCGGATCGTCGCTCGTGTAGGGCAGCACGACGAAGCCCTCGTCGACGAGCTGCTCGGCGGCGACGAGCAGCTCGGGCGCGTCGGGCAGGAGCGTGCGCTCGTCGCCGATGACCTCGAGCTTGACCCAGTCCGTGCCCAGCGCCTCGCGCGCGAGCTGCGCGGTGAGGACGGCGTCGCGGGCCGTGAAGCAGCCGGCGGTGTTGGGCAGGACGTCGACGCCGCGGTTTCGGATGACGTCGAGCAGCGAGCCCTCGGCGGAGGCGTCGATGCGGCGCATCGCGACGGTGACGAGCTCGGTCTCGCTGGCCTCGATCGCCGCGTCCAGCGTCTGCATCCGCGTGAAGCCGCCGGTGCCGAGCAGCAGCCGCGAGCTGAAGGTGCGCCCGGCGATCTGCAGCGGCGGCGAGGCCGTCCGGCCGTTGTCCTGCGGCTGCGTGCTCATCCGCCCTGCACCGCCCGCACGATCTCCACGCGCGCGCCGTCCTCGAGCGTGCGCGTCGGCCAGACGCCGCGGCGTGCGACCTCGGCGTCGACGGCGACCGCGATTCCTGCGGTGGCGGGATCGATGCCGCGCTCGACGAGCACGTCGCGGATCGTCGGCTGGGCGCGCGTGTCGACCGGCTCGCCGTTGACGTAGATCACGCGGTCATCCTGACGAAGCGGGCGGCGGCGAAGGCGGGATCGACCGGGCAATCGGCAGCGTCGTCGGCGAGACCGTCGACGACGATGTCCGCCGTCACCGGCGCGAGCAGGATCCCGTTGCGGTGATGGCCCGTCGCCCAATGCAGGCCGGCGGGCTCCTCCGCGGGACCGAGCACCGGCGCGTTGTCGGGCGTCGCCGGGCGCAGGCCGGCGGACATCTCCTCGATGACCATCTCGTGCGCGCCGGGCACGAGCTCGCCCGCGTCGCGTAGCAGCTCGTAGAGGCCGCCGGCGGTGACCGTGGTGTCGAAGCCGCGTTCCTCCATCGTCGCGCCGAGCACGTAGCGCCCGTCGCCGCGCGGGACGAGGTAGCCGCCCTCGAAGCGCACGATGCGCTCGACCAGGCCCGCCCCGGCGGGATCGCGCAGGCGCAGGATCTGACCCTTGACGGGTCGCAGCGGGATCCGCGGCAGGCCGCCGATCGCCCCGCTCCACGCGCCCGCCGCGACGACGACGCGCGCGGCGCGCACGATCTCGCCGCCGGCCAGCGCGACGCCGGCGACGGACCCGTCGCGGCCAAGCTCGAGGCGCTCCGCCACGGCCGCGGTGCGCAGCGTCACGCCCGCGCGGCGGCCGGCCTCGGCGAGGGCGAGCACGACCGCGCGCGGATCGGCCGAGTGATCACCGGGCACGTCGAGCGCCAGGCGCACGGTCGGCGCGAGCGCCGGCTCCAGGCGTCGCGCGGCGCTGGGCAGCAGGCGCTGCACATCCAGCCCGAGATCGAGACGCAGGGCGAGCTCGCGCTCGAGCGCCCGCGCCTCGTCGCCGTCGCGCGCGACGACGAGCGCGCCGCTGCGGCGCAGCCCCGGGTCGGCGCCCGCGGCCCGCTCGAGCTCGGCGGCGAAGTCGGGCCAGGCGCGGGCGCTGCGCAGGCCCAGCGCGAGGAGGGCGAGCTCGCCCGCGTCGGCCTCGGTGACCGGGGCGAGCATGCCCGCTGCGACGTGTGCGGCACCGGCGCCGAGCTCGTCGCGCTCGAGCACGCAGACGCGGTGGCCGCGCTGCGCGGCGCGCCAGGCGACGGCGAGCCCGATGACGCCCCCACCGATGACGGCGACGTCGGTCGTTGCGGTTGGGTCCTGCGGCACGTGCACCTCGCTTCGCCGGCATGATCCGGATCAGCTGTTGACGGTCGGCACCAACGCCCTCTCAGCCCGCGCACACGGGCTCCCGTATGCGTTTCAGTGTAGATGGCCGCTCGCGCAACCGGTGAGCTGCCCGCCGATCGCCACAATGGCTGTGATGCCGACTCTCGTCGACCGCCGCGCGCAGCTGCAGGACGCCCGCCTGTACCTCGTCTGCGACCTGCGGCCCGGCGGCCGTGAGCTCGCCGACGTGCTCGTGCCCGCGCTGGCCGGCGGCGTCGACGTCGTGCAGCTGCGCGACAAGCAGGCGAGCCGCGACGAGCTGCTCGCCGGCGCGGCCACCGCACGCGAGCTGTGCGACGAGACCGGCGCGCTGCTGATCCTCAACGACCACCCCGAGCTCGTGGTGCAGTCCGGCGCCGACGGCTGCCACGTCGGCCAGGACGACATGGAGGCCGCGGCCGCGCGCGCGCAGGCCGGCGCCGACGCGCTCGTCGGCCAATCGACGCACTTCCCCGACGAGGTCGACGGCGCGACGGATGCCGACTACATCGGCGTCGGTCCCGTGTACGCGACGCCGACGAAGCCCGGCCGCCACCCCGTCGGCGTCGAGCTCGTGCGCTTCGCGGCCTTCCATGCACCGGTCCCGTTCTTCGCGATCGGCGGGATCGATCCAGAGAACATCGAGGCGGTCGTGGCGGCCGGCGCGCGGCGGATCGCCGTCGTGCGCGCGATCACCGACGCCGCCGACCCCGGTGCCGCCGCCGCGCAGCTGCGCGCGGCGCTCGAGCAGGAGCCGCTCGATGGGCGCCCGTAGCCGCAAGCGCAAGCGCTCGGGCACGAGCGCCGCAGCGGACTCGCCCCCCACCGCGCCGCGGACGCCGCGCACAGCATCGCCCGCTCCCACCGGAGAGCCACCGGCCCCCGCGCCCGCCGACGACGGCCTGCGCCGTGGCTACGCCCGCGGCCGCGCCCGCGACGACGAGATCCGCGCGAACCTCGAACCGCTCGCTCCGGGCGAGCGCCCGCCCATCGTCACGTTCGCGGCGATCGTCGCCTTCGTCTTCGCGATCGCCAACCTCGTCACCGCGGTGACCGGCAACGACATCTCGTCGGCCACCGGCGACCCGTCGGTCGCGACGGCCGTCACCACCGCCCTGCTGCTGGTCGCCGGATTCGGCATGCTCGCGCGCCAGTACTGGGCGGTGCTCGGCTTCGAGACCATCCTCGGCCTGCAGATCGTCTTCTTCTCGCTGTACCTGATCGGCGTGCAGAAGTGGTGGCACGCGATCATCCCGCTGGTCGCGATCGGCCTGCTCGGCTGGCTGTTCTGGAAGCTCGTCAGCGCGATGGCGCGGCTGCAGATGCCCAAGCGCCCGTCCGGCGGCTCCTAACGCTCTCGATAGGCTCGAAGGACCATGGCGGAAAGCTCCTATGACTGCATCGTCATCGGCTCCGGACCCGGCGGCTACGTCGCCGCGATCCGCGCCGCACAGCTCGGCATGAAGACCGCGATCGTCGAGTCCGACCAGATCGGCGGGCGCTGCCTGAACTATGCGTGCATCCCCGCGAAGGCGGTCCTGCGCGTCGCCGACGTGCTCGGCGAGATCCGCGAGGCGTCGGCCTTCGGCATCACCGTCGGCGAGCCGACCGTCGACTTCGCCGCCGTCGGCGAGCGACGCAAGAAGGTCGTCAGGACGCTGACCGGCGGCGTCGCCGGCCTCATGAAGAAGAACGCGATCGACGTCATCGAGGGTCACGGCTCCGTGACCGACGAGGGCAACGTCAAGGTCGGCAGCAACTTCGACGGGACCGAGTACGCGGCGAAGTTCGTGATCCTCGCCAGCGGCTCGGTGAAGCGTCCCCTGCCCGGAACGCAGTTCGGCGGCCGCGTCATCGGCACCGAGGAGGCGTGGGCCCTCACCGCGCTGCCCAGGACGCTCGCCGTCGTCGGCGCCGGCGCGTCGGGCACCGAGATCGCCTCCGCCTATGCGCGCCTGGGCAGCGACGTCACGCTCTACGAGGGCCTGGATCGCGTGCTTCCCACCGAGGACGCCGAGATCTCGAAGATCGCCGAGCGCGGCTTCAAGAAGCAGGGCATCAAGGTCCGTACCGGCGTTCTCGTCGAGAGCGTCGCGCCGGGTCCCGACGGCGTCAGGTTCACGGTCGCCGGCGATCCCGCCGAGGCCGAGTGGCTCGTCATCGCCGCCGGCCGCGCGCCGGACATCGAGAACCTCGGCCTCGAGGACGCGGGCATCACGCTCGCCGAGACCGGCCTGATCGCGGTCGACGGGGCGCAGCGCACGTCGCTGGCCGGCGTCTACGCGATCGGCGACCTCGTGCCCGGCCCCGCGCTCGCCCACAAGGCGTCGGACGAGGGCATCATCGCCGCCGAGGACGCCGCCGGGATGCAGACGCACCCGCTCGAGCACGTCGACATCCCGCGCGCCACCTTCTGTGAGCCCAACGTCGCGAGCTTCGGCCTCACCGAGCAGCAGGCGCGCGACGCCGGCCACGACGTGGTCGTCGGCAAGATCGGCTTCGGCGCGGTCGGCGCGGGCACCGTCTACGGTGATCGCACCGGCCTCGTGAAGATCGTCGGCGACCGCACCTACGGCGAGCTGCTCGGCGGCCACATCGTCGGCACGAAGGCGACCGAGCTGATCCAGGAGCTCGTCAACGTCCGCACGCTCGAGGGTGGCTACGGCGAGGTCGCCCGCATCGTGCACGGTCACCCGACCCTGTCGGAGGCGGTCATGGAGGCCGCCCGCGACGCCGACGGCTGGCTCATCCACGGCTGAGCCGACGATGCCGACCGACGCCAGCGGCGCGGCCTTCTACTACGACCTGCGCAGCCCCCAGGCCTACCTCGCCGCCGAGCGCGTCCTGCAGCTGCTGCCCGGCGCCGAGTGGATCCCGGTCAGCTCACGCGATCTGCCCGGAGCCGACACGCTGGAGGGCTTTCGCTGCCAGACCGACTTCGACGCGTTCCGCGACCGCATCGAGCGCGTCGCCGTGCGCCGCGGCCTGCAGCCCGTGCGCTGGCCCGACCCCTTCCCGTCGGACACCGCCTACGCGATCCGCGTCGCCACCTATGCGCGTCAGATCGGGCGCGCGGTCGCGTTCTCGCTGGCCGCGTTTCGCCAGGCGTTCGCCGCCGGCCGTGACCTCGGCGTGCCCGACAACGTGCTGATCGCCGCCGCCGCCTGCGAGCTGCATCCCAACGCGGTCGCCAAGGGCGCGGCGCTGGCGTCCGTCGCGCGCGGCCTCGCGGAGGCGACCGCGTGCGCGGCGCGGCGGGGCGTGCACGACGTACCGGCCGTCTGGCTGCCCGACGGGCGCGTCTTCCACGGCGACGACGCGCTCGACGACGCGCCCCAGGCCCTGATCGCGTAGCGTCGCCGAGCATGCGCGCCAACCGCAGCTACCGCCTGCTGCATACTCGCTCCAGCCGCCGTCCGGCGGCTCTCGACCCGGCGCGGATCGACCACCTCGAGGTCGTCGACATCGCCTCCGGCGAAGTGGTCCTGTTCTGGGATCTGCCGGCGCCCGAGGCGGCCAAGCGCGCGCGCCGGCTGCGTGAGGAGCTCGCCAGCCTCGAGGTCGAGGAGTTCATCGACCGCTGGGCCGGAACGGAGCAGGCGTAGCGTCGGCGGTTGGTGGGCGCGCCCGCTAGCCCTTCGGCCGGCCGCTGATGGCAAAGCCGGCGCCGAGCCCGACAATGGTCAGGCCGCCCGCCCGACCGATTGCCGGCAGCCGCCGCACCCTGCGCAACACTGAACCCCATGGTTCAGTACCCCCGGATCGACCGATCGTTCGCCGCGTTGGCCGATCCCACCCGCAGCGAGATCTTCGAGCGCCTCGCCGAGGACTGACCGCACCCCCGGGTGCCGGCAATCCACGGGACCTCTGAGGGTCCGCTGCTCGTATGACGTCGTGTGGGCGATGACGTCATCCGCGCAACGGGCCTGCGGCCTATCGCGCTAGACCCCCGATCACGTCGGTGACCCATCCCGCCGACCGACTCCTGCTGACGTCCTATCCGACGAGCGGCGGCGGCAACTGCGCGCCGGACCGTGCGGTGCGCGACCTCCCGCCCGGCGGCGCCCTCATCTACCTGTTCGAGTACCGCCCGCAGCGCGGCGACCCCTGGGCGGACCTGCGCCGCCGCGACTTCCCGCCACGGCCGGCGCGCTTCGCGCTGCGCGCACGGGAACGCGGCAACTTCGAGTGCTGGCGCATCGCGAGCCACCTCATCCGCTTCCGCGCCGCCGACCGCCCGTTTCAGCTGCACGTCGCGCTCGGCACCAAGGCGAGCGCCGCCCGCCGCGCCCCGCGCACGGTCGCCCAGCCGCCCGAGGTCAAGGTCGGCCTGACCGTCATCGCGCCGCCGGACCCGCTGGCCGACTGACGCCGCGGCCACTCGCGCTCACGGCGGCGGCACGAGCGGGTCGATGCTCCGGCGCTTGCGCAGCGGTGGCTTCTCGCACAGCAGGCCGGTCGTGACGGTCACGGTGTGCGGAGGGGTCGTCTGCCGCCAGCGGACCTCCAAGTCGATGAAGCGGCTGCGATCGTATTGATCGGGATCGATGAGGCCGATGCCCCGGTAGCCGGGATCTCGGCCGTCGCGCTCCCTCGGCACCACCGCTATCCCGAGGTAGCCGCGCGGGCACGTGAGCCGCATCCTGGTGGTCGTTGACCGCTTGACCGGCGGCAGGCGCAGCGTCGCGTCCACGAGCGCGGTGTCGGCGGGCAGGCGGCCGCCCTTGACGATCTTCTGGTCGAAGATGTTCGACGATCCGGGCACGATCCGCGGCGCGGGCTCGCCCGTGCCCAGCGTACGGTGCTCGACGACGACGATCCCGGCCACGCCGGCGGTCACCGCGACGGTGGCGGTGGCGAGCAGCGCGGCGGTCTTGCTGGTGCCGGCGATCGCCGCGCTGCCGCCGAGCTTGGCGAGCCCGAGCAGGCCGAGGATCGCGGGCCCCGGGTGCATCAGCGCCACCCGCCTGCGCACGTCGTGCAGCTGGCGGTGGTAGGACTTGCAGGCGGTGCAGCCGCGCACGTGGCGGCGCGCGTGCTCGGTCGGCCGGTGGCGGGCGTCGTGAGCGGCGGCGATGTCATCGCGGATGTCCAGGCACGTCGCGTCGCGCGCCGCCGCGGCCTTGACGAGGTTGTCGCGAGCGCGGAAGACGAGTTGCCGGGTGGCCTGCGGCGTGACCCCGAGCTGCGCGGCGACGGCGTCGTGCGAGAGGCCCTCGAGCTCGCGCATGAGCAGCGCGTCGCGCTGCTGCTCGGGCAGCTCGGTGAGGTCGCCGAGCATCGCGCGCAGCCCCTCGCGGCGGCCAAAGGCGTGGGCGGGATCGCTGGTCGGCGCGGCCACGGGCTCGGCCGCGTGCTCGGCGTCGAGCGAGAGGTCGGTCCGTCCGCCCCGGCGCAGCACGTCGATGACGCGGTTGCGCGTCATGCGAAACAGCCACGGCTTGAGCGCCAGCTCGCGCTGGTCGCCGCTCGTGAGCGCGGCGTGCGCACGAATGAAGACGTCCTGCACGACGTCCTCGGGATCCTGTCCCGTGCCGCGCAGCAGCTTGGCCGCGTAGCCGCGCAGCGCGCGCTCGTGGCGATGGACGATCGCCGCGAACGCATCCTCGCTGCCGGCGCGCGCCTCGGCGACGAGGCGCGCGTCGCCGCCACCGAGCAGGTGGCGGCGAGGCACGGTGCTTTCACGGTCATCCGGGGTGCCCACGGGACGATGATGCTCTACTGCTGGGCCGCGCGCACGTTGACGGTCTTGACGATCACGGGACCGCCCTCGATCGCGATGCGTACCTTCGTCGGTCCCGCCTGCGACCAGGCGATCGTGTCGATCGTGCGACCCGTGCGCCCGCTGCGACACGACGGGCGCTCGGTCGGCGCCGGAGTGATGCACAGCTGCAGGCGCTGGCCGGCGCGCTGGGCGTCCTTGACCGTGATGTTCGACAGCCCGCCGACGTAGACGGGGCCCGTGTCGGCCGAGCCGGGAGCGATCCTGACGCTGTAGCGCTTGGACTTCGCAGCCGAGCCCTTGGCGCACAGGTCCGCGACCCTGACCCAGCCGTAGTTGCGGTGGGCGTGCTGGGAGCCGCGCAGCGTCGCGTAGGCCCAGCGTCCCGAGGCGCTGTAGCGCTTGACGTCGATCGTCTCGCCCTTCTTCAGATAGTCGACCGGGATCGCGTCGGGGCGCTCCTTGACGTAGGTCCCCGGCGCGCACACCGTGCGCGCCTTGCTGGCGGCGCGATCGGCCGGCGAGCCGGCTGCGGATGCACCCGCGGGCAGCACCGTGGCGGCGGTGGCGATTGCAGCGGCGGCGGCGAGCGTGAATCGAGTGCGAAGCATGATGGTCTCCTTCGGGTCGGTGGTGATGGCGCCGCAACGCGACGCCGCCGCTCGGTGTGACGGACCTTCCCCAGAAAGCTGGCGCGTTAGCGCTACTCTTCCCGACGGGTCTGTGGCACCGGACACACATGCGGGACATCGCGCCGCGTCGTGCGTTGCCTGAGCACAACCACGACTCAGGAGCACGAGATGACCATCACCCGCATGTCCCTGCTGGCAGCCACGACGCTCGTGCTCGCGCTCGGCGCCGGCGCCTGCGGCACATCGGACGAGGACGAGATCCGTGCAACCGCGACCGAGTGGATCAAGCTGAGCGGCAAGAAGGACGCGAAGCGAGCGTGCGAGCTGATGACGCCGCGCGCGCAGGTGCAGGTCACCGGGTTCCTCGGATCGTTTGGGGGCGGCGGCAGCTGCGTGAAGGTGCTCGCGAGCTCCGAGTCCAACGACGATCAGCCCACGGCGCGCGACGTCGAGAAGGCCAAGGTCGCGATCCGCGACGACCTCGCGCTGCTCACGGCGCCCGGCGACGCGCAGCAGATCGGCCTGAGGGAGGTCGACGGCGACTGGCGGCTGGACAACATCATCAACCCGACGCTCACCGATCGCCCGCGGCGCATCGATCCACGGCTCTCGAAGGGCACCGACGAGCAGCAGCTGCGCGCCACCCACAAGGCGGTCGGCGAGGCATTCGCCGACAAGGACTACAAGCGCGGCTGCGAGCTGTTCAGCTACGGCGCGGAGGCGCAGCTGATCGTCGGCAGGCTGTTCGCATCGTTCGGCGACACCGAAGAGCCCGAGACGAGGCCCGACCTGTCGTGCGCGGCGTCGTTGCGCGCACTCTCCAAGCTCGGCGACGGCGATGACGACGACCTCGGTTTCTCGGGCGAGGTGCCGTCGGCAGGCAGGCTCGCGGCGGCCGACGTGTCGATCCGCGGCACGCACGCGACCGTCAGGGTCGCGGGAGAGGAGCCGGTTGAGTACCTCCGCGAGGAGGGCCACTGGCTCGTGGCGCCGGACACCGGGTCGATCACCACCGAGAAGGCGCCCAGCGCGGCATCGCTCGAGCGCTGCTGGCGGCGGGCGGGCGCGGTCATAGCCTCCTCCGCGCGCGAGCTGCGCTTCGCCGTCGGAGACACCGCTCGGCACATCGCGATCAGCCCCGGCCGGGTGTCGGTCAAGGCCAAGGACTGGCGGATCTTCTACACGCTGCCCGCCGACGGCGAGGACCCGGGACTCGGGACGGTGCTCGCCAAGCCGAGCACCGTCCGCACCGTCGCCTACGTCAAGGACGCACCGGCGCACGCGGGCATCGTCGCCCGCGCCCGCGCCTGCGGCCGCTGACTACGCCGCGCCGGCGCCCCGCTGATCGAGCGGTAGGCGCCGGCGAGACGGGCGATGCCCTCGTCGATGCAGTTGGCGGTGACGCCGGAGTACGCCAGGCGCAGCGTGTTGCCCCCGCCCTCGAGCAGGAAGTCCGAGCCCTTGACGAAGGCGACGCCGCGCTCGTTGGCCGCGTCGAAGAGCGCGTCGACGTCGGCGTCCTCGGGCAGCGTGACCCACATGAAGTAGCCCCCCTCGGGCAGCGTGTAGACGGCGTCGGGCATGTGCGTGCGCAGCGCCGCGTCGAGCGCCTCGACGCGCTCGGCCAACGCCGACTTGACGGTCTCGATCGAGCGCTCGATCGCGCCGGAGACGCAGAACTCGTGGACGATCGCCTGCGAGACCATGCTCGACGCGTTCGCCGCGGACGGTGTCCTGCTCTGGGTCCGCGAGGAGCCTCGAGGGCCGCCTTCGCCGGACTTCCCGCGCCTGCCCCGCCGACCCTGGCCCCAGCCCGGCGACTTCCTTGCCGCGCAGAGTGGCCCTGCGCAGCGCTGGCCGGGACTGCGGTGGGAGCGCGCGGCGAGCGCGTTTCGCAGCCACCGCTTCTCGGTGTGGATCATCAGCTGCCCGGCCGCCTCCGCCCGCGACCGCGGACTGGCCCGCAAGGCGGCCGCGGCGCTCGCCGTCTCGACGGGCCCCGTCCGCGACGCGCCGTGCCGGCGCCGATGCCGGACCGGCTGAACCGGCGCAGACCGGGAGACCTCCCGAACGCGTCATCGGACTCAAGCTGGGGCGCCGGATGGCGATACACGCGACATGGCGACGTTGGTCATGGCTGCTCTTGCGGGGTCCGTCGCGCTCGGATACTTCGTCATCGCCCTCGTCGTCGCCCCGCGCATCAAGATGCCGAGCGCCCCGGTCGGCCTCGTCGTCGCGATCCGCGGCGCCGCGATCGCGTTCTTCATCGGCTGCGGCGCGACCCACATCCACATCCTCGTCCATGCGCTCGGGACATCCGCGACCCAGGCCGTCGAGGCGCACGAGATCGTCTTCCACTCGATGCAGGCGATCGGCGCGTGGCTGTTCATCGCCGGCGCCGTCATGCGCCTGGAGCTGCACGTCGTGCCCTCGCCGCAGCGCGCCGAGCTGCGCGCAGCCGTCGAGGAGCAGCGCCGGCTCGCCGACAGCGCCACGAAGCGGGCCGGCCAGGACGAGCTGACCGGCCTCGCGCGGCGCTGGCGCTTCGACGAGTAGCTCGCCGGCCAGGCGGCGCGCGCTCGTCGTCACGACACCCGCACGACGCTGCTGCTGATCGACGTCGACGGCCTCAAGCTGATCAACGACACGATGGGCCACCAGGCCGGTGACGCGGTCCTGCGCCACGTCGCCACCGCGATCCACGAGCAGATCCGGGGCGGCGACTTCACGGCGCGGATCGGCGGCGACGAGTTCGCCCTGATCCTGCCGGACGCCGGAGAGGAGGACGCCGCGGCCGTCGCCGAGCGCATCATCGCGGCGGCGGCCGCGCCCGCCGCCGAGGGAGTCCCCCGTTGCTCCGTCAGCGCCGGCAGCGCATCGATCGGCGCGGCGCTCCTGCCCGCCGACATCATCCGGCGCGCCGACGTGGCGCTCTACGCCGCCAAGCGCAACGGCGGCAACGGCCACGTCGCCAGCGCCGGCGCAACATCCGCGCAGATGGCCTGACGCCGAGGGCCTCCGCCGACCAATCGGTCTCGAAGTACGCGATCGGATCCAGCGTGCGCCGGCCCCGCGACGTACACGTTCTTGCCGGTGCCGTAGCTGGGGAACCTCGCGATCCCGAGTTCGTCGCAGCGAGCGTCTGTCAAACGCAGACGTTCACGAAAGCGAGCGGCAGATCGCGTCTGACCGTGGGCACCCGGCCGATACCCTGGAACGTTCGATGACCGAGCGCGTCGCGCCATCCAGCGAGCAGGCCCAGCTTCCCGAGCCGGCGGTCGCGATCGAGTGGCTCAACACGATGATGCTCATCCGCCGCTTCGAGGAGCGCGCCGGCGAGATGTACGCGAAGGCCAAGGTCGGTGGCTTCCTGCACCTTGCGATCGGCGAGGAGGCGACGATCGTCGGATCCACGCGCGCGCTGCGCGACCGCGACTACCTCATCTCGACGTACCGCTCGCACGGTCACACGCTGGCCCGTGGCAGCGACCCGAGCAGGGTCATGGCCGAGCTCTTCGGACGGGTCGACGGACTCTGCAAGGGGCGCGGCGGATCGATGCACATGTTCGACCTCGAGCGGCGCTTCATGGGCGGCTACGGGATCGTCGGCGGCAACCTGCCGCTGGCCGCCGGCTTCGCGCTCGCGTCGGACTACCTGGGCACCGACGACGCGACGCTGTGCCAGTTCGGCGACGGCGCGTCGAACCAGGGCACGTTCGGCGAGACGATGAACCTCGCCGCGCTCTGGAGCCTGCCCGTCGTCTTCATGATCACGAACAACCAGTTCGGGATGGGTACGTCGCTCGAGCGCCACTCCGCCGTCACCGACCTGCTGCGCAAGGGGGAGGGCTTCGGCGTGCCCGGCATGCGCTGCGACGGGATGGACGTCGTCGAGACGTACAACGTCACGACCGAGGCGCTGAGGATCGCGCGCGAGGAGCGCCGGCCGGTGCTCGTCGAGGCCGTCACGTACCGCTTCCGCGGGCACTCGATGGCCGACCCGGAGGAGTACCGCACGAAGGAGCAGGTCGACCAGTGGCGCGAGCGCGATCCGCTCGCGGTCTTCGGCGACCAGCTCGTCGAGGCGGGCCTGCTCGACGCCGACGAGCGCGCCCGCATGGATGCCCAGACGATCGAGCGCATCGACGCCGCCGTCGCGTTCGCCGACGCCTCGCCGCACCCCTCGCCCAACGCGCTCTACGACGACATCTACGTCCTCGGCGACCAGGTGCGCGGCTGGTACTCCGTCGACGAGCGCACGCCGACGCCGCACCGCGGCGAGGACGAGCGCGGGATGGACCGCGCCGACCTGCCACGCTCGGCCGAGCACGGCCATGCCGGCACGCACTCGCCCAACGCCGGCGAGCTCAAGCCCGCCGACGACGCTCAGCAAGACGAGGATTGAGCGCGATGGCGGTGATGCGCTACCGGGAGGCGCTCAACGCGGCGCTGCGCGAGGAGATGGCGCGCGACGAGAGCGTCCTGCTGATGGGCGAGGACATCGGCGTCTTCAACGGCGCGTTCAAGGTCACCGCCGGCCTGCTCGAGGAGTTCGGCGAGCGCCGCGTGCGCGACACGCCGATCTCCGAGAACACGATCGTCGGCATGGGCGTCGGCGCCGCGATGACCGGCCTGCGGCCCGTCGTCGAACTGATGACGATCAACTTCTCGCTGCTGGCGATGGACCAGATCGTCAACCACGCGGCCTCGATCCGCTACATGTTCGGCGGCCAGGTCAAGGTGCCGCTCGTCGTGCGCATGCCGCAGGGCGCGGGCCACCAGCTCGGCCCGACGCACTCGCACTCCTGGGAGGCGCTCTTCCTCCACGTGCCCGGCCTGCTCGTCGCCGTGCCGACGACCGCCGCGGACGCCAAGGGCCTGTTGAAGTCGGCGATCCGCGACGACAACCCGGTCGTCTTCATCGAGCACGAGTACCTCTACGGCCAGCGCGGCGAGGTGCCCGACGACGAGGACTTCACCGTCCGCTTCGGCATCGCCGCGATCCGCCGCGAGGGCAGCGACGTGACGATCGTCGGTATCTCGCGCATGGCGCTGACCGCCGCGCGCGCGGCGAAGACGCTGAGCGAGGAGCACGACATCGAGGCCGAGGTCATCGACCCGCGCACGCTGCGCCCGCTGGACCTCGACACGATCCTCGCCTCGGTGCGCAAGACCAACCGCTGCGTGATCGTCGAGGAGGGCTGGCCGCACGGCGGCGTCGGCGCGAACCTCGCGGCGCTGATCCAGGAGCAGGCCTTCGACGACCTCGACGCCCCCGTCCAGCGCGTCACCGGCGCCGACGTGCCGATGCCGTACTCCAAGGCGCTCGAGCAACTCGCCTTCCCGCACGAGCCGCAGATCGTCGACTCCGTGCTGGCGACCTTCCGCGACAGGACGGCGCACTCGTGACGGAGATCGTCATGCCGCGCCTGTCTGACTCGATGGAGGAGGGCACGATCCTCAAGTGGCTGAAGTCCGACGGCGACGCCGTCGCGCGCGGCGAGCCGCTGGCGGAGATCGAGACCGACAA
>JBBSMC010000062.1:0-17336 GCA_038233375.1 Solirubrobacterales bacterium
CCCGGCGCGTCAGCTCGTCGGCTCGTCGATCCGCTGCACCGCCTCGAGGCTGGCCGTCGCGTAGGCCGCCGCGCCGTCAGCTCCGTCTGGCTGGTGGATCTCCGAGAGCTTGGTCTCCTGTAGCGCCGAGACCTTCGCTGACGTCGAATGCCATGTCGTCCTCGAGCGGCGCGTACGCCGTGGGTGGCGCGGCCGCCAGCCAGAGGGATCAGCTATTTGGACGGCCTGAGGCACGGCGGCTCGCTACCCGCAGGGCGGTGAATCGATGCGTTTACTTCCATGGAGCGAGTGCGGCAGGATGACTCCGGGAACCGATGAACGTGCACGCGTCAAGCAGCGGCACGTCGGGTAAGGACGGATGCGTCCAGCTACAGGAGGAGAGATTCACATGGCCGACGGTGAAGACGCCCTGAAGGGCGTAGACGAGGACGACATCAAGAGCGGTACCGAAGAAGGCAGCGGTCCTGCCCACAGCCCCACGACCCCCGACGACGAAGGCAACGTCGGCGACGGCACAGGCGAGGGCGACGCCGGCCCCGCTTCGGGCGGCGCATCGCAGAACCCTGCGGCTCCCGAAGTCGATCACTCTTAGGTCGACCAGCCGGTAATCGTTGGTCCGGAGGGCCCTCTCGGCAGACGCCGAGGGGGCTTTCGCCCGTCATGACGGCGCAGCGCCATCCGCCCCGCGCCGTTAGCGCTCCCGGCCGGGGGGTACCACGCGGCTGTGTCGACGACCGCCCCCTCCGAGAGAACGGATCTGCCCGGCGCCCTCGGCGCCGACTACGCCCCACCCGGCGAGCACCGTCCGCTCGCCGGCTACGGGGTGCTGATGGGCGGCTTCGCCGTCGTCTTTGCGGGCGCGCTCGTCGCCGCCACGCGTGCGGGACGCCCGCTGCCGGAGCGCCTCAGCGCGCAGGACGTCGTGCTGACCGCGGTCGCCACGCACAAGGTCAGCCGCCTGCTGGCCAAGGACCGCGTCACGAGCTTCGTCCGCGCGCCGTTCACCGAGTACCAGGAGCCCGCCGGCCACGGCGAGGTCGAGGAGGCCGCGCGCGGGCGCGGCCTGCGCAAGGCGACCGGCGAGCTGCTCATCTGCCCGTACTGCCTCGGGCAGTGGGTGGCGGGCGCGTTCACCGTCGGCCATGTCGCCGCGCCGCGCCTGACGCGGCTGCTGACCGCGATGTGGACCGCGCACGCGCTGGCCGACGGCGTGCAGCTCGCCTACAGCGCCGCCGAGCAGCGCACCTGAATCCGATGGCCGATATCGCCGACCTGGCGCTCCTGAGCGACTGCCGGTCGGCGGCGCTCGTGACCCGTGACGGGTCGATCGACTGGTGGCCGGGACCGCGCTTCGACGGGCCGACGGTCTTCGCGCGCCTGCTCGACCCCGACGCCGGGCACTTCACCGTCCGCCCGGTACAGGCCGCGACCACGACGACGCGCGAGTACGCCGAGGGCACGCTCGTCCTGCGCACGCGCCACCGGATCGGCCCGGCCCTGTTGACGGTCACCGACGCGCTCGCGCTCGCGCCCGGGGCCGAGGGCCACGAGATCGGCCATGAGGTGCCCCACGCGCTGGTGCGCGTGCTCGAGGCCGAGGGTGGCGACGTCGACGTGGAGGTCGAGTACGTGCCGCGCACGGAGTACGGGCTGGCCGTGCCGCGCCTGACGCGCGAGCGCGGCGCGATCATCACCGTCGGCGGTCCGGAGCACATCTCGCTGACCGGGGGCGACGACCTCGAGCTGAGCGACTCCAGCGCGCGCGGGACGCTGCGCGTGCGCGCTGGCGAGCGCCGCGGCCTCGTCGTGCGCCGCGGCGCGGGCGACGCGCTGGACGCCCTGACCACGATGGAGGCGACGATCGCGGCGTGGCGCTCGTGGTCGGCGCTGCACAACGGCCACGGCGCCCCCTACGGCGACGCGGTCGACCGCGCTGCGCTCGTCCTGCAGGGGCTCACGTATCAGCCGACCGGCGCGATCGTCGCGGCCCCCACCACGTCGCTGCCCGAGATCCCCGGGGGAACTGCGAACTGGGACTATCGCTACGCCTGGCTGCGCGACGCGAGCCTCGTGGCGCACGCGCTGCTCGGCGCGACCTGCTCGGACGAGACGCAGCGCTACTTCGCCTGGATGACGCGCGCGGCGGTCAGCTGCCGCGCCAGCTCGCACGTGCAGGTCGTCTTCGGCGTGGAGGGCGAGCGCAACCTCGAGGAGCGCGCGCTCGACCACCTGCGCGGCTTCGGCGACAGCCGGCCGGTGCGCATCGGCAACGCCGCGTGGCGCCAGAAGCAGCTCGACGTGCTGGGCGAGATCCTCGACGTGGCGTGCTCGCTGGGCGACGACCTCGAGCTCGACGAGTTCACCGCGTCGTTTCTCTGTCAGCTCGCCGACCGCGCGGCGGCGCAGTGGCAGGAGCCCGACAGCGGCATGTGGGAGACGCGCGGCCCGCCGCGCCATCACACGTTCTCCAAGGTCATGTGCTGGGTCGCGCTGGACCGGGCGGTGCGGCTCGGCGAGCGGCTGGGTGAGCACGCGCAGCCGCAGCGCTGGGGGCGGGAGGCCGAGCGCATCCGCGCCGCCGTGCTGCGCGAGGCGTGGAGCGAGCGGCGTGGCGCGTTCACGGGCGTCTGCGGCGATCCCGCGCTCGACGCGGGCGTGCTGCTGCTGCCCGCCGTGGGCTTCATCGATGCCGCCGATCCGCGCATGGCGAGCACCGCGGCCGCGCTCGAGAGCGCGCTCGACGACCACGGCCTGCTGCGCCGGCACGAGCTGCTCGACGAGGAGGCGGCGTTTCTGCCGGCGACGTTCTGGATGGCCGCCTGGCGAGCGCAGGCGGGCGACATCGAGGGCGCCCGGCGGGCGTTCGAGCGCGCCGCCGGCTGTGCCAACGACCTCGGCCTGCTCGCCGAGATGGCCGATCCGGCCACCGGCGCGGCGCTCGGCAACATGCCGCAGGCGCTCTCGCACGTGGGGCTCGTGAACGCCGCGACGCAGATCGCGGAGGCCGAGCGGACCGTCCCGGCCGGGCGCGGTGCCCGGTGAGCCGCACGGGGAGACCGAGCCGTCGGAGTTCCGCCGCGTCGCCGAGGTCAACTACCCGGGCACCGTCAACGGCACGCTGGCCGCCCTGCGGCGCATGCGCCCGCGCGATCGCGGCGTCATCGTCCAGGTCGGCTCGGCGCTCGCCTATCGCGCGGTCCCGCTGCAGGCCACGTACTGCCGCGTCGAAGTTCGCCGTCCGCGGGTTCACCGACAGCGTGCGCACCGAGCTGCGCCACGACGGCAGGGGCGTGCGGGTGTCCGCCTCGGGTGGCGCCTTTGGCGGGGCTGGGCCGACAAAGGCGCCACTCGACGAGTGATGAAACTCGCGGCCATGCACGCTGAAGATCACACGGCGGACTCCGTCGCGCCGCACTGCTTCCCGAGCGCGAACCGGCCGAGTACACTAAGGACGGCCTCCGGGCACGTCCAAGCGGCGGGCCCGGGCGTAGTGACGTCGAAGGGGACGAGCCGCCACATCAGCCGGGACCGGCTCTGGACCCACGCACACAACATCGCGTAATTTCAGTTGACCGAACGGTCCATCCCTGAGCAGTCGCGGGCTGAGCGCATCATCGAGCTCGGCCAGCTGAGTCTGCGCTCCCAGCGCGACGGCGACACCCACACGATCGCGCTCAGCGGGGAGATTGACCTCTCCAATGCCGCTGAGGTCGAGCGCGAGCTGCAGCACGTCGAGGCGACCTACGCCGGCACCATCCTCATGGACCTCTCGGGCCTGACATTCATGGACTCCACCGGGATCCGTCTGCTGATCGCCGCCGACGCGCGCTCGCGCGCCGACAGCTGCCGGCTGCGCCTCACGCGCCCGCCCGCGCAGGTGCTCCGCGTGCTGTGCATCGCCGGCGTCGACGAGCTGCTCCCCTTCAACGACTAGCGTCGCCGCGGGCATTGCCGACGGCGTATCGCGCGAACAGCTCGCCCTCGTACTCGAGCATCCAGCGCAGCGCGAGCGAGACCGGCGCCTGCAGCGGTGCGCCATCCATGATCGCCAGCGCCCCCGCGGCGCCGGCCAGGACCGGAACCGTCGTCAGGAAGAGCTCGTCGATGAGGCCGTCGACGAGCAGCGAGGCGTTGAGATGCGGGCCGCCCTCGCAGAGGATCGCGCGCACGCCGTGCTCGCTGCGCAGCCGCGCGAGCGCGCCGGGCAGGTCGCCGGCCTCGCTGCGCAGGTACGTGACCTGCGCGCGCACGCCGTCGAGATCGTGCTCGGCCGAGGTGACGATCACCACTCGGGAGAAGGGGTCCTGCAGCAGGGGCAGATCGGCCGGGAGGTCCAGCGAGCCGCTGACGACGATCGCCAGCGGGTCGGGCTCGAGACCGGCCGCCGCGCGCTGCTCGCGGCGCGCCGCGTCGGGCACCATGCGCCCGTAGCGCTCGACGCGCAGCGTTCCCGCGCCGACCATCACGGCGTCCACGCGCGTGCGCAGGGCATGGAAGAGCTGGCGGTCGGCGAGGCTCGAGATCGGGCCGGTCCGGCCGTGGACCGACGCGCGACCGTCTCCGGTGTGAACCATGTTCAGCGCGATGTGCGGGCGACCGGGCGGCGCGCTCTCCCAGGGCCGCAGCGTCGTGGCGAGCTCGTCGGCGGTCAGGCGGCCCGCGTCGGGCAGCAGCCGCCGCAACACGACGAGCGGCTCGTTGCGGGCCGCGTTCACGCGGGGTGGCCGGGCTCGATCGCGTCCTTGACGGACTGGAAGTAGACGATCTCCTCCTCGCCCGGGAGCTGCGCCTCGAACGGGTCGAGCAGGAAGCCGACGTGGTCGCCCAGGTTCAGGCGCGCCTCGATCGTGCCGGCGAACCAGCTCGGGCAGTCGTCGAGGATCGGCAGCCCGCGTGGACCCGTGTGCCACGCGCAGCGCTCGAACTTGTCGATCTCGTCGCCGGTCTGGCCGCCGAACAGCTCGGCGAGGTCTGCGCGCGCGCGTGGGATGAGGTGCACGGCGAGCGCCTCGGCCACCAGCCCGAGGCGGTAGGTGCGGTTCGCGCGCGACAGGCAGGCCAGGAAGCGGGCCGGGTCGAAGCTCGACTGCGTGGCGAAGCCGATCACGCAACCTTCACGCCGATCGTCCTTGGCAGCCGTGACGATGAAGAGCGGATAGTCCAGCGATCCGGCGAGCTCGAGGAAGGTCGCGGCAGGGTCGCCCATCTGAGCGGACGCTACCCGGTGTGGAGCGGAGCAAGACAGCGGGTAGCGTGGAGGGCACATGGCGCAACGGCTCATCGGCGTGGACGTGGGCGGCACGAAGACCGCCGTCGCGGTGCTCGATGGCACCGTGATGAGCGAGCCCGTGCTCGCGCCGACGCAGACCGAGAGCGCCGAGACGCTGATCGGCCAGCTCGTGGCGGTCGTCGGTGCGGCCGGTGATGCCGCCGCCGTCGGCGTCGCCGTCCCCTCCGTTGTCGACTGGGAGACCGGGCGCATCCGCTCGTCGGTCAACATCCCCCTGCAGGACGTGCCCCTGCGCGACGTGCTGCGCGAGCGCCTCGGGGTGCCGGTCTACATCGACAACGACGCCACCTGTGCGGCGCTCGCCGAGGCCTACGACGACGACGGGCGGCTGGTCGCCCGCAACCTCGTGATGTTCACGATCGGCACCGGCGTCGGCGGCGGGATCGTGATCGGCGGGCGCGTCATGCGCGGCGCGACCGGCGCCGCCGCCGAGCTCGGCCACACGATCGTGGGCGCCGACCTGCGCAGCACGCCGTTCGCGCACGCCGACGACTACCCCCTGCCCGGCTCGCTGGAGTCGCTGGCCTCGGGCAGCGCGCTCAACGAGATCGCCTCGCAGCACGGCCTGCCGCCCGGCCGCGTGATCGACTCGGCGCGCGAGGGCGACGCCGAGGCGTGCGCGGCGATCGCGCTGCTCGGCCGGCGGCTCGGGGTTGGCATCGCCAACGCCATCAACACCTTCGACCCCGAGCTCATCGTCGTCGGCGGCGGCGTCTCGGCGGCGGGCGAGATGCTGCTCGGCCCGGCGCGCGAGGAGGCCCTCCGCTTCGTCCTGAGCGGCGCCGGCACGCGCACGGAGATCCGCCGCGCCCGCTACGGCCCGCTGGCCGGAGTGCGCGGCGCCGCGCTGCTGGCCGGCCAGGAGCTCGAGGCCGAGCATGCGCTCGAGACCCCCGAGGCGGCGGCGCGATGAGGATCGCGGTCGCAATCGATCACGCCGGCGTATCGCTGAGCGACGCGGTCTTCGACGCGGTGCGCGCCAGCGGCCACGAGCTCGTCGACCTCGGCTGCCGGGACGACTACCCCGACACCGCGCTGGACGCCGGGCGCGCGATCGCCGCCGGCGATGCGGAGCGCGCGATCCTCGTCTGCGGCTCGGGCGCCGGGGTTTGCGTCGCTGCCAACAAGCTTGCGGGTATCCGGGCGAGCGTGTGCCACGACCACTACACGGCGGCCCAGTCCGTCGCGCACGACGACTGCAACATGCTGTGCCTCGGCGCCCGCGTCATCGGGCCCGCGATCGCCACGGAGCTGACGGAGGCGTTCTGCTCGGCGCTGTTCAGCGGCGAGGAGCGCCACGTACGGCGCCTGGAAAAGATCTTGAAGATGGAGCGTGACGGAATGGAGACATCCCCGTGAGCCAAGCAGTGAACGTCAATCAGCGCCTGGCGGCGCTCACGGCGGCGGGCACGAGCCCGTGGCTGGACCAGATCCGGCGGTCGCTCACACAGGGCGGCGAGCTGCGAAAGATGGTCGAGGAGGACAGCCTGCGCGGCGTGACCTCCAACCCCGCGATCTTCGAGAAGGCGATCCTCGGCTCGCCCGACTACGACGACCAGATCGAGCAGCTCGCCCGCACCGGCGCGCTGGCCCGAGCGATCTATCAGGACATCGCGATCCAGGACGTGCAGGAGGGCGCCGACGTGCTGCGCTCGGTCTTCGACGACCTCGACGGCGACGACGGCTACGTCTCGCTGGAGGTCGATCCCGACCTGGCGTTCGACAGCGACCGGACGATCGCGCAGGCACGCGAGTACTGGTCGAGGGTCGACCGGCCCAACGTGATGATCAAGATCCCCGGCACGGGCGAGGGCCTGCCGGCGATCGAGCAGGCGATCTACGAGGGCATCAACGTCAACGTCACGCTGCTGTTCTCCGTCGAGGCCTACACGACGGTCGCCGAGGCCTACATCAACGGCCTCGAGCGCCGCCACAGGGAGGGCAAGGATCTCGACATCCGCTCGGTCGCCTCCTTCTTCGTATCGCGCGTGGACTCCGAGGTCGACAAGCGCCTGGAGGCGATCGGGCGCGAGGACCTGCAGGGCCAGGCCGCCGTCGCCAACGCGCGCGCCGCCTACCGGCGCTTCGAGGAGATCTTCCACGGGGAGCGCTTCGCCGAGCTGAAGACGGCGGGGGCCCACGTCCAGCGGCCGCTGTGGGCCTCGACGGGCGTGAAGAATCCGGCCTACAAGGAGACCAGGTACGTCGAGCAGCTCGTCGGCCCCGACACCGTCAACACGATGCCTATGCAGACGCTGCTGGCCTGCGCCGAGCGGCTGGAGGTGACCGGCGAGACCGTGCGCGAGGACCCGGCGCCGGTGCTCGACGCGCTCGCCGAGGCCGGCATCGACATGGGCGAGGTCACCGCCAAGCTGCTGCGAGAGGGTGTCGATGCGTTCGTCACCCCGATGGAGAAGCTGCTGGCCGGCGTCGAGGCCAAGCGCGAGGCGATCTTCACCGGCCGGCCGGAGACGATCGACTCCTCGCTGCCCGACGAGCTCGAGCCGCTGGTGCACGAGCTCGTCCAGCGCGCCGAGACCGAGCGCGTGGCGCGCCGCATCTGGGCCAAGGACGACACGCTGTGGGGCGCCGGCGGGCAGCCCGAAGTGGGCGACCGGCTCGGCTGGCTGACCGCGCACGACACCTACGGCGACCAGATCGACGACCTCGAGGCGTTCGCCGCGGCGGCCGCCGAGGAGGGCTACACCGACTGCGTCCTGCTCGGCATGGGAGGCTCGTCGCTGGCGCCCGAGGTGCTGCGCCGCTCCTATGGCTCCGCCCAGCACGACCGCCTGCGCCTGCACGTGCTCGATTCGACCGACCCCGGCGCGGTGCTCGCGCAGGAGCGGGCCGTCGATCTCGAGCAGACGCTGTTCCTCGTCTCGACGAAGTCCGGCGGCACGATCGAGACGATCTCGCTGTTCGAGCACTTCTGGTCCCTGCGCCCGCACGGCGAGCAGTTCGTCGCGATCACCGACCCGGGCTCGTCGCTGCAGTCTCTGGCGGCCGAGCGAGGATTCCGGCGCACGTTCTGCAACGACCCCGACGTCGGCGGGCGCTACAGCGCGCTGACGCTGTTCGGCCTCGTCCCGGCGGCGCTGATGGGCGTCGACCTCGAGACGTTGCTGGAGGGCGCCGGCGTCGCCGCGGAGGCGTGCTCCGCCGGCTCGACCGTCGACGGCAACAGCGGCCTGTGGCTCGGCGCATCGCTCGCCGCGCTTGCATTGCAGGGCCGCGACAAGCTGACGTTCGTCGTCGACGAGAAGATCGGCTCCTTCGGCCTGTGGGTCGAGCAGCTAGTCGCCGAGTCGCTGGGCAAGTACGGCAAGGGCATCGTGCCGGTGACGGACGAGCCTCTGGGCGAGCCGGACGACTACGGCGAGGACCGCGTGTTCGCCTACCTGCGCGACAACGAGGATCCCGACGAGGCGATGGACGAGACGGTGCGCGCCCTCGCCGCGGCCGGCCAGCCGACCGTGACGCTGTCGGCCGGCGGCGCCGGCGACCTCGGCCGGATCTTCTTCTTCTCCGAGTTCGCGACCGCGGTCGCCGGGTGGGCCCTGCAGATCAACCCGTTCGATCAGCCCGACGTGCAGGTCGCCAAGGACATGACCGCCGAGCTGCTCGCCGAGATCGAGAGCGGCAGCTCGCTGGACGAGCCTGCCGACGCCGACGACGACGCGCTGCGCGCGCTGCTCGGCGACGCCGGCTCCGGCGACTACGTCGCGATCCTCGGCTTCATGGCGCCTTCGGACGAGGTCGACGCGGCCGTGACCGAGCTGCGGGCCGCGATCCGCGAGACGACGCGCGCCGCGACCACGTTCGGCTACGGCCCGCGCTACCTGCACTCAACCGGCCAGTTGCACAAGGGCGGGCCGGCGACCGGTCGTTTCCTGGTCCTCGTCCACGACGGGCCGGACGATGTCGAGATCCCCGGCCGGCCGTTCACCTTCCGCGTGCTGAAGAACGCGCAGGCGCTCGGCGACCTGCAGACGCTGCGCTCACGCGGGCGGCCGGCGGAGAAGCTGCGCCTGCCGGGCGACGACGGGGCGGCGGCGGTCCGCAAGCTGACGGCGCGGGTGCGCGGCCTGCTCCGCACGGGTTGAGTGTCCTTAACTGACGATGCCGGAGCACCACGCGGGGCTCCGGCAGGGTCAGGTTGACGTGTCAGTGAGGATCAGCGGGCGATGTGGCGGACCTTCGCGCCCTTGTGCCTGCCCATCGCGAAGTGCCCCGCGGCACCCCGCAGCAGCTCGGTCTCGGTGGTCTGCTTCTGGGTGAACGCCCCGTCGGGCAGCGTAGACGTGCGCTCGTACAGCGTGTAGGTCTCGGCATCCACGACCGCGGTCGTGCGACCCTCGGGCTGATCGCTGACCCACTTGCCGGGGACGCTCTCGACGATGAACGCGCGCCGGCCGCGGACCGTCGTCTCGCCGATGACCTTCGTGATGCCCTGCTCGACGTAGGCGCGCTGCACGGCGGCCTCGAACAGCGAGGAGTTCCATGGAATGCTCGCCCGGCGGGTCTTCTGGACCGTCACGCGGCGAGTCTCGGCGCTGAAGATGCGTGTCTCCCGGGCGGTGACGACGGTCTCGGTCGTGACCTTGCCCGTCTTCAGGTCTGTGGTCACGGAGCGGGTCCGATTGCGCGACAGCCACAGCTCGTGGCGCATGTGGCTCGGGACCGCCTTCGATCCGGCGACCTCGCTGACGGTGATGGAGTGCTCGACCTTCCCGGCCGGGACGGCGTACTTCGCGGCGCCGGGCTTCGGGAGGTTGGCGTGGTCGTCGTGGGCGATCGCCGCAGCGGGGGTGGCGGCGGCGAGGGTCAGGACGATGGCGGTGAGGATGGGGGACTTGATGTTCATGGCACCGACAACCGGATCGGGGCGCCATCCGTCCCGCATCATCGGCCCAAGAATATTTTCGGTGATAGCCCGAAACCTCAGGCAGAATCGGCAGTTCGAGCACCATGTCCCGCCTCGCGCTCGCCTTCATCACCCTTCTGCTGCTGCCCGCTCCGGCTCACGGCGCGGAGGCATTCCTCGGCGTCCTCGATGACGGCAGGATGGTCCGCTTCTCCAGCCAGGAGCCGCTGGCGCTGAGCACCCCGCGCCGGCCGGCCGGGCTGGCGCCCGGCGAGCGGCTGGTCGCCGTCGGCGACGGGCCGAGCGGTCCGGTCGGCGTCGGCTCGAGCGCTCGTCTGTACGCACTGCACCCCGCCTCCGGGCGAGCGACCGCGATCGGCCCGCCGTTCGAGCAGGGCCTGCGGGGATCACGCTTCTCGCTGGCTGCGGCTCCGGGCGACACGTCGGCGCGGCTGCTCAGCGACGTCGGCCAGGACCTCGTGGTCGACCTGCGGACCGGCGCCGCGCAGGCGGGGCCCGGTCTGCTGCGTTCTGACGACGGCGCCGTCGCGCGTCCGGCGGCCGACGTGGCGCCGGACGGGCGCCTCGTCGGCCTGCAGCTCGGCCCCGCGACATTGCTGCGCGAGACCGAGGCGGGCAGCTCGACGATGCAGGCCAGCCGGCTCAGGTTTCCGCCCGAAACCCCGCTCGTCGAGCCGCTCGCCTTTCAGATCGCCTCGGATGGCCGCGGGTATGCCCTCGGGCTCGGGGGCGGCAACCTGAACCGCCGCCAGTCGATCCTGATGCCGATCGACCTGGCGACCGGAACGGTCGTCGGAGGTGAGCGGCCGAGGATCTTCTTCTTCGCCCGCCGTCTGAAGACCTTCGCCTCCCTCGGGCACGTGGCCGAGGACCGCACGCCGCCGCTGGCCACCATCCGGCTCCCTCGCACGATCTCGGTCCGCGCCCTGCTCACGCGCGGGCTGCCGGGGTGGGTCAGGTCCAGCGAAGCCGCGCAGGTCAGCGCGTCGATGCGGCTGGGCGGCCGGCAGCTCGGCTTCGGCTTCGCTACCCGTGACACCCCGGGCATCGTGAAGCTGCGCCACGCCCTCGTGCTGCGGGCAGGCGACCGCGCCGTGCTGCGGCGCTCCGTCGGCCGGCGCGTGCGCATCCTCGTCGGGATGAACGACCTCAAGGGCAACACCCGCAACGTCGCAGCGACCGCGCGCCTGACGCGGTGATGCGCCCCGCGGCGCTGACAGCCTTCCTCGTCGCGCTCGCGCTCACCGCCACTCTCGCCACCGCCGCGGAGGCGGCGAGCACCCGCAGCCTCTGTGCCAGGACGGCGGTCCTGCGCGACTCGCCGAAGGGCTTCGTCATCGCGCGCCTGACCCGTGGCCAGCGCCTGCGGGTGCAGCGCCACAGCGCCGACCGCCGCTGGGCGCTCGTCGTCGTCACCCGCGCCGGCACGATCGGTTGGCTTCCCGCCGCGAGCGTGTGCCGTGCTTGAGCAGCGGCCCCGCACCCGGGACGACCGGGCGCTGATCAGCGCGTTTCGTGGCGGCGACGACGCCGCGTTCGGCCAGATCTTCGCGCGCCATCACGCCGTGCTGCTGCGCTACGCCACCCGCACGCTCGGCCGCTCGTCCGAGCACGCCGAGGACGTGGTACAGGAGGCGATGTTTCGCGCCAGCCGGGCGCTGCGCCGCGATGAGCGCCACATCGAGCTGCGCCCCTGGCTCTTTCGCCTCGTGCGCAACTGTGCGCTGGACGAGCTCGCACGGGTGCGAACCGACGGCGTGGCACTCCACGACGCCGACGACTGGGGGCTGCTGCGCGCGCCCGACGCAACGCAGCCCGAGGCGGCCAGTGAGCAGCGCGGCAAGCTGCGCGACCTGCTCGGCGACATCTCGGCCCTCCCGCCCCCGCAGCGCCACGCGCTCCTGCGCCGCGAGGTCGACGGCATCTCACACTCCGCGCTCGCCGGCGAACTCGGCGTCAGCGAGCAGGCGACGAAGAACCTCGTCCATCGTGCGCGGGCCAACCTCGTCAAGCACGAGGCGGCGCGCTCGACCGACTGTCAGGACGTCCGCCTGGCCCTGCTCGAGGCACACGACGAGGGCCGCCGGGCGTCGGCCGCGGCCTACCGTCACGTCGCCGCGTGCCGCGGGTGTCGCACCTTCCGCTCCGCCCTGAAGGACACGAGCCGAGCGGTGGCGATGCTCGTCCCCGCGCCGCTCATCCTCATCGCGATCGGTGTTCTCGCCGGCAAGGTGGGGGCGGTCGGAGCCAAGGGCGCGATGCTGAAGACGGGCGCAACGGCCGCGGCGGGGACCGCCCTCGCGACCGGGCTCGCGGTCGGCGCGCTGGAGGTGTTCGGGCCGGGCGACCCCGCCCCGCAGTCCGCGACGAGCCTGGCGCTGGCCAAGGGTCACCTGGCGAAGGGTGCGCCGCTGCCGCCGGGTACCGCGATGATCAGCCGCACCGTGCACGTCGCCTCCGGCTCGCCCGGCTCCACGATCGTGACGATGCCCTGCCCGCCCGGCCTGCGTGTCGCCGACCTGCTCGCCTTGCCGGGCGCGAGCGCGGCCTACGCCCCCGAGACGATCCCGGGCACGAGCCGGTCGGCTCGCGTCCACGTGCAGCCACGGCCGGGCGCCGGCTCGACGCGCGTCAGCCTGCTCTGCAAGGCCCCCGACGCACGCGGCTCGATCGTGGCCGGCGGTGCGGCGGGCGGACCCACGCGCCGCGTCCGCGTCGCGCGCAGCGAGCTCCTCGTACGGCCCGGCGGCGCCGCGGTCGGCTCAGTTCGCTTCGGCCAGCCCGTCCAGGCGCTCGGCCGCGCGACAACGGCCGGCTGGCAGCGCATCCGGACGGACGCCGGAGCCACCGGGTGGGTCCGCGCGACCGTGCTCGGGCGCCCGTAGCGGCTCGTCAGGTCAAAAACCTCCGGGGCGGTTGGCCACTCTGCGGCGAGATGGTGTGCAACGCGCGACAACCCTCCCCCGGAGGCCGCCGTCCAGCGGTTCGCGCTGCCGGTTCTCGGCCTTTCCGCCCAGCTGCTCGGCACGCGCGCGGTGCGCGTGCCGGCGGGACCGTAAACGCCGTGTTTAGCCGCGCGGAACGGATGGCATGACACAGGCATGGGTGCCGAGGACGAGTCAGCCGAGCTCACGTCGCTGAGCGACGCCGCGGGCACCGCCGAGTTCGACCTGACCCTCGCGTTCGAGCAGCTCGCTCAGAAGGTTGCCGCGGGCGACAGCTTCACGACGGCCCAGCAGAACGCCGCCGCGCAGCTGCTCGAGATCTCGGCGGCGGTGCGCGAGCTCGCCGCCGAGACCCGCGCTGTACGGAACGGCGGCGTCGTGCCCGGAACGCTCGAGCTGCGCGCGCAACAGCTCGTCGCACGGACGGCAGAGCTGCGCGAGGCGTTCGGCCAGCAGGCGGTCAGCCAGGCGGACCTGGCCGACCGGCCAGGTCACCCGCCCGACGCGTAGGTCGCGGCCGGGTCGGTCTGTTCACGCACCGCATGGACAGACAGGCCAGCCGCGGCCCGAACACGGCGGCCTGGTCGACGTATGCATCCCCCACATGCATAACTCGACCAGGCTCCACGCGAACCCGGGAACAGACGCCCCTCCCCCACAAACCGATTGCCTCACAGATGCCGTTGCTCTGCCATTCGCGCCCGGACTCAGCCACGAACTCCAACCCCCGCACGAGCGTCGCGCGTTCGCCACACCACCCGGCCCGACTCAGCCTCGCTTGCGGACCTTCCAGACCTCCGCGTGGAGCCACTTCCGCGCCCACTGCACCGTCGCGTGCGGGAAGCGCGTCGTCGCGTCGGCCGGCGGCTGGACCTCGATGAGCGCCTCGATCTCGAAGCCCGACCTACACAACAGCGCGATCAGCTCGCCGTGCGGGAGGTGGAACTCGACGGAGTCGTCCTCGCCCCAGTCGATGCGGTGCATGCCGAAGTACGGGCGGAGCAGTTGCTCGGCGGCGCGCTCGGCCTCGGCCTCGGGCGCGCAGACGATCGACAGCGGCGTGTCGACGAGGAACACGAGTCGGCCGCCCGGCCCTCGAGGTCGTCAGGCAGCACCTGTAGCTGGGACTCCGGGACGGTGAAGATCCTCCACCACGGCTCCTCGCGCGCCCAGTCGCGCCGGGCCGGCGCCACCCCACTCCGGCGCGTAGCTGTCCCACTCGGCACGGTTGCGCGCAACGTGCTCGGGCAGCTCGCTCACGACCGTTCTTCGCTCTCGGCCTTCTCCTCGAGCTTCTCCTTGAGGTAGGCCGCCTTGTCGGCGCGTCGCACGGCGGCGAGCTGCTCGGTGTCGGTCGGCGCCTGCTCGGCGCGCTCGCGCTCCTGCACCTCGCGGTCGGCCTGCACGGCGCGCAGCTGCTGAGTCGTGGGTTCGTCCTCGGTGGAGGTCACGCCCGCGAGGCTACCCGGCGATTCGCTCGCGTGCGCGGGGGTACACAGCGAATTCGACACATCGCCGACACATCGTCGGCTTATGCTCGCTTCCCACCCGGCATGCCCACGACGCGCGGAGACAACCAGTGACTCAGATCGGCTTCGTCGGCCTCGGCCGCATGGGCGGCAACATGGTCGTTCGCATCAAGCGCGACTCCGACCACGAGGTCGTCGCCTTCGACCGTGACCCCGATACAATGCAGCGGATCGCGGACGCCACCGGCGCGAGCGGCGCGAGCTCGCTAGAGGATCTCGTCGGCAAGCTCGACGCGCCGCGGATGGTGTGGATCATGATCCCCGCCGGCGGGCCGACGCAGAGCACGGTCGACGAGCTCGCCGGCCTGCTCGACGCGGGCGACATGATCATCGACGGCGGCAACTCGAAGTGGACCGACGACCGCGAGCGCGCTGCCGCGTTGAGCGAGGCGGGACTGGACTACGTCGATGTCGGCGTGAGCGGCGGGGTGTGGGGCCTGGAGGTCGGCTACTGCATGATGGTCGGCGGTCCGGAGGCGGCGGTGCAGCGCCTGGCGCCGATCCTCGACGTGCTCGCGCCCGAGACCAAGCAGGACGCGTGCGATGCCCTTGGCGACCGCGGCTGGGGGCACTTCGGCCCGAGCGGCGCCGGCCACTACGTCAAGATGGTCCACAACGGCATCGAGTACGGCCTCATGCAGGCCTACGCGGAGGGCTTCGACCTCTTCGACAAGTGCGAGTTCGAGCTCGACAACGCGAAGATCGCCCACCTCTGGAACCAGGGCTCGGTCGTGCGCTCGTGGCTGTGCGAGCTCGCCGCGCTGGCCTTCGAGCAGGACGGCAACGCGCTCGCCGGACTGTCGGGCTACACGGCCGACTCCGGCGAGGGCCGTTGGACCATCGAGGACGCGATGGCGCGCGACGTTCCCACACCGGTCATCACCGCATCCCTGCACGCGCGCTTCTACTCGCGCGGCAACGGCGACTTCACCCACCGCATGCTGGCCGCTCTGCGTGCGCAGTTCGGCGGCCACGCGACGAAGCGGAGCGCGGACGGGTGAGCACGACCGACCGCGCGGGCGCCGCCGCCGCCGGCGCCCAGACCGGGCCCGAGGACAACCCGCTCACCGAGGGCCTCGAGCGGCTGCCGGTCCACCCCACCGCGCTCGTGATCTTCGGGGCCACCGGCGACCTCGCGCGGCGCAAGCTGCTGCCGGCGCTCTACAACCTCGCCCACGAGGGCGCCTTGCCCGAGCGCTTCGGCCTGGTCGGCAACGCCCGCTCGGAGATGAGCGACGACGACTTTCGGGAGATGGCGATCGAGTCCGTGCGCGAGTTCTCGCGCCGGCCGCCCAACGAGAAGGTGCTCGCCAAGCTCTTCGCCGACGTGCGCTACGTCGCCGGGTCGTTCGACGACGACGAGGTCTACGCCGCGCTGCATCGCGAGCTCGACGATCTCGACGCCGAGGCCGGGCTCGGTCTGAACCGCTGCTTCTACCTCTCGACCGCGCCGAGGTTCTTTCCCGTCATCGTCGACGCCCTCGGCCGCCACGACCTCGCCGATCGCGACGACGCCGAGGTGCGCGTGATCATCGAGAAGCCCTTCGGCCGGTCGCTGGAGGAGGCGCGCGATCTCAACGCGCGCGTGCTGTCGGTCTTCGCCGAGGACCAGGTCTTCCGGATCGACCACTACCTCGGCAAGGAGACCGTCCAGAACGTGCTGGCGCTGCGCTTCGCCAACAACATGTTCGAGCCGCTGTGGAACCGTAACTACATCGACCACGTGCAGATCACGGCCTCGGAGAACCTTGGGATCGGCTCGCGGGCTGGCTACTACGACTCGGCGGGCGCGCTGCGCGACCTCGTCCAGAACCACATGCTGCAGCTGCTCTCGCTGCTGTGCATGGAGCCGCCGGTCGCCTTCGAGGCCGATCCGGTGCGCGACGAGAAGGTCAAGGTGCTGCGCGCGATCAGCGCGCCGACGCCGGTCGAGATCCCGGACATGGCGGTCCGCGGCCAGTACACGGCCGCGATCGTCGCCGGCGAGGAGGTGCCCGGGTACCTCGACGAGGAGGGCGTGCCGGAGGACTCCAGCACCGAGACGTACGCCGCGCTGCGCCTGGAGGTCCACAACTGGCGCTGGGCCGGCGTGCCGATGTACCTGCGCACGGGCAAGCGCCTCGCGCGCAAGGTCACGGAGATCGCGGTCACGCTCAAGCCCGTGCCGCACGTCGCCTTCCAGTCGGAGATGTCGACCGGCGTGCGCCCCAACGTGCTCGTCCTCACCGTGCAGCCCAACGAGGGCGTCTCCCTGTCGATCGGCGCGAAGATCCCCGGCACGCGGATGGCGATCCGCACGGTGAACATGGAGTTCCTCTACGGCACGGCGTTCCTGTCGGAGTCGCCCGAGGCCTACGAGCGGCTGATCATCGACGCGATGCGCGGCGAGGCGACACTCTTCACCCGCAACGACGAGGTCGAGGCGCAGTGGCGGATCATCGATCCGATCATCAAGGCGTGGGACTCGGCGGCAGAGCCTCTGCCGGCGTATCCGGCCGGCTCGCAGGGTCCGGAGGAGGCCGAGAGGCTGCTGATCGGCGACGCGCGCTGGCGGATGATCTAGTGGTTCGTCCACTAGTGCTCCCTCCCGTGGTTGGCGTCCGATGACCACCGACGACGTCTGGCGCGAGCGGGACACGTCGCCGAGCGCGATCGAGAGCGCCCTGCGGCGGCTCGTCGCCGAG
>JBBSMC010000063.1:0-16919 GCA_038233375.1 Solirubrobacterales bacterium
AGACGATCGCGAACAGCGCGGGCGACCCGAGGCTGTGGCGGAGCATCGGCCCCGGCTCGCGCGGCGCGGGCGACCCCGGCGTCGCAGGCGGCCGGGCAGAGGCCATCAGATCCCCCGCCAGGTGAAGTACAGCCGGCCGCCGCCGGCGCCCACGAACAGCAGCCCGAGGACGGTTCCGAGCGCCAGCGGCCCGCCGCCGGCGGCGAACGTCTGCACGAGGATCGCCAGGCCGAGCACGACCATCGCGGCCGACAGCACGAGCGTCGTCGAGCGGTGCATGCCCCGCCCGGAGCGGGTCCGCCGCTCAGGCACCCGTCGGCTCGCTCTCGATGATCACGCGGCAGGGGCGGTCGGCGAGCACCGTCTCCACGGTCTTTCCGAACAGCGTCGTGCCGACGCGCGGCGGCAGCGGCATGACGAGCGCGTGGGCGCGCATCTCGCGCGCCTCCTCGACGATCAGCCGGCCGTGGCCGCCGGGCCGCACGCGCTCGACGTGGCCGTTCACCCGCCGCCCGCCCTGCAGCCGCGCCTGCTCGATCACCGCGCGCGCCGCGATCTCCTCCTCCGGAAGGTCGGCGTCCAGCGGCGACGCCTGGGGCACGGTGATCAGCACGAGCACGTGGATGCCGCGGCGCTTGCGTCCGGCGAGCTTGGCCGCGGTGGCGATCGTCGTCGGCGAGTAGTGGCGCGCGTCGAGCGCGACGAGCACCGACTCGTACTCCGCCTCGTTCAGCGTGACGGGCTGCGGCACCGCGACCTGGTGCGTGGAGACGAGGTCCAGGCCCTGGCTGCGGCGGTACAGCACGTAGCCGCCGATGCCCAGCGCCATCCACGTCACGCCGGCGAGCCCGACGGTGAGGTCCAGGACGCTGACGACGACGAACGACAGGATCGTCCCGCTGAGGCCGATCACCGCCAGCGGCGGCAGCTCGTGCCCGCGGACGCGCAGGCGTCCCGGGCTGCGATACGGGCGCCGCACGCCGGGCTCGCTCACGCGCAGGCAGATCAACGACAGGTGCGCCATCGAGAACGACAGCATCGCCCCGAACGCGTAGATCTTGCCCAGGAAGTCGGCCTGGCCGGGCAGCAGGGCGATGATCGCAAAGCCCGAGAAGACGAGGATACCGAGGTAGGGCGTGCGGAAGTGCGGGTGCAGCCGGCGCATCGTGTCGGGCAGCTGGCGGTACATGCCCATCGAGTAGGTCAGCCGCGAGACGCCGAGCACGCCGGCGTTCGTGGCGGCGATGAGGATCGTCACGGCGAGGATGCCGACGTACACCTCCACCCCGCCCTGAAACCAGCCGAGGTCCATCCCGGACACCACGCCGATGATCGGGTCGTTGGCGTAGCCGCCCTCCTCGGGGCCGACGCCCAGCTGGGTGCGGCACTCACTGCCGACGCACTCGACCGGCAGTGCCGACAGCGCGATCAGCGGCAGCGTGAAGTAGATCGCGAACACGGCGATCATCACGCGGCGGATCGCGGCGGGGATCGTCGTGTCGGGGTCGCGCGCCTCCCCGGCCATGTTCGAGATCGTCTCGATGCCGGTGTAGGCGACGGTGCCGATCGGGATCGCGAGCAGGAACTGCGCCAGCGTCGGCGTCTCGCCGAAGAACGAGAGGTTGTCGACGAGGATCTCGGGGCTGAAGACGAGCACGACGCCGAGGCCGACGATCGCCAGCTGGCTGAGGAAATCGACGACGGCCAGCACGAGGTTTACGCTGACCGCGTCCTTGACGCCGCGCACGTTGACGAGCGCCAGCAGTGCCACGGCGCCGGCGGCGAAGGCGATGTCGCCGGGGGCCTCCTTGAAGCCGTCCCACAGGAAGCGCCCCGCGTAATGGGCCGCGAAGAACGCCGAGATGGCGATCGTGATGATGTAGTTGAGCATCTGCGCCCAGGCCGTGAAGAACGACCACAGCTCGTTGAACGCGCGCCGTGCGAACAGCGACGAGCCGCCCGCCTCGGGATACATCGCGGTCGCCTCGGCGTAGGTCGTGGCGGTGCAGTAGAAGAGCGCGCCGGTGATGAGGAACACCAGCGGCGTCAGGCCGGCGGCGAGCGCGGCAACGAGACCGAGGGCGTAATAGATCGATGAGCCCACGTTTCCGTAGGCGGTCGAGAACAGCGCGTTGACCCCGAGCACGCGCTGCAGGCCGTGGAGCTGGCGCTCTGCCATCCGCGGCGGGAGTCTACGCCGAGCCGCTGCCCGGCCCGGCGTGCCGTGCGGCCCGCTCGGCGGGGTGGTGCGCTACATCACAAGGCAGCCGCGGACGCGCTCGCGCGCGGCCGGGTCGGCCATATCCACGAAGACGATGTTGATCGACCCGTGGCGCTCGACCGAGGCGCCGCTCGTGCGCTGCGCGTTCTTGCGCAGCTGCGTGGCCACGCGCTCGCGCGCGATGCGTTCTCGTAGAACCCGATGTAGCCGCCGCCGCGCGGGCCGCTGAAGAGGATCTGGTAGTCAGTCCGCCGCGTCGCTGTCGGAGCTCTGCGTGAGCCCGCCCTGCAGCCGGTAGCCCTCCTTCGTCAGGCAGCTGCTGAGACGGTCTCGCTCGGACGGCGGCGCCTGCGGAACCGTCGCCGTCGGCGCCGCGGTCGTGGTCGACGTGCCGCTGTCCGCCGACCCGTCTTCGTCGCCGCCGCACCCCGCGGGCAGCGCGACGAGCACCAGCACGGCGAGGATCCTCGGGAGCCGGCGCCTCATTGCTCGACGAACTCCAGCAGCGCCTCCAGCGTCACGTCCCAGCCGAGTGTGTCGCCGCCGCCGGGCAGCGCCTCCTGCCAGTCCAGCCCGAAGTCGCGCCGGTCGATCGTCGCCGACAGCTCCACGCCGACGCGGTTCTCGGGGCTCAGCAGCCCCGCTCCGGGCAGGCCGATCCTGCCCGTCGCCGTGACCGCCTTCGTGTGCCCGTGGATCGAGAGCTCGCCGGTCGCGCTGATCGCGCGGCTCTCGTCGCCCTCGAAGGCCGACACGACCCAGGCCACCTCGGGATAGCGCACCGCGTCGAGGAACTCGGCCGACAGCATCCGCTCGCGGATGACCGGGTTGTTGAGGTCCAGCGACGCGATCGGCACGCTCGCGGCGAAAGTCCCGGCGGCAGCGTCGAGCGTCGCGTCGATCTCCCGAAAGCCCGCGCGATAGTCGCGCGCGCCGAGATGGCGGACCTTGAACGTCACCGATGAGAACGGGGCGTCGGCGCGCCACGTCCCACCGCCGAGATGCTCCTCGAGGAATCCCACGGCGGGGGACTGTAGTGGGGATCGAACGCTCACCACCACGTTGTCGCGTGGTCAGCCGGCGAGGCCCGCTCAGATGACTACGCGACCAGCGGGATGATGAGGATGGCCACGATGTTCGCGACCTTGATCATCGGGTTGATCGCCGGCCCGGACGTGTCCTTGTAGGGATCGCCGACCGTGTCGCCGGTGATCGAGGCCTCGTGGGCGAGCGTGCCCTTGCCGCCGAACTCGCCCTCCTCGATGAGCTTCTTGGCGTTGTCCCAGGCGCCGCCGCCGGCGGTCATCGAGACGGCCATGAAGAGACCCACGACGATGACGCCGATCAGCAGGCCACCGAGCGCCTCGACGCTGAGCAGGCCGATGATGAGCGTGAAGACGATCGGGATCAGCGACGGGATGATCATCTCGCGCTGGGCGGTCTTCGTGACGATGTCCACGCAACGGGCGTAGTCGGGCTTCTCGGTGTTGTCCATGATCCCGGGGTGCTCCTTGAACTGGCGGCGCACCTCCTCGACCACGGCGCCGCCGGCGCGACCGACGGCCTCCATCGACAGCGCCGCGAAGAGGTAGACCATCATGCCGCCGATGAGCAGGCCGATGAGCACCTCGGGCGCATCGAGCAGGAAGGCGATCGGCTCCTCGCCGCCCTCCGCGAGCTCGGCATTGAGCTCGATCTTGAAGGCCGCGAACAGCACGAGCGCGGCGAGCACGGCCGAACCGATCGCGTAGCCCTTGGTGACGGCCTTCGTCGTGTTGCCGACCGCGTCGAGCGGGTCGGTCACGGCGCGGACCTCCTCGGGCATCTCCGCCATCTCGGCGATGCCGCCGGCGTTGTCGGTGATCGGCCCGAAGGCGTCCAGCGCGACGATCAGGCCACAGAGCCCCAGCTGCGCCATCACGGCGACGCCGATGCCGTAGATGCCGCCGAGCTCATACGCGCCGTAGATGCCGAGCGCCAGCACGATCGCCGGCAGGGCGGTCGCCTGCATGCCCTGCGAGAGGCCCGAGATGATGTTCGTCGCGTGGCCGGTCTGCGAGGCGTCGGCCGTCTTCTTGACCGGGTTGAAGCGCGTCGAGGTGTAGTAGTCGGTGATCAGGAACAGCAGCGCGGTGACGGCGAGGCCGATCAGCGAGCAGAGGTACAGGTCGCCGACCGACGGCGCGAAGATGTTGACGTCGGCGGTCGCCGTCGCGAGGCCCTCCATCATCCACTTCGTGACGGGGTAGAACGCGATCGCCGCGATGATGCCCGAGGCCACGAGGCCCTGGTAGAGCGCGCGCTCGACGTTGCCGGCGGCCGACTTGACGGCGAACGTGCCCAGGATCGAGGCGATGATCGCCACGCCGCCGAGCACGAGCGGGTACAGCGCGACCTGCGTCGCGTTCTCGCCCGCGAACGTCAGGACGCCGAGCAGCATGACGGCGACGGCCGTCACGACGTAGGTCTCGAAGAGGTCGGCCGCCATGCCGGCGCAGTCGCCCACGTTGTCGCCGACGTTGTCGGCGATCACGGCCGGGTTACGCGGGTCGTCCTCGGGGATGCCGGCCTCGACCTTACCGACGAGGTCGGCGCCGACGTCGGCGCCCTTGGTGAAGATGCCGCCGCCCAGACGGGCGAAGACGGAGATCAGCGAGCCGCCGAAGCCCAGGCCGATGAGCGCGTCGACGGCCTCCTTCTGCGAGGTGTCGAAGATCGCCGTGAGCAGGCCGTAGTAGCCGGCGACGCCGAGCAGCGCGAGGCCGACGACGAGCATGCCGGTGATCGCGCCGCCGCGGAACGCGGCGTTCAGCGCGGGCGGGATGCCGCCGCGGGCGGCCTCCGCGACGCGGCAGTTGGCCCGCACCGAGACGTTCATGCCGATGAAGCCGGCCGCCGCCGAGAGCAGGCCGCCGAGCGCGAAGCCGACGGCGACCTCGATGCTCTGCAACGGGATCAGGACGATGAACAGCAGTACACCGACGATCGCGATCGTCGTGTACTGACGACGCAGGTACGCAGAGGCGCCTTCCTGGACGGCCTTCGAGATCTCGACCATGCGCTCGTTGCCGGGCGAAAGCGCCAACAGCGAGCGGGTGGTCAGCGCGCCATAGAGCACTGCAAGGCCGCCGCACAGCAACGCGACGACGACCCCATGGTCCAGCAGGAAATCACTCAAGGGAAACTGCCTCCGTAAATCTTTGGTGCTGAAGACCTAGCCCACCGCGTGGCGGGTGTCAACGGCCCGCAGCCACGGGAAACGCGCGCGGATACTAACCGGCTGGACGGATGCCGCGTCTACTGACCCGGAACCCAGAGTCCGCTGCCGCCGCGCGGGCCACCTGCCGGGCTCGGCGGCTCACCGGCCCGCGGGGAGTCGGAGGGCGGCGTGGCACCCGAGCGCGCATACGCGAGCTGCAGCTGCGAGAGCGCGTCGCGGATCTGCTTGGCGTCCGGCCCGAGCGTCGGCTCGACTAGCGGCAGCAGGGCCGTCGTGGCGTCGATCGCCTGGCGGACCTGGTCGAACTCAGGCTCCTCCTCGGCACCGGTCAGGCCGGCCTTGCGGGCGGCGAGGTTCAGCAGCGAGACCACCGTCTGCACGAGCACGTCCTCGACGCGCACGCGCGCGATCTCTGCCTCGTAGGCCGCGCGCAGCTCCTCCTCGCTCAGATCGCCGAGGTCGGCCTCGTCGAAGCCGGGATCGCTGGGGGACTGCAGATCTTCGTCGGCCGTCATGCGGGAACCTCCTGGGCGTAGGTCGTCATCGTCTCACGCACGGTGTCAGCGTAGACCGCGCGCAGGTCGGCGCCGTCCAGCAGCGCCGCACGCTGGCGCTGGGCACCGGTCGGCCCCTCGAGCGCCACGGCGATGCGGGCCTCGTCGCGGACCGGCGCCGTCCACGACCACAACCGGTCGATCGCCTCGCGCGCGGGGATCTCCACCCCGCGCGCCAGATCGATCATGTGGCCGTCCAGCCCGCAGCGAATCGCGCGCCACATGTTCTCCTCGACGAGCCGGTGGGGCGGATCGTCAAACGGCACGCCCTCGTCGATGTCGCGCAGCGCCTGGCCGACGCACGCCACGATCAGCGAGGCCAGGCCCTCGGACTCGTCCGCGGTCACCTGCGCGTCGCAGACGCGCACCTCGACGGTGCCGTAGGAGGCGTGCGGGCGCACCGACCACCACAGCTGCGTGTACTCGACGATCGAGCGCGTCGCGATCAGCAGCTCGATGTACGCGCGAAACGTGCGCCAGTCGCCGAACGCGTCGGGCACGCCACAGCGCGGGAAGGACTTCGTGAAGATCTGGCTGCGCACCGAGTGCAGGCGCGTGTCCTGCGCCTCGAGAAAGGGCGAGCTGGCGCTGACGGCGAGCAGCATCGGCAGGACCGGCCGCAGCCGATCGCAGACCGCGACGGCGCGATCGGCGCCGCGGACGCCGACGTGGACGTGCAGCGAGAAGGTGTTGTTGCGCCGCGCGACGTAACCCAGGCCCTCGACGACGCGCCGGTAGTGCTCGGTGTCGATGTTGCGCTGCTCGCGGTAGTCCGCCCACGGGTGCGCGCCCGTCGAGCCCAGCGCGATGCCGCGGTTGGTGGCCAGCGTGAACAGCCGCCGGCGCCGGTCGCGCTGGTGGGCGATCGCGTCGTGCAGGTCCTCTCCGCGGCCCGAGATGATCTCGATCTCCGAGGAGATCAGCTCGCCCGTGATCGCGTCGTGCAGCACCGGATCGAGCTCGGCCGCCGCGTCGCGCAGCTCCTCGAAGCGCCCGACGAGATCCAGCGTCCCGGGGTCGAGCACCGCGAACTCCTCCTCCAGGCCAACGGTCAGGTCCGTGGACGCGGCGAACATCTCCTCCGTGTTGTCGAGGTCGATCGGCATCGGTGGTGGCTCGCGCCGGAGTCGCTTCTACGTCAAGTAGAAGTACAGCGCGTAGAGCAGATCGACCGCCGGAGACGAGGTGTGGACGGTCACCTCCGGGGGCGCCTGCAGCAGCGCCTCGGAGTAGTTGAAGATGATCTTCACACCGGCTTGCACGAGATCGTCGGCGATCGACTGGGCGGCGGCCGTCGGCACCGCCAGCACGCCCACGACGATGTCCTCGAACTCGACCATCGACTTCAGCTCCGACGAATGGCGCACCGTCGTCGTGCCGACCTGCTGGCCGATCTTGCGCTTGTCGGTGTCGAAGATCGCGACGACCCGGAAGCCGTGGTCGGCGAAGATGTCCGACGAGGCGATCGCCTGGCCGAGGTGGCCCGCCCCGAACAGCGCGATGTTGTGCTGGCCCGAGGTGCGCAGGATCTTGCGGATCTGCGAGACGAGCGCGTCGACGTTGTAGCCGACGCCGCGCTTGCCGAACTTCCCGAAGCCCGAGAAGTCGCGCCGAATCTGCGTCGGGTTGACGTGCGTGTAGTCGCTCAGCTCGCGCGAGGAGATCGTCTCCCTGCCCATCTTCTTGGCCTGTGTGAGGACCTGCAGGTAGCGCGACAGGCGCGCCGCGACGCCGAGCGAGAGGCGCTGTCCGCCCCCGATCGCGCCGTCGCGCGCAGCCGAGTCAACCGCCGTGGGAACGCGTTCGCCGGTCGTCATCGACGCCGCACTTTACTCAGAACATGGCGCAGCGCGGCTTCGTCCACGAACAGCTCGAATCGCGCGACGCCATCGAGCAGGACGACCGGGATGCGCTCGAGATAGGTGGCGTGCAGGGCATCGTCGGTCGTGATGTCGACCTCCACGAAGGCCTCGCCGACGCGCTCCAGAACCACCCGCGCGTCGTCGCAGAGATGACATCCGGGCTTGCCCAGCAGGACAAGCCCGCCGTCGGTCGGCGCCGTCGCCACTACGCCAGCGCCCGCTCGCCGGACGCGTACGCGTCGAGCGCGAGGTAGTCCGCAAACAGCTGCGCCGGCACATAGCGCGCGGCGGAGGCGATCATCGCCGCGTTGTCGGTGCACAGCTCGCGCGGCGGGATGCCGACGGTGGCGCCGAGCGCGCCGAGGCGCTCGCGCAGCGGTCCGTTGGCGGCCACCCCGCCACCGACGGCCAGCCGGTCCACGCCCGTCTGCTCGAGCGCCTGCTCGCAGCGCGACGCGAGCGCCTCGACGATCGCGTGCTGGTAGCTCGCCGCGAGGTCGGCGGCGCGCCCGCGCGCGCCCGCCTCGCCGAGCTCGCGGACCTTGTAGAGCAGCGAGGTCTTCACACCGGCGAACGAGAAGTCCAGCCCGGCGAGGTTGCGCGCGACCGGGAAGGCGAATGCGGCGGGGTCGCCGTCACGCGCCAGGCGCTCCAGCGCAGGACCACCGGGAAAGGGCAGCCCGAGCAACCGCGCGCCCTTGTCGAACGCCTCGCCGGCGGCGTCGTCGAGTGTGCGGCCGAGGACCGTGAACCCCTCGTGGTCCTCGACGCCGGTGAGCAGCGTATGGCCGCCGCTGGCGACCAGGCACAAAAACGGCGGCTCCATCATGCCTCCGGGGGGGGCGGGATCGGAGTCCGCGCCGATCCTCAGGAAGTTCGCCGCGACATGGCCCTGCAGGTGGTCGACGGCGGCCAGCGGCAGCCCACGCGCCGCCGCGATCGCCTTCGCGGTCGCGACGCCGACGAGCAGCGCGCCGACGAGGCCCGGCCCCTGCGTGACCGCGACGAGGCCGATGTCGTCGAGCGTGGCGTCCGCCCGGCGCAGCGCGTCGTCGACGACGGCGTTGGCGAGCTCGAGGTGGTGACGCGACGCGATCTCCGGCACGACGCCGCCGTACTCGTCGTGGATGCCCTGCGAGGAGATGACGTTCGAGCGCACGTCGCCGTCGTGCGTGATGACAGCCGCACACGTGTCGTCGCAGCTCGTTTCGAGCGCGAGGATCAGGCTCATGCGGGCTTCACCGGTCCCGGGGCGGCGTTCGGCACGTCGTCGAAGTGGCCGACCAGCGTCGACTTCGTGCGCCACATGATCACGGCGTCCTCGTTGTTGTCCTGGTAGTAGCGCTTGCGACGGCCCGCGGAGCGAAAGCCGAAGCGCTCGTAGAGCTCGATCGCGCCGGCGTTGGACTCGCGCACCTCGAGCGTGAAGCGGGCGTCCTTGCCGTCGATCCGCCGCAGCAGGTCGTTGAGCAGCGTGCTGGCGATCCCCTGGCGGCGGCGGGCGGGGTCGACCGCGACGTTCATGAGGTGCCAGACGGTGTCGTAGCGCGAGCAGATCAGAAAGCCGACCATCTGGCCGCCGCGCAGCGCGGCGAGGCAGACGCTGGCGGGTTTGGACAGCTCCAGCACGAACATCGCCAGCGACCATGGCGTCGGAAACGCCCGGCGCTCGATCGCGATCAGCTCGGGCAGGTCCGCGTAGGTCAGGCGGCGGATCTCGAGGGGGCCGTCGGTCACGTCGGCGCCTCAGCGGGGCCGGTCGCGGGCGAGCACCGCATCGGGCAGCCGCAGGTAGTCGGGGACGACGAGGTGCAGCGAGGCCGGCTGAGATGCCTGCAGCGCGAGGCTGCAGATCGCGCGGGCGCTGACGCCATGCGATGCGGATCCGTCTGGAGCAACTGTGCAGCCGGCGCCTTCCAGGTGGGCTCGAAATCGTAGCGCGCCGTCCCCTACCGCAAACCACGCTCCGCCCTCCGCGGCGACGCGCCCGGCGAGCGCCGCGGGCGCCAGCGCGGCCGGCTCGAGGACGACCGCGCCGTCGCGCCAGCCGGCGGCGAACGCCTCGCCGCGGCGCGCGTCGATGACCGCGAGGACGCCGCTGCCGGGAGGCGCGACCGGCTCGGCCGCGGCAGCGAGCGCTCGCAGCGTGGACACGCCGACGAGCTCGGCGCCGCTGCCCTGCGCGAGCCCGCGGGCGGTGGCGACGCCGATCCGCAGGCCCGTGAACGTGCCCGGGCCGAGGCCGACGGCGATCCGGTCGACGTCGGCGAAGGCCAGGCCGGCGTCCTCGAGCAGCTCGGCGGCGAGCGCGAGGAGCTGCGCCGCGTGGCCGGGACGCCGGCCCGGCTCGGGCTCGTGGCGGCGCTCGGCGACCGCCGCCGGACGCGCCTCGTCGAGTAGCGCGACGGCGGTCGCGGGCGTCGCCGTGTCCATGCCCAGGACGATCACGACGGGGCGCGCGGGGCGGGGCGCCCGCGCACGACGACGCGGCGCCGGTCGCCGCCGCGGTGCTCGAGGCTGACCTGCGCGACCACGCGCTCGGGGTCCAATCCGGCGGGCGCGCCGACCTCGGGCCACTCGACGAACGCGACGCGATCGGGGGCGAGCTCGTCGGCCAGCAGCGCGGGGTCCTCGTCCTCGAGGTTCCCGAGGCGGTAGAGGTCCAGGTGGGAGATCGGCACCGCGCCGTCGTAGCGGCGGGCGATCGTGAAGGTCGGGCTCGTCACCACCCCGGATACGCCGAGGGCGCGGCAGGCGCCGCGCACGAACGTCGTCTTGCCGGCGCCGAGCTCCCCCGAGACGAGCACGACGTCGCCGGGGCGCAGGCGCTGCGCGAGCTCGGCGGCCAGCGCCTCGGTCTCCTGTGGCGCCGCCGTTTCAGTAGTCGTCGGCATCGGCGGTGCGCAGACGCAGTCCGGCACCGAGGAGCGACATCGCAAGACCGGTGAGGAAAAGCATGCGCGAGTCCGAGCCCGTGTTCGGAAGATCGGCGGCGCCGGTCACCGGCGTGGCGGTCTCGCCCTCCAGCGGGATCGGCGGCGTGGTCGAGACCCCGGCGCCGTCCTCGGGTATCGTCGGGTTCTGCGCTGCCGCGGATCCGGGCAGGGCGAGCATCACGACCGCGAGCGGCACGACGAGCAGGCGGCGGGCAGACCACGACACGCCGCGCACTCTAATGGCTCGCGCGGCGGGATCCCGACCGCGCTGGCCCGCCACGAGCTGCGGTAGCGTCGCGGGCGTGCTCAGCCCCGCCCAGGTGTCCCTGCTGAAGGCCTGCACCCGAGTCCTTGTCGCTCCGGCGCGGGTGGTCATGACCGGCAGCGTGTCGCCCGACGCGGAGGCCGCGATCCGCTCCGTGGCCAGTCCCGGCGTCGAGGTCCTCGTCGTCGAGCCGGTCGAGGTGGCGCGTGTGGACGGTTCGATCGACGTCCTGTTCATCGGCCCGGCTGCACCCTACAGCGCGGCGGGCGAGCTGTTCGCGCGGTGGACCGGACGCGTCGCGCCCGGCGGCCTGCTGTTCGTTCACGGCGCGTTCGCCGCGCCGCCGCTGACGGCGGCGCTGCTGCGCACGGTCGGCTCCTCGCGCGACTGGCGCTACTACGGCCGCGTCGGCGAGCTGGCGGAGTACGTGCGGGCGGATCTCACGCACGGCGAGCGCGTGCTCGACGCCCTGGCCCAGGTGGCCCAGGTCGGCTACTTCGCGCGCTGCCTGACCCGGCGGCGTTTCGCGCGCCAACACGCCTGAGCCGAGGCACCCCGGCCTCTACATTGGAGGTATGAAGCACACACCGATCGACGCTCCCGTCAAGAAGACCGACGAGGAGTGGCGCGCGGAGCTGACGCCCGCGCAGTACGACATCCTCCGGCGCGCCGGCACCGAGCGCGCGTTCACCGGCCCGTACGTCAACGAGAAGACCGACGGCATGTACGCGTGTGCCGGCTGCGGCGCGGAGCTGTTCTCCTCGCAGACGAAGTTCGACTCCGGCACGGGCTGGCCGAGCTTCACGGACCCGGCCGTCGCCGCGGCGGTGACGCTGCGCGACGACAACGGCATGTTCATGCGCCGCACGGAGGTCCTGTGCAGCCAGTGCGGCGGGCACCTCGGCCACGTCTTCCCCGACGGACCGGGCGCCGGCGGCCAGCGCTATTGCATCAACGGCTGCGCGCTGGAGCTCAAGCCCGCCGACGCTCCGAGCGACTAGCGCCGCCGGCCGCGGGGCGGCGCCCGGCCTGTGGCGCGAGGTCGGCGCGCACGGAGGCGCTCCTACGGGTAGGCCGGGGGTCTGACCCGCCTGAAAGGAGCGCCCCCTATGCAGTACTGGTTCGCGACCTCGACGGAGGAGTTCACCCCGTCGCAGATGCTCGAGCAGGCCAAAGCCGCCGACCGCGCCGGCTTCGACGGCCTCGGCACCTCCGACCATTTCGCTCCGTGGTTCCCCGACGGCCAGGCGACCCAGGCCTGGGTCTACCTCGGCGCGCTCGGGCAGGTCACGCAGAAGCAGATCGGCACCGCGGTGACGCCAATCATCCACCACTACCACCCCGGCCTCGTCGCGCAGGCGTTCATGTCGCTCGAGGAGCTCTACCCGGGCCGCGTCTTCCTCGGCGTCGGCTCCGGCGAGGCGGTCAACGAGACGCCGCTGGGGCTCGACTGGCCGGAGTACGAAGAGCAGCGCCGGCGCCTGGAGACGGGACTGGAGGCGATCACGCGACTGTGGAGCGGCGAGACCGTGACGATGGACGCCGGCTGGTTCAAGCTCAAGGACGCGCGCCTGTGGACGCGCGCCGCGACGCGCCCGAAGCTCTACGTCTCGGCATTCGGCCCGCAGTCGGCCAAGGTGGCGGCGCGGTTCGGGGACGGGCTGTGGACCCTGGGTGATCCCGAGAAGGCGCCGGAGATCGTCGACGCCTACCGGGCGGCGTGCGACGACAACGGCAGGGAGCCCGGCGAGATCATCTTCCAGGCCGGCTTCGCCTGGGCCGACGACGAAGGTGCGGCGATCGACGGCGCGCGGCACTGGAAGCCGACCCAGCTCCCCGAGCTCTACCTCGAGGACATCGCCGACCAGGAGGACATGCAGCGCCGCGCCGACGAGCAGATGAGCGACGAGGAGTTCGCCCGCGAGGGCTTTCTCATCTCGTCAGATCCCGAGGAGCACGTCGAGCGCATCCGCGAGATGGAGCACGCCGGCGCGACCGTCATCTGCCTGCAGCTGATCGGGCGCGCCGACCCGTTCGGCTCGATCCGGACGTACGGCGAACGCGTGCTGCCGGCGCTGCGGTCGGTCCGCGCGTAAGGGTCCGTCAGAACAGCCCGAGCTGGCGGTCGTCGGGCTCTTGCGGTGCGGGCTCCGGTGCGGATACCGGCGGGGATTCCGACAGCGCTGCAGCCGGCTCAGGCTCCGGCTCTACTGCTGCGCGCGCGGGCTCGGGCACCGCCGGCTCCGGCGCGGCGATCGGCTCAGGCTGCTCGGGCGGAGCGAGCGCCAGCAGTGCCGGCAGGCGCGCGAAGTCGGCGCGCAGCGTGTCCAGCAACGAGCGCGTGTAGAGCGCCGCCGCCGGGTGAAACAGCGGATACAGGCGGACTGCCCGCGCGCCGATGACGAGGATCTCGGCCTGCCCGTGCAGTCGTGAGATGCCGGTGGGGTCGCCGCGCAGGAGCTTCGTCGAGAAGTTCCCCAGCGTGCAGATCACCCGCGGCCGGATGAGCTCGACCTGGCGCATCAGGTAGTCCGAACAGTTGTCGATCTCCCCCGGCTGAGGGTCGCGGTTGCCGGGAGGGCGGCATTTCAGGACGTTGGCGATGAAGACGTCGGCGCGCGACAGCTCCAGCTCCGCCAGCAGCTGGTCGAGCAGTTTGCCCGCGGCGCCGACGAACGGGATCCCCTGCTCGTCCTCCTTGGCGCCGGGCGCCTCGCCCACGAACATCAGGTCAGCGTCGGCATTGCCCGCCCCGAACACCACCTGGGTGCGGGTGCCCGCGAGCTGCGGGCAGCGCGTGCAGCCGCGCGCCTCGCGGTAGACGTCGGTGAGGCGGGCGCGGCGCTCGTCCTTCGTGGCCACGGCCGGATCGTAGAGGCGATCGGCGTCAGCTACCCTTTACGGCGCGGCGGCGCCAACCGCTCGCACATCAATAACGCGACCGGTACCTCCTGGAGGACTGGACCGACACGATGACCACGCAGCCCCAGCTTTCGCTGCCTGCCCAGGTATGCGCCCTCGATCGCCTCGCGGTCGTCGGTGCCGGCCGGATGGGCATGGCGCTGGCCGGCGCGTTGAGCGCCGCCGCAATCGACCTTGCGCTCTTCGACGCGCTGACGGACGCCACCCGCCGCCTCGCGGTGACGGCATGAAGACCCTGCGCACCGTGACCGAGCTGCGCGCGGCGCTCAACGGCCCGCGGCGCGCCGGGCGCAGCATCGGCCTGGTGCCGACGATGGGCGCCCTGCACGAGGGCCATCTGTCGCTGATCCGCCGCGCCCGCGGAGCCTGCGGCGAGGTCGTCGTGTCGCTGTTCGTCAACCCGGCCCAGTTCGACGACCCGCGCGACCTCGCCGGCTACCCCCGCGACGAGCAGCACGACGCCGCGCTCGCCGCCGAGGCCGGCGCCGACATCCTCTTCGCCCCTTCGCCCGGCGAGGTCTACCCGCTCGGCTTCGCCACGACGGTCACCGTCGACGAGATCGGCGCCCCGTTGGAGGGCGCACAGCGCGGCCCGGCGCACTTCGCGGGGGTCGCCACCGTCGTTGCGAAGCTGCTGAACATGGTGCAGCCCGACGTCGCGTTCTTCGGCCAGAAGGACGCCCAGCAGGTGGCGGTCATCCGGCGCGTAGTGCGCGACCTCGATATCGCGGTGCGGATCGAGGTCGGCGAGACGATCCGCGACGCCGACGGGCTGGCGCTCTCGAGCCGCAACGTACGCCTGCGCGGCGACGAGCGCCGCCGCGCCCTGGCGCTGCGCCGCGGCCTGGAGGCGATCCGCGCCTGCCATGGCGCCGGCGAGCGCGACGCCACGATCCTCGCCGACATCGGCCGCGCCGCGATGGCCGAGCTCGCGGTCGAGCCCGAGTACCTCGAGCTCGTCGCGCCCGACAGCTTCACGCCCGTCGACAGCGTCGGCGACGAGCCCGTGCTCGTCGCGGTCGCCGCCCACATCGGGGACGTGCGCCTGATCGACAACGACATCCTCGACGGGAGCCACACGTAATGCAGCGAACGATGCTCAAGTCCAAGATCCATCGCGCGACGGTGACCGATTGCGACCTGCACTACGTCGGCTCGATCACGATCGACGCCGACCTGCTCGACGCCGCGGACATCCTCGAGCACGAGCAGGTGCACGTCGTCGACGTCGACAACGGCGCGCGCTTGCAGACCTACACGATCGCCGGCGAGCGCGGCTCGGGCACGGTCCAGGTCAACGGCGCCGCCGCCCGCCTCGTACAGCGCGGCGACACGATCATCGTCATCTCCTACGCGCAGTACGACCGCAGCGAGCTGCGCGACTATGAGCCCGTCGTCGTCCACGTCGCGGCCGGCACCAACTCGGTGCTCGGCGTCGACCACGAGGTGGCGACCCTGCTGACGTTCGGAAAGGAAGGCCGCTGATGTCCACCCATCCCAGCCAGATCGCCGCCAGCGCGGTGGTCGAGCGCCTCCCCGTCACGCTGCCGCGCCTCGACGAGATGAAGCGCCGCGGCGAGGCGATCGTCATGGTCACGGCCTACGACTTCCCCAGCGCCCGCGCCGCCGAGGCGGCCGCCGTCGACGTCGTGCTCGTCGGCGACTCCGGAGCGATGACCGTCCTCGGCTACCCGTCGACGGTCGGCGTCCAGCTCGACGAGATGCTGATGCTCGCCCGCGCGGTGCGGCGCGGCCTGCGCACGCCGCTGCTCGTCGGCGACCTGCCGTTCGGCTCCTACGAGGTCTGCGACGAACAGGCCGTCGCCACCGCGCTGCGCTTCGTCAAGGAGGCCGGCTGCGACGCCGTCAAGCTCGAGGGCGGCGGCCCGACGTCCGTTGCCCGTGCGCAGGCGATCGTCCGCGCCGGGATCCCGGTCATGGGCCACGTCGGCCTCACGCCACAGACGGCGACCGCGCTGGGCGGCTACCGCGCCCAGGGCCGCAGCGCCGAGGCCGCCGCGCGCGTCGCGGCCGACGCCCTCGCGCTGCAGCAGGCGGGCTGCTTCTCGATCGTCTTCGAGGCGATCCCCTCCGACGTCGCGGCGCTCATCATGGAGCGCATCGAGGTGCCGGTGATCGGCATCGGGGCCGGGCCGGCGACCGACGGCCAGGTGCTCGTCTTCCATGACCTGCTCGGCATCCGCGAGGGCCTCGGCGCCCGCTTCGTCAAACGCTACGCGAGCCTGCAGGACGAGATGGTCGCCGGCGTGGCGGCGTTCGCCGCCGATGTGCGCACCCGTCGCTACCCGGCGTCCGAGCACGGCTACGCAATAGATTCCCAGGAGCTTGCGGGCTTCGGCAAGCGCTTCAAAGCCTGATCCGCCCCGATCACTAGAGTCCCGGCAATGGCTCGGCTCTCGCAGGTCTTCGCCCCCAAGGACCGCGTCTTCTTCGGTCTCTTCGAGGAGTCGGCCGCCAACGTGCTGCGCGCCGCCGAGCTGCTCGACGAGATGCTGCGCTCGTTTCCCGATACGCACGGCTGCGCGCGGGCGATCCTGCTCTGCGAGCAGGAGGGCGACCGGATCACGTACGACATCATCCAGCGGCTCAACTCGACGTTCGTCACGCCGATCGACCGCGAGGACATCCTGGAGCTGGCGTCGGGGCTCGACGACATCGTCGACCTGACCGAGGAGGTCGCCGACTACCTCGGCCTCTATCGCATCGAGGCTCCGATGGAGCAGGCCCAGCGCCTGGCGCACATCCTCATGGAGGCCTGCCGAAGGATCAACGAGGCGGTCCCGCGCATGCGCGGCTTCCAGGACGTCTCGCACTACACGAACGAGATCCACCGACTGGAGACCGACGGCGACCGGGTGACCCGCGAGGCTGTGGCGTCGCTATTCGACACCGGGATCGATCCGATGGTCGTGATTCGC
>JBBSMC010000064.1:0-16829 GCA_038233375.1 Solirubrobacterales bacterium
CACGCCCAAACGCGCTCCCAACACCGCCACGCGGCGCCGTCAGCACGCCCCCGTACCCGCACGCGCGACTCCTCGACAGCGCACACCACCGAGCCCGCGCCCGCGGCCAGCACCCCGCAGAACGTTTCGCGACAGCCTGCATATAGCGAGAAAGGTGCCGAACCCCCCTGCGCCACCGCCCCCGGCGCTGGCTGGGACGCCGTCGCTTCATCGACTAACCCGGTCACGGATGCCTTTCGCCAACACCGACGGACGCCGTCACGAAGACAGCCGCGCGAGCTGCTCGAACACGACGCCCTCGCGCAGGCCGCCGCCGGCGAACCGCAGCGGTGCGCGCAGCGCGCGCGAGGCCGCGTCGAGCAGCAGGATCCCGGCGGGCAGCAGACGCGCGCGGTCGGGATGCAGGCCAAGGCCCAGCGCCACCTCCGCCGCGGGACGGGTCACGATCGCCTGCAGCGCGCGCGCCAGCACCTCGCGATCCAGCGCCGCGCCCATCAGGCGCTGCATCGACGTCGCGCTGCCGCCGACGGCGTAGGCGACCGCCGGCCACGGCGCCTCCACCGCGCCGAACCGCTCGGCGAGGGTGGCGCGCACGCGCGCGAGCTCGGCGGCGGTCGGCGGATCCGACAGCCGCTCGGAGCGCGTGAGCGACGACGATCCCAGCGGCAGAGAGATCGACCACGTCACGTCGCCCTCCGGCGTTCCCACGACGAGCTCGGTCGAGCCGCCGCCGACGTCGGCGACCCCGAGCAGCCCGGGCGGGCAGACCGCGAGCATCCCGATCGCGCCCTGGAAGGCCAGCCGCGCCTCCTCCTGCGCGTCGAGGATCTCCAGCCGCGCGCCGCAGCTCTCCGCGACCGCGACCGCCAGCGCGGCCCGGTCGACGGCGCCGCGCACCGCCGCGGTCGCGACGACGCGCAGCGACGCCACGCCGAGCTCCTCGGCGATGCGCAACTGGCGCGCGACTACCTCGGCCACCTCGCCGATCTTGTCCGCCCCGAGCTCGCAGGGCGTCGCGGCCGAGGCCCCGAGCAGCGTGAACGTACGCTCGGAGACGACCTCGCGCAGTCGCCCGCCGTCGGGCTCCGCGACGAGCAGGCGCGTCGTGTTGGACCCGATGTCGATGCAGGCACAGCGCGTCACGTGAGCCGCCGCAGCCGATCTTGTCATGATTGGGCCGCCGTGGATTCAGCCGCCCCTGCCATTCTCGTGCGTGACCTGCACAAGTCCTATGGCGACGTGCACGCGGTGCAGGGCGTCGACTTCGAGGTCGCCACGGGTGAGGTCTTCGGGCTGCTCGGCCCCAACGGCGCCGGCAAGACGACCACCGTCGAGGTGCTGGAGGGCTACCGGCTGCGCACGAGCGGGATCGTCTCGGTCCTCGGCCATGACCCGGCCGGGCGCCCGCGCGCGCTGCGCGAGCGCGTCGGGATAGTGCTGCAGTCCAGCGGGATCTACCGCCACGCGACGCCCCGCGAGCTCGTCACGCACTGGGCGGGCTTCTACCCCTCGCCGCGCGATCTCGACGAGGTCATCGACCTGGCCGGGCTGCGTGAGTGCCAGGACGTGCTCACGCGCAAGCTGTCGGGCGGCCAGTCACGGCGGCTGGACTTCGCGCTGGCGCTCGTCGGCGATCCCGAGCTGATCTTCCTCGACGAGCCGACGACCGGCTTCGACCCGGCCGCCCGGCGCGCGGCGTGGGACGTCATCAGCGCGCTCGCCGAGCTCGGCAAGACGGTCCTGCTGACGACGCACTACCTCGACGAGGCGCAGGCGCTGTGCGATCGGGTGGCGATCGTCAAGGACGGGCGGATCCTCGCCGTCGGCGCGCCCGCGCAGCTCGGCGTCGGGGCGTCGTCGCGCTACCGCGTGGCCTGGCGCGACGAGAACGGCGAGCTCACCAGCCGCGAGACGGACGACCCGACGGCGCTTCTGCACCAGCTCACGAGCGCGGCGCTCGCGCGCGGCACCGGGCTGACCGACCTCAGCGTCAGCCGGCCTTCGCTGGAGGACGTCTACCTCGAGCTGACGGCCGAGGCCGTCGAGGCCGACATCGGCATCGACGTCGATGCCGAGGAGGCCTCGCGATGAGCGCCGCGATCGCGCTGACCTGGCGCCAGTACCGCCTCGAGCGCAGGATGTTCTGGCGCAACCCGAGCGCCGCGTTCTTCAACTTCGTGCTGCCGCTGCTGTTCCTCGCGCTGTTCGGGGCGATCTTCGCGGGCAGCCAGGAGGACCTCGACATCATCGTCCCGGGCATCGCCGGGATGAGCATCATGACCACGACCTTCGTGGCGCTCGCGATGAACCTCGTCTTCCTGCGCGAGCAGGGCGTGCTCAAGCGACTGCGCGGCACCCCGCTGCCGAGCGGCAACTACCTCGCCGCGCTGGCCGGCCACGCGGTGACGAACACCACGATCCAGCTGACGATCGTCATCGGCGCGGGCGCGCTGCTCTTCGGCGTCGGCCTGCCCCACGACTGGCTCATGCTGGCGACCTTCGTAGCGGCCGGCGTGATCTGCCTCGCCTCGCTCGGCGTGGCGCTGTCGCACGCGATCCCGAACTTCGACTCCGCGCCGGCCTACGTCAACGCGATCTTCCTGCCGGTGATCGTGCTCAGCGGGGTCTTCTACGACGCCGAGAATGCGCCGACATTCCTGCGCGACATCGCCCAGGCGCTGCCGCTGACGCATCTCATCGACGGGCTGTCGGCGGCGATCGTCACCGGCGCGTCGTTCGCCGACCACCTCGACGACCTCGCCGTGGTGCTGATCTGGGCCGTGCTGGGCATCGTGCTCGCGGTACGCGGCTTCAGCTGGGAGGCCCGGCGGGGCTGAGGCTCCGGCTCCGGTGCCTCAGCGCGCCGCTTTCCGGCGCAAGCGACCGCCCAGCAGGATGAACGGCGCCCGGTGGCGCGAAGAGAGGCTGGGCCATGGCCCCCGCCAAGACGATCCCCGCCCTGCTCACGACGGCGCTCGCGTTGAGCCTGATCGGCTCGCCGGCGACCGCACACGCGCGTGGCAGCGCGCAGATCGCGGCGCTGCAGGTCGCGCTGCGCGCGGCGGGCGCCTACCTTGGCGATGTCGACGGGATCCGCGGACCCGGCACCACCGCCGCCGTGCGCGCGTTGCAGCGAACGGCCGGGTTGCCCGCCGACGGGATCCCGGGCCCGCGCACCCGCGCGGCGCTCGGCCGGCGCGGGCGCCATCCGATCGGCAGCCGCGCGATCCAGCGCGGCGACGTCGGCTGGGACGTGGCGGCCCTGCAGTTCGCGCTCGCCACCCACGGCTTCCCCTCCGGTCCGATGGACGCCGTCATGGGCGCGCGCTCGGTCGGCGCGCTGCAGCGCATGCAGACCTGGGCCGGTCTGCCCGCCGACGGCGTCGCGGGCCCCGCGACGCGGCGTGCCCTGAGCGCCGCCGCCCCGCGCTCGCCGGTCGCGCTGCGCCACCCGGTCCGAGCGTCGGCCGGCTCACGCTTCGGCCCGCGCGGCAACGCGTTTCACGCCGGCCTCGACTTCCCCGCCGCCGTCGGCACCCCCGTCAGGGCAGCAGGCTTCGGCACCATCGTGTTCAGCGGCTTCGACGCGTCGGGCTTCGGCAACATGATCGTCATCGGCCACCGCTTCGGCCTGCGCACGGTCTACGCCCACCTCGCCTCGATAGCCGTCGGCCGGGGCCAGGCCGTCGGCGTCGGTCAGCTGATCGGCACGGTCGGCGTGACCGGCCGCTCGAGCGGGCCGCACCTGCACTTCGAGCTGCGCCTGCGCGGCGCGAACGTCGACCCGCTGACTGCGCTCTGAGCATCTCGGCCGGCGATGAACGGCGCCTGGACCTCTATATCGGGGGTCGATCCGCCACGATGAACGCCGGCGGGGCCACGCCCGTCACCGTCACCGGCACGGCCGGCAGGGGCCCCTCCTCCCAGTCGGAGCGCAGCAGCCCGAAGATGACGACGTCCAGCGCGCGGTCGCCGTGGCGGTGGTAGCCGTGCAGCACGCCCTCGCGGCGAAATCCGATTCGCTCGAGCGCGCGCTGCGAGCGGGCGTGCTCGACGTTGGAGTAGGCGCCGACCCGGTCGAGCCCGAGCACCGCGAACGCGAGATGGCACATGAGCGCCTTGGCCTCCTGGTTGGCGCCCGTTCCCCACCATGCCCGGCCAAGCCACGAGCCGATCACCGCGCGGCGGTCGCGAACGGCGAGCTCGCCGAGGGCGGTGATGCCGATCGGGCCGGCCTCGTGGTGCTCGACGACGAGATCGAGGTGCTCGCCGCGCTCGCGCTGCGGCGCCAGCTGCGCGAGGTACGCGCGCGCCTCGGCCTGCGACGAGTACGGGCCCCACGAGAACCAGCGGGTCACTTCAGGGTCGGAGGCATGTTCGAAGAGCGCGGCGGCGTCCTCGTCGCGCGGGATCCGTACCCGCAGCGTGGGACCGGTGAGGGCGAGATCGTCCACCGGGGGTAACACTACGCGGATGCGCGCGCTGATCTACGACGTCCACGGCAACGTCCTGGCGCTCGACGCCGTGCTCGCCGACGCCGACGAGCAGGGCGCCGACGCGTACCTCATCGGCGGCGACGTCGCGCTGTTCGGGCCCTGGCCGGAGGAGACCGTGGCCCGCCTGCAGGAGCTCTCCCTCGCGACCTGGATCCGCGGCAACGGCGAGCGCTGGACCGCAGACCCCGCCGCCGCGCCCGAGCCCGTCCGTCCAGCGACGGCAGCCGCACGCGAGGCGCTGGGCGCCGACCTGGTGGCGCACCTCGCGGCGCTGCCCGAGAGCGCGCCGCTCGACGATGGCGTCCGCGCCTGGCACGGCTCGCCGGTCAGCGACGTGCGCTCGTTTCAGCCCGAGCCCGCCGACGACGAGGCCGAGCTGCTCGACGGCGTCGGCGAGCGGCGCCTGGTCTTCGGCCACACGCACCTGCCCTTTGCCCGAACGTCGTCGGTCGCAGGGATCGAGCTCGTCAACCCCGGCAGCGTCGGAATGCCGTTCGACGGCGATCACCGCGCCGCCTACGCCCTGCTGCACGACGACGGCACGATCGAGCATCGCCGCGTCGCCTACGACCACGCCGCGGCGCCCGCCGCCCTGCGCGAGCGCTACGGCGACGCGCCCTGGCTGGGGGCGCCGCTGGACCGCTTCACCCACGCGCGCTTCGGGCCGCAGTGAGCCAGGTCGATCTCGCGATCGCCCTGGCGCGCGAGCTGCTGCACGGAACCGGCGCGCTGCGCGTGAGCATCGCCCTCGACGGGCCGGAACCGGCGATCGTGGAATGTGAGCGCCTGCGCGCGATCGTCGTGCGCGACGAGGCGGGCGTGCGCGAGCTGGCGCACGACGCCGCGAGCGACGTCGCGCTGCCCGAGCTGCCGTTCATGCGCCGCCTGCCGGCCTTCGAGGTCGACGCCGCAGAGGGGCGCGTCGCCGGCGTGCTCGGAGGCCTGGAGATGTACGCGCGCGTCGTGCGTGACCTCGCGGCGATGCTGCCCGCTGCCAGCGTCGTCGCCGCCGACTACGAGACGAGCGCTCCCGACGTGCCGCTCGGCATCGCCGGGCGTGCCGGCGAGCCGCTCGTCGTCCTGCTCGGCGAGCACGAGTTCACGCTCGACGTCGACGACGCGGGCGCCTGAGCGCCAGCACCGGCAGCTACGCCATCGGCAGCTCGGCCGGGTTCGCCCCGACGATCTTCTTGGAGTCCTCCCCGCGCACGAGGATGAGCGTCGCGACGATGCCCAGGATCGCGAAGCCGGCGCCCGTGAGGAAGGCAAGCTGGAAGCCCTCCGTCAGGGCGCCGGGCAGCGCCGCCGGCGCACCCTGCGCGGCGGTCACGAGGTCGGTCGTCTTCGAGGCGGCGATCGTGCCCAGGACCGCGAGGCCCAGCGCGCCGCCGATCTGCTGAGACGTGTTGATGAGGCCCGACGCCAGCCCCGACTCGTCCTCGGAGACCCCACTGACCGCGGCGATCGTGACCGGCACGAACGCGAAGCCCAAGCCGACCGCCGAGATGACCATCGGCGCGACGAGGTCGGACAGGTAGACCCCGTCCTGCGGCACCTGAGCGAACCACAGCAGGCCGATCGTGATCAGCCCGAGGCCGGCAAGCAGCACGGGCTTGAAGCCCAGCCGCGTGACGAGCACCGACGCGCCGCCCGCCGAGACGATGATCGCCAGCGCCAGCGGCAGGTAGGACAGCCCCGCCTTCAGCGCGCTGTAGTCGAGCACCTCCTGCATGTAGCGCGAGAGGAAGAAGAACATCGCGAACAGCGCGGCGCCGACGAGCAGCCCGACGATGTTCGCGCCGCTGAGCGTGCGCAGGCGGAAGATGCGAAACGGCATCAGCGGGTCCTTCGAGCGCAACTCGTTGAAGACGAACGCGGTGAGCAGTACGACGGCGATCGCCAGCAGCGAGAGCGTCTGGGTCGAGGCCCAGCCCGCGTTGATCGTGTCGACGAGCGCGAAGACCAGCAGCGACAGGCCGGCCGTGACGGTGATCGCGCCGACCGCGTCGAAGTGGCGCAGGTCGCTCTCGCGGCGGCTCTCGACGAGCAGGCGCGGCGCGAGGATCGCGACGATGACGCCGATCGGAACGTTGACCCACAGCACCCATTCCCAGCCGGCGTACTCGGTCAGGATGCCGCCCAGCAGCACGCCCGCTGCGCCACCGGAGCCGGAGACCGCGCCCCAGACTCCGAGTGCCTTGTTGCGCTCCGCGCCCTCCGTGAACATGTTCGTGACCATCGACAGCGCCGACGGCGCCAGCAGCGCGGCACCAAGACCCTGCAGCGCGCGTGCGGCGATGAGCTGCCCCTCGCTGTTTGAGAGGCCGCCGAGCAGCGAGGCGAGCGAGAAGACGACGAGGCCGTACATGAACAGGCGCCGGCGCCCGAGCAGGTCCGCCATGCGCCCGCCGAGGAGCAGGAATCCGCCGAAGGTCAGGGCGTAGGCGTTGGGGATCCAGGTGAGGTTCTCCTCGGAGAACTTCAGGTCCCGGCCGATCGAGGGGATCGCGACGTTGACGATGGCCGCGTCGAGGATGATCACGAACTGGGTACTGGCCAACAGGGCCAGCGCCAGCCACTTGCGGCGCTGTGCCGCCTCGGCATCGGTCATCGGTCGTACTCCCGGTGGGATTGGGTTAACATGAGCAGAGGTTCCGCTTAGACGCGGGCCAGAGTACGGAAGGACGGTTCCACTTGTCAATCACCGCTCACCGGCCATTGCGCGCCGATGCTCGGCGCAATCGCGAGAAGGTCGTCGCCGCAGCCGCGGCGGCGTTCGCCGAGACCGGGCTCGACGCCCAGGTCGAGGACATCGCACGCCGTGCGGGCGTCGGCGTGGGCACGCTGTACCGCCACTTCCCCACCAAGGACGCGCTCGTCGCCGCCCTCGCCGAGGCACATTTCGAGCGCCTCGCCGACACCGTCGAGGCGGCGCTCGAGGGCGAGCCCGGCGACGGCTGGGAGACCTTCACGACGACGATCTGGCGGATCGCGGACGCCGTCGCCGCCGACGTGGCGTGGTGCGAGATCGTCGGCGGTCATCCGACCGCGGGCCAGAACGCGTCGCGGGCCGAGCACCGGCTGGCCGCGGCGACCTGCACCCTGCTGGCCCGTGCCCAGGCGTCGGGCGCGATGCGCGCGGACGTCACCTTTGCGGACCTCAGCACGATCATGTGCGGCTTCGGCCACATCGCCGCCGCCCAGCGCGCCGGCGCCGCCCTCGACTGGAAGCGCTACCTGCGTATCGCGCTCGACGGTCTGCGCGCCCGATGACGTGGTCCCAACGGCTTCTGGCGGTCTTCTTCACCGCCACCGGCACGCTGCACTTCCTGCGTCCCGGCATGTACGAGGAGATCATGCCCGACTACCTGCCGGCCCATCACGAGCTCGTGCTGGCCAGCGGAGCGGCCGAGATCGGCGGTGCGCTCGGCATCGTCCCGCAGCGGACGCGGCGCGCGGCCGGCCTGTGGCTCGTCGCCACGCTCGTGGCCGTCTTCCCCGCGAACATGCATATGGCGCTGCACCCCGATCGCTATCCGGCCCTTCCACCGGCGTTGCTGTGGGCGCGGCTGCCGCTGCAGGCGTTGGCGATCTGGTGGGTGCTCGCCGCCACGCAGTCCGCGCGCGGCGAATCGGTCTTCGACAATTCGCGCTGAAACTTAACGGCCGCCTGAGCCGTCCCTTAACCGGCATTGAGGTCCCGGGTGAAGAATGCCCTCAGGTTCTGAATCCGCCGGCTGGAGACCCCTCCCCCATCCAGTTCGGCATTCTGCCCCCGGCAACGGGGTGCAGGCAAGGAACCGCGAGTCGCGCTCCCGATACCTGACGCGACCGCAGACCGCGAGGGTCGTGGGGCGGCGGACCGATGCCGCCGCCCCGCACCCCGCGCGTCGCGCCCCTCCCCTCCCCCTGTAGGGGCGCACGCGTTCAGGCGGGGTCCGGCTGTCCGGCGGTCACTGACATGCTCGACGGCGCCGGCCCCGCCGTTTGGTCGTTCCCGGACGGCGCCCGCGCCCCCGGCCCTCCAGCCGCTTTCGCCCCGGCGCTGCCGACGTTCGACGAAGAACGGCCGCGCCCATGGCCAGGCGCGGCCGTCTTCTCGTGGGAGGGCGGCCCGGGCCGGGGGGGAATAGCCCGGGCCGCCGCTGCTACGCGCTGATGGGCTCAGTGCGAGCAGGCTCGAGGGCGATGTCGAGCACCTCGTCGACGGTCATTACGGGGTGGAAGGTCATCGCCTCGCGCACGTCCTCGGGCACGTCATCCAGGTCGGCGCGGTTGCGCTCGGGCAGGATCACGGTGGTCAGACCCGCGGCGTGGGCGGCAAGCACCTTCTGCTTGAGGCCGCCGATCGGCAGCACCCGGCCCTGTAGCGTCACCTCGCCGGTCATGCCGACGGTGTGGCGCACGGGGCGCCCGGTGAGCAGCGACGCAAGCGCCGTCGTCATCGCGATGCCAGCGCTCGGGCCGTCCTTCGGAATCGCTCCCGCCGGCACGTGCACGTGGAACTCGCGCTCGTCGAAGGCGTCGTCGCCGATACCGAGCTCCGATCCGTGGGCACGGACGTAGGTCAGGGCGATCCGCGCGGACTCCTTCATGACGTCACCGAGCTGGCCGGTCAGCGTCAACCCGCCCTGGGAGCGCGGGGACCGCATCCCGTTGGCCTCGATGAACAGCACGTCGCCGCCGACACCGGTCACCGCCAGGCCCGTCGATACGCCCGGCACCGCGGTGCGCGCAGCGGCCTCCTGGAAGACCTTCTGGCGCCCGAGGGCTTCGCGCACGAGCTCGACGTCGACCGTCACCGGGGCCACGCTCGGCTCGGAGGCGATCTTCGTCGCGGTCTTGCGCAGCAGCGTCCCGAGCTCGCGCTCGAGCTGGCGCACGCCCGCCTCGCGGGTGTACTCCGAGACCACGAGCGTCAGGATGTCGTCCTCGACGGCGACCTCGTTCTCGCGCAGGCCGTTGCGCTCACGCTGGCGCGCCCACAGGTAATCGCGGGCGATGGCGGTCTTCTCCGCGACGGTGTAGCCGTCGAAGCGAATGACCTCCATGCGGTCCAGCAGCGGTCCCGGGATCGTCTCGGCGACGTTCGCCGTGGCGATGAACAGGACTTGGCTGAGGTCGATCTCGATGTCCAGGTAGTGATCGCGGAACGAGTGGTTCTGCGCGGGGTCGAGGACCTCGAGCAGCGCCGCCGACGGATCGCCGCGCCAGTCGGCGCCGACCTTGTCGACCTCGTCGAGCATGATCACCGGGTTCATCGTCCCGGCGTCGCGCAGAGCACGGACGAGCCGTCCCGGCAGGGCGCCGATGTAGGTGCGGCGATGGCCGCGGATCTCGGCCTCGTCACGGACGCCGCCGAGCGACATGCGGACGAACTCGCGTCCGGTCGCACGGGCGATCGACTCGCCGATCGAGGTCTTGCCGGTGCCCGGAGGCCCGATCAGGGTGAGGATGGCGCCGGCCTTCTTGTCCATCTCGATGCCCCGCTCCGAGCGCAGCTTGCGCACGGCGATGTACTCCGTGATGCGGTCCTTGACGTCCTCCAGGCCCGCGTGGTCGGCGTCGAGCACCTCACGCGCGTGGACCGGATCGAGGACCTCGTCGGAGACCTTGCTCCACGGCACGGAGATGAGCCAGTCGAGGTATGTGCGGATCATCGACGACTCCTGGCTCTGCTCGCCCGCGCGCTCGAGGCGGTCGAGCTCGCGCTCGGCCTGCTCAAGCACGTCGTCGGGCATGCCGGCGTCGGCGATCTTCGTGCGGTACTCGTCGGCGACCGACTCGTCCTCGCCCAGCTCGCGCCGGATCGAGTCCATCTGCTGACGCAGGAAGTACTCGCGCTGCTGCTTCTGCGCGCCGGACTCGACGTCGTTGCGAATGCGGTTGCGCACCTGCAACTCGGTCAGCCGCTCGCGCTGCAGCTCGACGGCGAGCGTCAGGCGCTCGGTGACGTCGAGAGTCTCGAGCAGGCGGACCTTCTGCTCGAACGGGATGTCGGGGCTGTAGCCGGCCGTGTCGGCCAGCGGCCCGGGATCCGCGACGGAGCGCAGGAACGCCGCGACGCGCTCGTCGGCGCCGCGCTCGGAGAGGATCTCCTCCACGACCGCGCGGTACTCGCGCTCGAGCTCGCGAGTGACCCCGTCGACGGGCTTGATGTCCGGATGCTCGGTGACCTCGGCGCGCAGGCGTCCGTCGGCGTCGGCGTCGGCCTCGGCCGTGCCGGAGATGACGCCGCGGGACTCGCTCTCGAGCGATACGCCACGGGCGCCGCCGGGCAGGCGGATGGTGTCAGCGACCTTGGCGATCGTGCCGACCTTGGCGTACTGCCCATCGTGCCGCGGCACGAGCAGGACGCGATCCTCACCGGACGCATCGACCGGCAGGTTGATGTCCATCGTCGGGAAGATGACGGTGTCGTCGAGTGGGATGAGCAGCAGCTTGGCCATGTGTGAGTTCCGTTTCCTTTCGTTGCATGCACAACCATACCGAACATGCTTACGAAACATGAGTTGAGTCGCTCACGCTGAGGTTTCTGCCGTCGAGCGTAGCGAGGTTCGCGCGGCTCAGGCGCCCGTCCCGGCGCGCAGTCGGGCTACGCCAGCAGGTCGGCGTAGCCCTGCGCGACGAGATGCTCGTCGGCGATACCGAGCGCGATGCACAGCTGCTCGACCCGATCGCGCTCGACCTCCAGGCCGCCGGGCGAGGTCGCGACGGCCTCGAGCTCGATGAAGTGGCCCAGGCCGGTCACACGATCGAGGTGGATGCGCACGTTGTGCCAGCGCAGCAGGCGGCGGGCCTTCTCGACGACACAGCGGACGCCGAGCGAGTCGGTCAGCGCGTCGATGAGCGCGAGATGGTGGGCGACCGGCACGATCCGGTAGTGGCTGACCTTCGGGCCGGTGCGGTCGGCGCGCGCGTAGGCGATGAGCTCGGCGGGCCGCGGCGGCGCCTCGCGCAGCTTCAGTCGCCCTGTGACGGCATGAAAGTACGTGTCGCGCTGGTGCAGGAAGCCCTGGTCCTCGGCGCCGAAGCCCAGAGCCGCTTCGAGCGTCGCGTGCGGGTCGGGATCGACCGCCTTGATCTCGAGGTTGCGCTCCCTACCCGGCAATCGCGGGTCCGTCCGTCCCGTTCGGGTCGCTAGTACCCGAGGCGGGCAAGCCGCTCGCGCTCGGCGCGGCGCTTGGCTTCGCGCTGCTCCTTGCGGTTGCGCTCGCGGTCGCGCCGTTCCTGGTCCTCGTCGTGACCGGTGATGATGCGGATGCTCTTGCGCAGCGTGCCGTCCTGGGCGTGGGATGCGAGCTCCGAGCGACTGGGACGGTCGTCGCGACGCGGGCGGCCACCGGAGCGCTGGGCGCCGCCGGGACGGCGTCCGGCGCTGTCGCCTCCGCGCGAGCTGCGCTCCGCCTCGGGCGGGCGCGGAAGCTGGCCCTTGACCTCGCGCACGGGCGTGGCGGCAAGGCGGACCCAGGCGTTGAAGACGGGATCGCCGGGCTTGAGGCCCTCGGCGGCCTGGGCGCACACGGCGGCCCACTTCAGCGGCTGGCCCTTCTCGTCCTGCTTGGGCCTGAGCGCTTCCTTGATGACCTCGGCACCGCCGACACGCTCGATCGCCGCGGTGACGCGGGCGGGCGAGGTCGGGGAGCGATCGCCGGTGGCGTCGGGCTCGTGCTCAGCGGGGCCTTCAGCGGCGGCGGGCGCCTCGGTCGCGGGGGCTTCGGCAGCGGGGGTCTCGGCAGCAACGGCCTCGGCGGTGGGTGCCTCGGTCGGTGGAGCGTCGACAGTGGGTGCCTCTGCAGCGGCGGCCTCGGCAGCGGCGGGCGTGGCCTCGACGGGAGCCTCCGCGACGGGCGCCTCGGCGGCGGGATCGGCAGCGGCCGCGGTGGCATCGGCGTCGGCCGGGGCCGGCTCGTCGGTCGCCGTCGCGGCCTGCTTCGGGGCGGACGGACCGCCGCGGCGCAGGTCGGTCAGCGCGGAGAAGAAGGCACGGCGATGGCGCTCGGCGGCCGACGGGCGGCGGCGGCGCTTGCGCGTGGGCAGCGCGGCCTTGACGGTCGGCAGCGGCTTGGGATCGGCTGCGACGCCGAGGATCTTCGGGCCGACGGCCGGGCGCTCGGTGTCGGGCTTGACGGCCGGAGCATCCGCAGGTGCATCGACGGCGGGAGCCTCGGCGGCAGGCGCTTGGGCGGCAAGGGCCTCAGCGGCAGGCGCCTCGGGCGCGGAGGCCTTGGCGGCGGGCGCCGCGGCGGCAGGGGCCTCGGGCGCGGGGGCCTCGGCGGCGGGCGCTTCGGCGGCGGGCGCCGCGGCGGCAGGGGCCTCGGGCGCGGGGGCCTCGGCGGCGGGCGCTTCGGCGGCGGGCGCTTCGGCGGCAGGGGCCTCAGCGCCAGGCTCAGGAGCGGGAGCTTCGGTCACGGCGGCCTCCGACTGCGTGGGCGCAGCGACATCCGCGGTCTGTTCGACCGCGGTCTGGCCGTTGACGTGCGACGTGGTGGTCGACGGCGAGGGGGCGTCCGCGGTCTGCGCGGCTTCGCGCTCTCCCGGGGAACCGGTCCCCGTCTGGCCGTCAATCTCGGCCGTCACCTCGGCTGACGTCTCGCCGCTCACCGACATGAGCTTATCGAGGCTTGAGACAAGCTGGGTCGCGATCGCAAATTGGTGCGTATTTCTCCGCCCCACAGGCCTTCGAGCGTCGGCCGTCTCGCGCCGCACGGCGGCCAGCTGCGAGCGGGTGGCGTCGTCGCCGGCGCGCGCAGTTGCCCAGCGAGGAAGTCGCGCATCCCAGGAAGCGCGGCGGGCTGAGGCCCCGGCGCTCGCGCATCAGGAAACGACCGGAACATCCGGGGTCGCGGCGATCGCGGCGGCGCTGACGAGCAGGTGGATATGCGCGAAGCGGTCGGTCAGCGACTCGCCCATGGGAATCGACAGCGCCAACGCGAGCAGCTCGCGAATCGACTCGCACAACGGCGCCTGCGGCGCGCTGTCGCCGACGAGGCTCGCCAGGCGGGCGAGGTCGATGAACTCGGCGTCGTCGCCGCCGGCGATCGCCGTCGCGAAGGCGCCGTTGGCGAAGTACTCGACGCGCGCGAGCAGCGGGTCGCGGCGGATGCGCCCGTCGCCCACTGCGGGGCCGAGGTCGACGGTCTCCTCGCGCGCGACGATTCGCCCAAGCTGCTCGCCGGCGACGCTCTGCAGCTGGGCGGGCGTCAGGCCGGCCTGCAGCGCGCAGCGCAGCGAGCCGATCACACACAGCGGCGGCGTGCCGAACGGGATGTCGGTGGCGAACAGGATCTGGCCTGGCGGGATGTGCGAGTAGACCGCGAGCTGGTCGGTCGCGCTGAACCACGACGTGTCGAAGAAGACGTTCGGGTACTCGTGGATGCGCTGCCAGATCCACGATAGGTCGGAGACGGCGCAGTGGGCGAGGATGAACCGCGCGCGCGGGAACTCCTCGGCGAACTCGAGCACGTGCGCGCCCAGCGCCGGGATGCCGCGCCCGGCGTGGATGAGGATCGGCAGGTGCTCCTCGTGGGCGAGCGCGACGAGGTCGCGCACCACGGGCTCGTCCATGCCGAACCGCTCGGCGCGCGGGTGCAGCTTGATCCCGCGCGCGCCCGCGGCGAGGCAGCGGCGCACCTCGGCGACGGGGTCGTCCTCGGCGTGCGGGTCGACGCGGCAGAACGCGACGAGCCGGTCACCGGACGCCTCGGCCGCCGCGAGGACGTGGTCGTTGGCGGCGGCGTAGCCGGCGGGCTCCTGCATCGGGAAGACGACGGCCCGCGCTCCGGTCGGGGCGAGCGTCTGGAGCAGGTCCTCGGCCGTGCAGCGGAAGCCATCGGGATCGTCGACCCCGATGTGCGTGTGGGCATCGAAGAGCTCGACCGGCGGCAGCAGCCCCATGGTCTGATCGGACCAGGGCATCAGCATGTCGTCGGCGTACACGGCGGGCAGTCTAGGCTGGACCGGCAGGGCGCCGCGATTCGCAACTTTCGCAACGATCACGTGACGTCGACGCAGGTCCCGCCTAGACTCGGCGGATGAGCTACAGCAACGGATCCGTGGGCACGTGTGCGTGTGGCCGGCTCGCCATCGCCGCCTGCAATCGCTGCGGACGGACACTCTGCGATGAGCACGCTCGCACACTACCGCCGGCGCCCGAGGGCCTGTCGGCGAACGCACAGGGCCGCTTCGAGCTGGCCGTCCGCCTGACCGACGGACCCCACTGCGAGGGCTGCCGTGCCGACATCGGCAGCTACGCGCTGGAGCAGGTCAACAACGCTCCGCGCGCGCCGCTGCCCGAGCACTGGCTCGATCGCGCGATCGCACTCAGCGGCGACCAGTCGCGCAGCCCGGAGGAGAAGCTGCGCGACGCCGACCTGCCGGCGTCGCTGACGGCCAAGGACGTCGCGGCGGAGTTCCTGCGCCGCATCGAGCGCCCGGCGCAGGAGCAGGTGCCGGTCACGCCGCCGGCCCTCATGCGCAACCCCGACTACCGCGAGGGCTGGTCGGTCGATTGCCGCCGCACCGAGTACACCGTGTCGGGCGCCGGCGCCGGCCGCTACCGGCTGCCCTGCCTCGTCTCGGTCGACGGCGACCTGCTCGGCCCCGCGCTGGAGAAGGGCGACAAGCCCGGCGCGACGTGGTGGATCGTGCCGGAGCACGAGATCGAGCTGCCCCTGCTCGTGACGGGCGTCGCGCAGCTGCTCGTGCTCAGCGCGTTCATGCCGCCGCCGCAGGCGCCGGCCTACTAGCACTAACCGCTACCGAGGAACCCGGCGACGAGCTCGGCGAGCCGGTCCGGCTGGTCGACCTGCACGAAGTGCGAGCTCTGCTCGAGCCAGTGCAGCTCGGCCCCGGGCACGAGCGCCTGCAGCCGGCGCCCGACCTTCGGCGGGACGGTCGGATCCTCGCGCGCGTAGACCAGCTGGAGCGGGCACGGGCAACCAGCGCCCGCGTCACGCCGGCGCGCCAGCTCGCGCTCGAAGGCGCGCAGCTCGCGCGGGTCCAGCGCGTCGCCGAGGTACCGCACGAAGGCGCCCGCGCCCGCGGCGCTCGCGAGCGGGTCGCCATACTCGTGCGCCTCCTGAAGCGACTTCAGGCTCTCGTCGTAGTAGTGCACGTTCTTGTGCGCCCAGCGCAGCGGGTCGTGGCGCACGACGCGGCGCAGCACCGCCGCGACGCCGGGCAGCTTCAGCGCCACGTGCAGACCCACGAGCCGCGGCTCGGGAACGGCGGGCGCGTGGATCACGACGAGGCGCTCGAAGGCGGCCGGGTCCGCCAGCGCCGTGCGCATGCACACATAGCCACCGAGCGAGTTGCCCACGGTCGCGCAGCCGGCGATGCCGAGCGCCGCCTGCAGTTCGCCGACGAAGCGACCCAGCGCGGCGCCGCTGATCGGCCGGTCCGCCGCCGGGACGGCGCTGCGCCCGCAACCGGGCAGGTCGGGCGCGATGAGGCGAAAGCGATCGCCGAGGCGCTCGAACATGTAGCGCCACGAGTAGCTCGTGGTCATCAGGCCGTGGATCAGCAGCAGTGGCGGGGCGTCGCGCGGCCCGTAGGCGACGACGTGGGTCGCGATCGGGCCGAACGGCGCGGACTCGACGACCACCTTCGTCGTCTCCCCGTCGAAATACGGATGGGGCAGGCGAGGGCGCGCGGGAAGATCCTCGAAGCGTCCCTGCTCGAACGGCCCGCGGCCGTCACCTCCCGATCGCACGCGGGGAAGATGGCACAGATTCCGGCGGATCGCTGCGGTCAGGCGAAAACGCCCGACGAGGCCGATGCCCGGCTTCGCGCTACGGCGTCGCGCTGAGACGCGCGACCTCGACGAGGCCGGGGACGTGGCTGACGCGCTGCGCCTCGCGGTGGTCGAGCAGCCGGCCGCGCAGCAGGCGCGCGCGGTCGGACACCGGGCGCGGCGCGCTCGGAATCTGCGCCGCCAGCGGCACGACGCGCTGCGCGACGGGGGCCATGTCGTCGATCGCGTAGCCCTGGGCAATCGACGCCGAACTCGCGCAACAGCGCGAGCGTGTCGAGATCCTCGACGCCGCCGGCGATCGTCTCGACGTCGAAGCCGCGCGCGAGCCCCACGATCGCCTGCACGAGATGCTGGTTGGCCGGGCTGCCGGGCAGGTCGCGGACGAAGTCGATGTCGATCTTCAGCGTCTGGACGGACAGGCGCCGCAGGTACGCGAAGCCCCCGGCCCCGTTGCCGAAGTCGTCGAGCGGGAGGCCGCAGCCCAGCTCGCGCAGCTGCGTGGCGAACGCCTCACCGACCGCGGAGCTGCTCACGAGGGCGGCCTCGGCGACCTCGAAGACGACGTTACCCGCGGGCGC
>JBBSMC010000065.1:0-16782 GCA_038233375.1 Solirubrobacterales bacterium
CGTGCGTGACGCGATCGAGCTCGGCTACCGCCACATCGACACCGCGCGCGCCTACGGCAACGAGGTGCAGGTCGGCCAGGGCATCCACGACTCCGGGCGCAACCGCGACGAGATCTTCCTGACGACGAAGCTCTGGTACACGGAGCTGAGCGCGGTCGGCGTGCACGACCAGGTCGAGCAGTCGCTGCGCGACCTGCGTACGGAGTACGTCGACCTGCTGCTCATCCACTGGCCCAATCGCCGCGTGCCGCTCGCCGAGACGCTCGCGGCGATGCTCGACGCGCGCGACGCCGGCCGCGTGCGCCACCTCGGCGTCGCGAACTTCCCGAGCACGCTGCTGCGCGAGGCACTCGAGCACGCGCCGCTGCTCTGCAACCAGATCGAGTACCACCCGTACATCGCCCAGCCGCAGGTGCTCCAGGTCGTCCGCGATCAGGGGCTCATGGCGACCGCCTACTCGCCGCTCGCGCAGGGCGCCGTCCTGCGGGACCGCGTGCTGACTCAGATCGCCGAGGCGCACGACAAGACCTCGGCGCAGGTCGCGCTGCGCTGGCTGCTCGACCAGCCCCGGGTCGGCGCCGTCCCGAAGGCGTCCTCGCGCGAGCACCGCGCGACGAATCTCGACGTCTTCGACTTCGAGTTCACCGACGAGGAGCGCGGCCAGATCGCCTCGCTCGAGCGCGGCTACCGCACGATCGACCCGCCCTGGGCTCCCGACTGGGACTGACGCCGCATGCGAGAGACTCGCTCGCATGGGGGGTCTGCCCGTTTTCGTCCATATACGGGACGTTTTCGCGCAGACCCCCCGGCACCCCGCCCCGACGCAGCACCCCGTCCTGCACGACCGCCGGATCCCCGGCTCGCGGGCGAACATCGACCACATCGCCCTCGCCGCGACCGGCGTCTGGGCGATCGACACCAGGCGCCACGTGGGGGAACTCCACGTCGTGAAGCCGCTGTTCGGCACGCTGAGCTTGAAGATCGTCGGTCACGAGCACGGCGCACGAGCTGGCCATTCGTCGTAATCGGTCGCCGGCGCTCACGTCGCAGCCGCGGATGGCCGATGCGGGCCACGTGTTCGATGTCGACAATGCTCTCTGCACGCTCGTGCAGCTCGGAGGCTCCGACCTCCATCTCAAGATTCAGGCCCCGCCGTTGACGCGCGTCGACGGCGAGTTGCGGCCGATCGAGGGGGCAGCCCCGCTGACCCCGGAAGACACCGAGACCGCCGTGCGCACGATGCTCGCCGATCCGGTCAAGCTCGACGAGCTCGCCCGCGAGCACGAGGTCGACTTCTCGTACTCGATCACGGGCATCGCCCGCTTCCGCGTCAACGCCTTCCGCCAGCGCGGCTCGCTGAGCCTCGTCTGCCGCGCGATCCCGCACTCCATCCGCACGGTCGCCGAGCTCAACCTGCCGCCGGTCATCTCCGAGCTCGCCGCGGAGGAGCGCGGCATCATCCTGCTGACCGGCACGACCGGGTCGGGCAAGTCGACCACGCTGGCCGCGATGCTCGACCACATCAACACGCGCATGGCCAAGCACATCGTCACGATCGAAGACCCGATCGAGTTCCTGCACGTCGACAAGAAGTCGGTCATCAACCAGCGCGAGGTCGGCCAGGACACGCTCTCCTTCAAGCACGCGCTGCGCCGTGTCCTGCGCCAGGACCCGGACGTGATCCTGATCGGCGAGATGCGCGACGAGGAGACCGTCCACACCGCGTTGAGCGCGGCGGAGACCGGCCACCTCGTGTTCTCGACCGTCCACACCGTCGACGCCGCCGAGACCGTCAACCGGATCATCGACTTCTTCCCGCCGCACATGGAGGGCCAGATCCGCGCCATGCTGGCCGGCACCCTGAAGGGCGTCGTCTCCCAGCGCCTCGTGCGCTCGACCGACGGCGGCCGCGTGGCGACCTGCGAGATCATGCGGATGACCGGCCGCGTACGCGACATGATCATGGACCCGGCCCAGACCGGCCGCCTCACCGAGGTCGTCTCCGAGGGCGCGTACTACGGCATGCAGACCTTCGACCAGGCGCTGTTCGATCACGTCAAGGCCGGCCGCGTCGACGTCGACCAGGCGATGCTCGCCGCCACGAGCCCGCACGACTTCAAGCTGCTGCTCGCCGCCGACGGCAAGCGCGGCACCACCATGGAGGACGTCATCAGCGTGGAGGCGCAGCGCGCGGCGTAGCCACGTACGGACAACCCCCGTCCAGCCACGTTGCTTCAGTCTGTAAAGTGATGGGCATGGACGACACATGTCCGGTCTGCAAGACCGCGGAGATCGTGTGCGGAAAGTGGACGCTGCTCCTGATCCGCGACCTGTCGGAGGGACGCTCGCGCTTCTGTGAGCTCGAGCGCTCGCTGGCCGGCATCAGCCCCCGCACGCTGTCGCTGCGCCTGCGCGCTCTCGAGGAGGAGGGGATCGTCGAGCGCGAGACCTTCTCCGAGGTCCCGCCGCGCGTCGAGTACCAGCTCACCGAGAAGGGCCGCGCGCTGCTGCCGCTGATCGACGGCATGCGCGAGTACGGCACTCGCTGGCTAGGCGCGCACTGTGCTGACCTCCCGGCCGCCGGCCTCGCGTCCGCCGGCGCCGGCGAGCTCGCGTCCGCCGGCGCCGCGGCGGCGTAGCAGCTCCTCGCGCTCGCTCCTGCGACGCTCGCGCCGCGCGTTCCAGCGCAGCACGGGACGCTCGCAGGCAGCCCAGCTCAGGGCGGCGAGCGCGAGCGACGGGAAGAACGCGACCGCCGAGCCGAGGACGGGGTCCAGCGGCAGCAGTCCGTGGCCGCGTAGGAGGATGAGCACGGGGACGTGCCACAGGTAGAAGCCGTAGGAGATCATCCCCACCGTCGCCAGCACCCGTCCCCCGAGCACCCGTCCTTCGGGCGCGGCCGCGAGCGCGCCGACGATCAGCGCGAAGCCGATGCCCGAGGGCAGGTCGCGCACGACGGCGAACACCGGCGTGGCGTCGATCCCGTTGGCGGGCGCGGCGCCCTTGGCGAAGGCGTCGACCACGACCAGCACGGCGCCGGCCGCGAGCAGCATGCGTTTCGCGCGCAGTTCGATTACGCGGCCGTACACGACCAGCGCCGCGAGCATCCCGAGCGCGAAGTACGGCAGCATCGCCGCCAGCGTCTTGGAGAACGTCATGCCCAGCCCCTGGCCGGCGATCGTCCAGTTGTAGAGCATCCCGATCGCGAGCAGCGCGAGCGGCACGAGCGCCTGCGTCCGGCGCCGCGGCGCCAGGCGCAGGGCGAGCCAGCCGACGAGGGGCAGCAGCGCGTAGAACATCACCTCGACCGCCAGCGACCACATCGGCGGGTTGAGCTTCATGACGCTCGCCGGCGAGAAGTTCTGGGCGAAGAAGAGATACAGGGGCAGTTCCTCGGCTGGCGGAAGGCGCAGTCCGGGTGTGCCGCGCAGGCCCCACAGCAACGCGACCGAACCCACGAGCGCGAGGTAGTACGCCGGCAGGACACGGGCCGCGCGAGCGCGCATGTAGCGGCGCACGTCGGGCGCGCGACCCTGCTCGAGCACGGCGGCGATCCAGGGCCGGAAGAGCAGGAAGCCTGACAGCACGAAGAACGCGACGAGCGCTAGACGAAGTTCGTGGACGGCATACTCGCCAACCGAAGAGCGATCGGTCGCGTTCGGCTCGGGCATCGTGTACAGCCACCCGTGAAAGGCGAAGATCGCCAGGGCCGCGAGACCGCGCAGCCCGTCCAGTGATGCCGACCGAGGGCCGGACTTCGTGTGCGAGGCGACCGGCGTCACCGAGACGTCGGGTGCTTGCATTGCCCTTCGATGCTACCCAGCGCCGCCATCCGGCACGCCGCGTGGCAGGATGCCCCGATGAGCCACGCGACACAGAAGCGCTGGGTGCAGCACTCCAACGCCGTGCTGCGCGCCGCCGGCCTGCGCGCGAGCGCGGGCCGCACCGCCGTCGTCGAGCTGCTCGGCCGCCAGACCTGTCTGCTCACGGCCCAGGAGATCGCCGACCAGCTGCGCGAGGAGGGCAGCGCGGGGTCGACCGCGACCGTCTACCGCGCGCTCGAGACCCTGCACGAGCTCGGCCTGCTGCGCCGCTTCGACGCTGAGGGCGTGGCGCGCTACGAGCCGATCGATCCGTCCGGCGACCACCACCACCACATCGTGCTCGAGGAGACCGGCGATGTCGTGCCGTTCGACGATGCCGAGCTCGAGCGCGCGATCGCCGGCATCGGCCAGCGGCTGGGCCTGATCGTCACGAGCCACGACATCATCCTGCGCGGCCGGTTGATCGACGACCCGCCCGAGTCGGACTGACCGGGCTGCTGCGCTATCGCGCGTTGCGGGCGCCTCGCTGTGGGAGAGCGAGCGGAGGGGTCTTGCGAATTGCGTGCGCAGTCGTCACGTAATTCGCAAGACCCCCCTGACGCGAGACGAGTCCGACGCTGACAGCGCCCGTGCAGCGAGCAGGAGGCCGGAGTGGGGAGGCGAACGCTTGGCACCATGCGCCATCGCCCCCTGCACGCCGCCCTGAGCGCCTTCGCCGAGGAGGCCGCCCTCCAGCTCGCCGAGGCGACCGCCGACGGCGCCGACGTGCCGTTCGAGATCGTCGAGTCGCGCGGTGCGCGGCGCGACACGCCGCTGTACTGCTACCGGCCGCTGACCGAGACGTTCATCCGCGACCGCAAGGGCCTGCTCGAGCTGCTGCCCACCTATCCGGCCGCGTCGCGTGCGCTCTGCGCGCTGGACGGCGTCGACGACTACCTGCGCGAGCGCTCGGAGTCGCGCGTGCCCTCCGAGCCGCGCGAGCGCGCCGACATCGCGCTGCGCGTCTTCATCAGCCGCGTCTTCAGCGAGGCGACCGAGTTCGTCATCACGCCCGAGCGCTTCGACCGCGCCTACCGCGAGCTCGAGGACGGGCTGCTCGAGGGCCATGCCGAGGCGGTCGTCGTCGCGCCGCTGCTCGGCCTGCAGATCGTCTCGCCCGAGGTGCCGCTCGGCAAGGGCCTGTCGCTGATCCGCGGCGACGAGCTGCCCGACGCGCCCGCCGAGGCCGTCTGGTCCGCAGGCTCCGACGAGCCGTGCGTGCTCGCCTGCGTGACGCTGATCGACGATCCCGCCGCAGGCGATCCGCTGACGGAGGCCGCCGTGCGCCTGCGCCGGCTGCAGACGGCGCTGCGCCTCTACGACCCGCTGCGCGTCGCGCTCGGGCCGGTCGCGTGGCAGCGCGCCGGCGCCGGGCCCTGGACGACCGGGGCCACAGGCTCGAGTGGGCGCGCCAGCGGCGTGCTGCTGATCGCCGAGCTCGCCGAGGACGAGCTGCGCGCCTTCTGCAACCTCATCGCCCGCCACACGCCGCGCTCGGGGGAGCTCGCCTGGGCGCTGCGCCGCTTCGAGCTCGGCTGCGAGCGGCCGAGCGCGTTCGAGGCGCTGACCGACCATCTGCTCGCGCTGCGTGCGCTGCTCGAGCCGGAGGGCGCGCAGAGCGGCCGCCTCGCGGGCCGCGTCGCGGCGCTCTGCGCGACGCCCGAGCAGCGCCTGCACGTCACCGAGCGCGTCGCGCACGCCGCCTCGCTCGAGCGCTCGATCATCGCCGGCCTGGCGCCGACGGACGGCGGCGTCGAGAAGCTGCTCTCCGAGGTCACCGGGCACCTGCGCGCGCTGCTGCGCGACGTGCTCTGCGGGCACCTGGACTCCGACCTGCGCTCCGTGGCCGACCGCCTGCTCGCCGAGGAGGGCGCGGCGGCCGCCTGAGGATCGGTGCCGGGCTGCGGCGTCACCCAGCGCGTCAGCCGCCACGTCCGGCCGCCCCTTCGGTGGGAAGGCGTCGCTTGCCGCTGATGACGCGCAAGGTGCGTTATGCGCACCCGCCGCGTCACGACCGTCCCCGGCGCTCCGCTGATCACGCGCAAGGTGCGTTATCCGCACCTTCTGCGTCACGACGTCCGCCGCACCGAACGCCCCGCACCTCGGGCCTCAAGCTGCTCGTCCGGCTGGTGCTATCCCGCCAGGTGTCGGTAGAGCACCAGCAGCCCGTCGATGTCCTGCACCTCGCCGTCGAGGCGCGGGACGACGATCGGGTCGGGCTCGTCGAGCTCCGCCCGCAGGCGTTCGATCGCCGCGCTGTGGCGGGCGGACAGCACCCGCAGATCCTCGGCGCCGGCGGCGACCTTCGCCGCCAGCGCGTCGCCGAGCTCGTCGCGCAGCGCCGCGCTGAGCTCCCCGGAGCCGATCATCTCGGCGTCGGTCAGCACGGCCGCACGGTTGACGATCAGCCCACCGAACGGCATCCGCGCCTCGCGCAGCTTCTGGCGAAAGAAGATCGCCTCGGCGACCGGCTCGCGCTCGGGCGACGTGACGATGAGGAAGGTCGTCGCCGGATCGGCGAGCAGCGCCTTGACGGCCGACGCCCGCTCGCGGAAGCCCTCGATCAGGGCGCCCATCGAGCGCAGCAGGACCGACATGTCCTCGAGCAGGTTCACCCCGGTGAGCTTCTTGAGGATCCCGAAGACGACGCTCGAGCCGGCGCCGAGCAGCCGTCCCGCGATCCCCGTCGGCACGAGGAAGAGCTTCAGCGCACGCCCCTCGAAGAAGGCGGTCAGGCGGTCGGGGGCATCGAGGAAGTCCAGCGCGTTGCGCGACGGCGGCGTGTCGAGCACGATCGCGTCGTAGCCGCCCTCGCGGTGCAGCTCGTAGAGCTTCGCGACGGCGCTGAACTCCTGCGAGCCGGCGATCGCGCTCGAGAGCTGGGCGTAGATGCGGTTGCCCAGCACGTCGTCGCGCGTCGCCGCGTCGGGGGCGAGCTTGGCGATCAGCCCGTCGAACGTCGCCTTGGGGTCGAGCATCATCGCCCACAGCTCGCCGCGCATCTCGATCCCGTGGCCCTCGAGATGCGCGGCGTCGACGCGGCGCGGCTCGTTGCCGAGCTGCTCGAGGCCGAGCGAGTCGGCCAGCCGCCGCGCCGGGTCGATCGTGACGACCGCCACCCGCTTGCCGGAGGCGGCGAGCCCCAACGCGAGCGCCGCCGACGCCGTCGTCTTGCCGACGCCGCCGGAGCCGGCCACGATGCAGATCCGCTTGCCCTCCAGGCGATCGCCGATGCCGCTCACAGCAGCTGTGCCTCGAGCTCGTCGGCGAGCCGCTCGATGTCCGGCCCGCCGGGGTGCAGCGGCAGGTGCGCGGGCGCCTGGCCGGTGAGCTTTTTCAAGCGCGCGAGCTGGGCGCGCTGGCGCAGCGCGCGCCGATGGCCGCGCAGCGCGCGGGCCACCGCGGGATCCTCGGCGTACGGCTCCAGGCGCGTCGCCTCGCGCGGGCTGAAGCGGTCGGGATCGAGCGCGTTGGCGACGACGCGCTCGAGCGGCAGGCCCATGCGCTCCATCAACGAGTCGCGCAGCGCGCCGGTCTCCGTCACCGCCAGCTCCTCCGCGCGCGCGACCGCGATGACCGCGATCTGCTCGGGGTCCGACAGCATCGCGTCGATGATCCTGCCCTGCCGCGCCACCGGCCCGCTGCCGGCCGCGGCGGCGAACGTGCGCGGCGCCGAGAGCACCGCGACGCCGTGACCGGTTGCCGGCGCGTCCACGACGACGAGGTCGTAGGCGTCGGCGCCGGGCGTGCGGCGGTCGAGCTGCGCCAGCTCCCACAGCTTGCCGACGGTCAGCAGCTCGCGCATGCCCGGCGTTGCCGCGGCGACGATCGCGAACACCTTGCTGCGGATGAGCAGCTCGGCGACGGCCGCGGAGGGGAGCTGGTCGCGCAGGTACTCGTCCAGCGCGTCCTGGGGGTCGATCGAGATGTGGAAGAGGCCCGGCGCGATCTCGACCTCCTCGAACGGCTGCGATCCGGGGCGGTCGAACGCGCTCGCGACGTCGCCGCGCTGGGCGACCTCCGCGACGATCGTGCGCTTGCCCGTGCGCGCGGCGGCGAGCCCGAGCGCGGCGGCCACCGTGGTCTTGCCGACGCCGCCCTTGCCCGTCACGACGAGCAGGCGGCGCTCGAGCAGCGTCACTCCTCGCCGTCCCAGTAGTCCAGCGGCTGCACGCGATGGATGACGCCCAGGCCGCGCGAGGAGATCTTGCGCGAGTCGGGATACCAGCATTCGTCGGCCGGCTCGCGGGTGCCGTAGGCGAGCATGACGAGCCCGTCGTCGCCGGCCTCGAAGGAGTGCGCGACGCCCGTCGCAGCCGGACGCGAGACGACCGAGCCCGGCCGCACGGGATGGCGCTGGTCGCCGAGCAGGAGCGTCGCGCTGCCCTCGAGCACTACGAAGATCTCGTCCTCCTGCGAGTGGCAGTGACGCACCGACGACCGCCGGCCGGGCGTGACCGTGACGTGCTGCAGCCCGCTCAGCTGCGAGCCGGCGGCCCTGCCGAGGTCGCGGCGGGTGCGGTGCACCGGCCCGCGGTCCTGCAGCGATCCCTCGACGTCGTCGAGGGCGACGATCGTCGCCGGGCGCGGCGCGATCGCCGGCAGCTCGCCGGCGGGCGGCTCGGCGGCGAACGGGTGCGGCGCATCCTGCGGCAGCCAGCGCGACCCGACCCAGGTGACGCCCGCGCGCGGCAGGTGCGTCAGCCCGGTCGCCGAGCCGCTGGCGTAGGCGAGCACCTCCAGCGGCGTGTCGGCGCCGGCCGCCGCCAGCAGCGTGTGTGGCTCGTCGTCCGCGAGGTGGACGACGAGATCTCCTGCGCCCACCGCGTAGACGGACTCACCCTGCCAGACCAGGCCGCGACCGCCGAGGACGAAGAACAGCTCCTCCTCGTCGACGTGCACGTGCACAGGCATGGAGCGGTCACCGGGTGCGATTCGGTAGCGGCTGAGCGACGCGCCCCCGGGCCTGCCGGGAGGGCTCAGACGCTGCCGATCGGCGCGCAGCTCACCGTGCTCGTGACGCTTCCACGGCACGTCGTCTGAGTGGCTGATCATCCGATGCGGATGCTAGTCGTGCGCGGGTGAAGGAATCCCCCGCGCATCTACGAATAAGGGCACGTGTCCGGTTTCCACAGCTCCGACGAGCACAAGCAGGCGCGGGTCATCGCCTTCGCCAACCAGAAGGGCGGCGTGGCGAAGACGACGACGACGCTCAACCTCGCCGCCGCCTTCGCCGAGACCGGCCATCGCGTGCTGTGCGTCGACATGGATCCGCAGGGCAACCTGACGATGTCGCAGGGCATCGACCCGGACACGCTGGAGCTGTCGATGTACGACGTCCTCGTGCATCACATCCCGATCAAGCAGGTCATCCGCCGCCGCGAGATCGACGTCGCGTGCGCCTCGATCGACCTCGCCGGCGCGGAGATCGCGATGTCCACGCAGATCGGCCGCGAGCGCTCGCTGGCCAAGGCGCTGGCCGCCGTCAAGGACGACTACGACTTCATCTGCATCGACACGCCGCCGTCGCTCGGACTGCTCACGATCAACGCCCTGACGGCCGCTGACAAGGTGATCGTCCCCGTGCAGTGCGAGTATCTGTCGATGCGAGGGCTGATCCAGCTGCAGAACACGCTCCAGATGATCCGAGAGAACCTCAATCCGGACGTTCAGATCGAAGGCATCCTGCCGACGATGATGGATACGCGGACGGTTCACGCCAAGGAAGCGATCGAGATCCTCGAGGAGAACTTCGGCGATCGGCTGTTCGCGTCGCGCATCAAGAAGACGGTGCGGTTTGCGGAGGCACCCGTGAAGGGGATGTCCGTTCTGAAGTACGACCCTGACGGCACCGCCGCCCAGTCCTATCGCGACCTCGCGAAGGAGGTTCTCTCTCATGGCATCCGGTAAGCGCGCGAGCATGAGGGAGGGGCCGTTGGCCGCGCTCTTCCGCAAGACCGAGGAGGACGCCAAGCAGGCCGACGCCGAGGCCCAGCCCGTCGCGACGCCGATCGAGGAGATCCCGCCGCGTGACGCGCCGCACCCGTCGCTGTCGCATCCGTCCGAGCCGATCGAGGAGGACGAGCCCGTCATCCCGACGCCGCAGGATCGGCTGCGCTCCGCCTTCTCCTCCGAGCTGCCCGACAACCTGCTCGAGCCCGCGACGCCGGCCGGCGAGCGCACGCGCCGCGTCCGCACGCCCGAGCCCGACTTCGACGACGTCTTCGCCCGCAACGAACCGACGGAGCGCGCCACGCCGTTCGGCCAGGCCAAGCCGGCGGGTCAGCCCGTCATCCGCGTCGTCGGCGTCGGCGGCGGTGGCTCCAACGCGATCAACCGCATGGTCGAGGCGCAGGTCGCGGGGGTCGAGTTCCTCGCGATCAACACGGACCTGCAGTCACTGCAGGAGTCCGCCGCGGACATCACGCTGCACATCGGCGCGAACCTCACCCGCGGGCTCGGCTCGGGCTCGGACCCGGATCTCGGCCGTGCCGCCGCGATGGAGGACTACGACCGCATCAAGGCCCTGCTGAAGGGCTCGGACATGATCTTCGTCGCCGCCGGCGCGGGCGGCGGCACCGGCACCGGCGCGGCGCCCGTCGTCGCGCGGATCGCCGTCGAGCTCGGCGCGCTGACCGTCGGCATCGTCACCAAGCCCTTCGGCTTCGAGGGCTCGCGCCGCCGCGATCAAGCCGACGTCGGCATCCAGGCGCTCAAGGACGAGGTCGACACGCTGATCGTCGTGCCGAACAATCGCCTGCTGTCGGTGCTCGACAAGCACACCTCGATGGTCGAGGCCTTCCGTGTCGCCGACGACGTGCTGCGCCAGGGCGTGCAGGGGATCTCGGACCTCGTCACGCTGCCCGGCGTCATCAACCTGGACTTCGCCGACGTGCGCACGATCATGGCCGACGCCGGTAACGCGCTGCTGGGCATCGGCATGGGCACGGGCGAGAGCCGCGCCGTCGACGCCGCCAACACGGCCGTCTCCTCGCCGCTGCTGGAGACGAGCATGGAGGGCGCGCACTCGATCCTGCTGTCGATCACCGGTGGCCGCGACCTCTCGCTGTGGGAGATCAACGAGGCGGCGAAGGCCGTGTCCGAGGCCGCTCACCCCGAAGCGAACATCATCTTCGGCGCGATGGTCGACGAGACGCTCGAGGACCAGGTCTGGGTCACGGTCGTGGCGACGCGCTACAGCGGCGAGACCGCCCCGCGGCGCCTCGAGGAGCCGACCGGCGAGCCGCGCGTGTCGCGGGCCGGCCGGCCGCCCGCGCGGCAGGACAGCCGCCGTCCGCCGCAGGACTACCGCCACCCGCGCGACCGTAACTACCGCGCTCCCGGCGAGCGCGACGACTACCGCCCGGCGGCCGCGCCCGAGCCTGAGCCCGAAACGGCGCCCGCGCGACGCGGCGGCGGGCTCGGCGTCACCGAGCTCGACGTGCCCGAGTTCATGCCGCGCCGGTTCTGACGCACGGCCGCGACGCGCTGGGCGCGTTCATGCAGGCTCAGGCGAACGGCTCGTACCTCCAGCCGGAAGTTCTGCGAGGTCTTGCCGGATGCCCGGCGGCACGGATCGCGCCCGCCGAACTTGCGGATGTGTGTACTAGCCTCGTGCCGTGAATCAACGTTCCCCAGGGATGGTCGCCGCGGGCCATCCGCTGACCGCCCAGGCCGGCGCCGATCTGCTGCGCGCCGGTGGCAACGCCGTCGATGCGGCGTGCGCGGCGATGCTGACCTCGTGGGTGGCCGAGCCGCTGCTGACCGGGCCGGGTGCGGGCGGCTACATGCTCGTGGCCGAGCCCGGCGCGGACCCGGTGCTGCTGGACTTCTTCGTCTCCGCGCCCGGCTCCGGCCGCGACCCGCAGGATCGGGCGCCGCTCGTGCCGGTGGAGGTCGACTTCGGCGGCGACGCGACGCAGATCTTCCACGTCGGCGCCGCGTCGTGCGGGACGTACGGCAACCCCGCGGGCATCGAGGCCGCGATGCGCCGCTGGGGCTCGGTTCCGCTGCCTGACCTCGCGGCGCCCGCCGCCGCGCTCGCGCGCGCCGGCGTCACCGTCAACGCCCAGCAGGCCGAGGTCATCCACCTGCTGGAGCTGATCCTGCGCACCACGCCCGAGTGCGAGGCGGTCTACGCGCCGTCGGGAAGGCTGCTGGACGTCGGCGACCTCTGGCGCGACGAGGCGCTGGGCGACACGATCGAGCGCCTCGGCAACGAGGGCGCGGCCCCGTTCTACACAGGTGACATCGCCGCCGCGGTGGTCGACTGGATCGCGGCTCACGACGGGATCCTGTCCGGGAAGGACCTGCGCCGCTACGAGGCGATCGAGCGCGCGCCGCTGTGCGTGCGCTACCGCGATCGCGACGTCTTCACCAACCCGCCGCCATCGGCCGGCGGCATCCTGCTCGCGCTCGCGCTCGGGCGCCTGAACCGCACTCCGGGCGGACCGCCGTCGCTGCAGGCGATCGTGGCCGCGATGGAGGAGGCGCAGGACGAGCGCACGCCCGAGTTTCTCGACGGACTCGCCGAAGCGGGTTTCGCGGAGCTGTTTCTCGGCTCGCTGGGCTCGCGGCTGGGCTCGACGACGCACATCTCCGTCATCGACGGGGCCGGCCGGGCGTGCTCGGTGACCTGTACCAACGGCGAGGGGTCGGGCATCGTCGTGCCGGGCACCGGGATCCACGTCAACAACATCATGGGCGAGGAGGATCTCAGCCCGATGGGCTTCCATCACGCGCCCGCGGGACGGCGGATGCCGTCGATGATGTCGCCGACGGTCGTCACGGCCGGGGGCGACGTGCACGTCGCGCTGGGCTCCTCGGGCTCCAACCGGATCCGCTCGGCGCTCCTGCAGACGATCGTCGCGGTCGTCGACCACGGTCTCCCGGCCGCCGCCGCGCTGGCCGAGCCGCGCGTGCACTTCGAAGGCGGCGTGATCTACGCCGAACCCGGGATTCCGCTCGAGGAACTCGCGTGCGATCCCCACGAGATCAAGGCATTCCGCAGCAAGAGCATGTTCTTCGGCGGCGTGCAGGCCGTGACCCGAGATCCGGACTCCGGAGAGCTCTCCGGGGCCGGAGATCCGCGCCGTGGAGGGGTGGCGAGGGGGACATGAGGCTCAGGTCGAGGTCGAGGTACCGTGCGGATAGGGCCCGTGGTTGTCGCCTTTTCTTACTCTGGAGTACGGGTTGAGTGTCGATGGAGGCCGGTTCTGCGCGCTGCGCGCGCGAACCGCGCTCCTGCTGACGTCGACGGCCGTCATGGCGGCCGGCTGCGGCACACCGTCGCCCGATCTGTTCGTCGTCGAGCGCGACGGCACGGTCGCGGGGGCGAAGCTCACCCTGCTCGTGTCCGATCAGACCGCGCGCTGCAACGACGGGCCCGCCAGGAACCTCACGAGTGCGCAGATCATCGAGGGGCGCGACCTCAAGCGCGATCTTCTGCTCCTCCAGACGGGCGACGAGGCGGTCCCGCCCGCTCCACCGGCCCAGATCTTCGAGTTTGCGGTCCAGACCGAGGAGGGCACGCTCCGCTACCCCGACACGCAGCAGCGCCCAGAGCTCCTGCCGCGGCTGTCGCGCTTCGTGCGGCGCGTGGCGATCGACACCTGCGGGCTGAAGCGCTGAGGCAGGGTGAGAGGAGACACATGCAGTTCAGCGTCCTGAACCTACGTTCCGCGAGCTTGGGGTGTTCGGCGACCGAGGCTGGTCCCGGCCTACCGGTGTTGCCGCCGCCGCGCCTGCGGTACAACTGCCCGGTGCGCAGCCGCCGCCGAGCAGGTGCGATCCGCGGGATCGTGGTGGGCGTGGGCCTGACGCTCGGATTGCTGGGTCCCGCCACGATCGCGCTCGCCGGGCCGTCGCCGCAGCGCACGGTGCGCGTGCGCCTGGCCACCGAGAGCGATCCCAACGGCCCGAGCACGCAGCCCTCGCTCTCCGCCGACGCTCGGCGCGTCGCGTTCATCTCCGCGGCCACCAACCTCACGCCAGGGGAGGACGGCAACGGGAGGTTGCGCGACGTCTTCGTCTACGACCAGGGCACGGGCGCCGTGCAGCTCGTCTCCGTCGCCCCAGGTGGGGAGGCGGCCGACAGGTCCTCCAGGCAGCCCGTGCTGGACGCCGACGGCAGTCACGTCGCCTTCACGTCGCGCGCGACTAACCTCGTCGCGGGTGACGGCAACCGCTTCTCGGACGTGTTCGTGAGCGTGCCGGACGCCGGCCTCGTCCGCGCCAGCGTCACGCCCGACGGCAGAGAGGCCGACGGCGCATCCTACGACCCCGACCTGTCCGCCGACGGTCGCCTGCTCGTCTTCACGTCGCGTGCCGCCAACCTCGTCCCCGGCGACACGAACGACGGCGAGGACGTGTTCGTGCGAAACATGGTGACCGGCAGCATCGCCCTCGTCAGCGCCGGCCGGCGCGGCGAGCGCGCCGACGGCGACTCCTCGGCGCCCGCGATCAGCCCGGACGGGCGCTACGTGAGCTTCTCCTCGGATGCCTCGAACCTCGTCGCCGGCGACCGCAACGGCCGCGAGGACGTCTTTCGCCGTGACCTCGCGACAGGGCGCACGAAGCTGATCAGCGTCGCCCGCGGCGGTGGCGGTGGACAGAACCGCCAGCTTGCCGGAGGGCGGGCGCAGGTGTCCGACATCAGTCGCAACGGGCGCTTCGTCGTCTTCGAGTCCGATGCGACGAACCTCGCCGGCCGCGATCGCAACCGGAGCACGGACATCTTCCTGCGCGACAACGTGCGCGGCTCGACGCGGCGCGTCAGCGTGAGCACGACGAACGAGGAGGGCGGCGGCGCCTCCTATCTGCCGACGATCACACCGGACGGGCGCTATGTCGCCTTCGCGTCGCGCGCCGACGACCTGGTGGCCGAGGAAGCCAAGGGCCTGGACGTGTTCGTCCGCGATGTCGGGCGCGACACGACCGTGCTCGCCGACGTCACCTCCCGCGGGCGCCTGCGCGGGCGCGAGCACGCGGCGCCGCCACCGGGCCGGCCGTCGCTGAGCGCCGACGGCGGGACGGCGGCCTTCGCGTCATCGGCGTCGAACCTCGTCGGCGGGGACCGCAATCGGGTGGCCGACGTCTTCCTGCGTCGCTTGCTGCCCGCGGCCAGTGCGACCGCCGTGCGCCGGATCGGGCTCGTCGACGGTCGTCTGCTGATCGTCTTTCGCTCCACCGACCGCGCACCGTCGCCGCTGCAGTGCCGCCTCGACGGCGGCCCGCCGACGCTGTGCCCGCTCGGCGGGCTGCTGCTGCCGAAGCTGAGCCGAGGGACCCATGTGCTGCACGCGCTGGCCGGCGCGCCGGGCGCGCATTACGCCCGCCGGCGGATCGTCATCCGCGTGACGATCGGCAAGGGGCGGCCGCGGGCACGGGTGCAGAATCCGGGCGACCGGCTGTGATTTGCGGCCCGCGATTTTGCGGATGCCGATAAACCGGGTATAAGGACAGCTTCGTCCGAGTCTTAGAGGGGGAGCCCATGGCTCATCGCAGCCGTTCCATCGGGGCTGGGGCAATCGCCCTCGCCACCGGCCTGTTGATCGCCCTGCCGACGTTCTCGAGCGGGGCGACCGTCAAGAACGACCTGCGCTCGTTCCAGGCCGTCGAGCCGCGGGCGGTGACCGAGTCGACCAATCCGATGACGGAGCCGCCGCTGCACGGCACCAACCCGCACGGCCAGGGCACCGCCGCGGTCGTCGACCTCGCGCCCAGCAACACGCGTCCGTTCACCGTCGACGAAACCGGTAGCGCCGAGGACGAGGACATCGTCATCGGCCGCTCGCGCGGCGAGCAGCGTGCCGACGGCACGTATCACGGCCACGTCACGGTGGCAGCACTCTTCGGCAACGAGATCATCGAAGGCGCCGACACCGTGGCGGGCGATGCAGCGGTGGACAGGGCGATCGCCGACGATCTGCTCGCTGGTCTTTGCACCGGCTCCGGTATCTGCATCGAGGCCGCTCGGGTCCGCTCCCGGACCACGAACACGGGCTCGTTCAATTCCTTCACCCTTGCCGGCCTCGCGCTCGGGGGCGCCGTTCCGCTGCCCGGCGTCCCCGGCGACGTGCCCGCCCTGACCATCCGGGCCGCCGATTCGATCGGCAACATCACCAGCGACGGGACCTGCCAGACCGCGAACGGGTTCAGCAACGTTGCGGATCTCTCGGCCGGCGCGGGCGCGGCAATCGCCGACGTCGCGCAATCCACCAGCCGGTCGCGCGCGTGTCGCGGAGGCGCGACGGAGCAGGAGAACACCTCGAAGGTGATCGAGCTCGGGGGCACCGGACTCAGTGTGCCCCTTCTGAATCTGGTTCCGGACGGCTGCGCCGACGGCACCCCGGATACGGTGGGCGGATTGCCCACGCTGCTGCCGATCGTCTGCAACGCCGATGACTCATCGGAGACCGGTGGCACGCAGGCCGACGTCGCGGGCACGCCGTACGGCGTGCGCCACGCGCTCGACGTCTACGTGCTGGGGATCGGCGACTCGGCGCTCGCGCAGGTCTCGGCCGCGCAGTCCGAGTCGCTCGCAGTCGCGCCTGCGGCCGTGACGACGCCCACCACGCCGACGACCACGACGCCGACGACCACGACGCCGACGACCACGACGCCGACGACCACGACGCCGACGACCACGACGCCGACGACCACCGTCACGACACCCGGTACCACTACCACGACGCCCGGCGCCGGTACCGGGGACGACGGCAGCGGCAGCGCCGGCGACGCCGGCGCCGGCGATGACGGGGGAGCCGGCGACGATGCACCGGAGTGCTCGGACGGCGTCGACAACGACGGCGACGGGAAGATCGACTTCGGCAGCGATCCGGGCTGCTCGTCGGCCGAGGACGACTCCGAGGACAACGGCGCTGTGAGCCTCGGCGGCAAGGAGCTGCCGTTCACCGGC
>JBBSMC010000066.1:0-16533 GCA_038233375.1 Solirubrobacterales bacterium
GTCGCAGACCGCGTCGAGCTTCTCGATCATGCGGCTGAGTCGGATGATCTCGGGGCGCGTTCCGAGGAGGGTCATCACCTTCATCCGGGCGCCCTCACCTGAGCATGTCCTCCTCCAGCACGAGCTCGTGATCCGGCAGGAGCCTGTGCCTGGCAAGGAACTCGGCGACCTGCTCTCGCGACATGACGTCGGTGCCGGAGCTGTACTCGCGCTCCAGCGTCGGCACGTCGAGCTCGGCGGGACGCAGCTCGGGCAGGATCGGAAGGATCACGTGGTAGTCGCCCTGCGTCACCGTCAGGTGCGACTCCTCGTCGGAGAGGAGGATCTCGTGGATCTTCTCGCCGGGACGTATCCCGGTCACGACCATCTCGATCGGGCGCTCGCCGATCAGCGCGTGCGCGATGTCGACGACGCGCGCCGACGGGACCCGCGGGATGTACGTCTGGCCGGGCTCGCCGTGGGCCAGCGCCGCGAGCACGGTGTCGACCGCCTCCTCCAGGCTGAGCAGGAAGCGCGTCATCTCGACATCGGTGATCGTGATCGGTCCTCCGTGGCGGATCTGGTGGTGAAACAGCGGGATCACCGAGCCGCGCGAGGCGAGCACGTTGCCGTACCGGGCGCAGACGAAGCGCGTGCCCGGAGCGTCGAGGTTGGCCCGGACGAAGATCCGCTCCTGGATCGCCTTCGTCATGCCCATGACGTTCACCGGCTTGACGGCCTTGTCGGTCGAGATGCCGATCACCGTCTCCACTGCCAGCCCGCCCTCGCGGATCGCCCGGACGATGTTCTCGGCGCCTGCGATGTTCGTCTTCACCGCCTCGTAGGGGAAGTACTCGCAGGTAGGCACCTGCTTGAGCGCCGCGGCGTTGAAGACGATGTCCGCGTCGCGCAGCACGGAGCTGACGCTCGCGTAGTCGCGCACGTCGCCGATCGCAAAGCGCAGCAGCCGCTCGTAGTTGTGGTAGATGACCTCGTCCGTCGCGGACTCCAGCCGCTGGTAGGCCAATCGCATCGTGTGCTGCTTGGCCTCGTCGCGCGAGAAGACGGTGATCTTCTCCGGAGTCCCGAGGGCGCCGGACAGCAGGCGGCGGACGAGGACGCTTCCGAGCGAACCCGTGCCGCCGGTGATCACGATGCGTTTGCCGGTCAGCATGGATCCGTTGCGCTCCTCAGCTGCTCATAGGGGGTCTCGTCGGCTGCGAGCGCCGCGATCATCTGCGCCCATGATGGCGCGCGCACGCCCGTCTCCCGCTCGAGCTTCGTGCCGTCCAGGCTTCGATCGCAGATCATCTCGTCATCGGCGACGATCTGCACGTCCAGACCGTAGGCCTCGCGCAGCATGCCGAGCAGGTCGTGCTTGCTGATCGGCGCGGATGCCACGTGCCGGATCCCGTTGAGCTCTCGATGCTCGCAGATGAGCGTGGCGAGCAGCTCGGCCAGCGCCTCGGTGGTCAGGCCGCTGAAGATCGCGCGCCGGAACCCGCGTACGCTGCCGTGCTGGGCGAGAAACCACTCGAGCAGCCCGCCGGCGCCGGAGAGCTCGCGACCGATGATCGACGTGCGAATCGTCAGGCAGCCGTCGTCGACCTCGCCGAGCAGCTTGCTGCGGCCGTACAGGTCGACGGGATCCGGGATGTCGTTCTCGCCGTACATGCCGTCCCTCCCGCTGAAGATGCAGTCCGTGCTGACGTGGATCAGGCGCGCACCTCGTGCGCGGCAGAGTTGCGCCAGGCGGTGGGGAAACAGCGAGTTGACCGTGATGCTGACGAGCGGATCGCGTGCCTCGGCGGCCTGCTTGACGATCCCGATGCAGTTGACGACGACGTCCGGATCGCGCGCGGCGACGGCGGACTCGACGCTGTCGAAGCTCTCCGCCGACACGCCGGTCGTCGTGCGGGCGGGATCGAGCAGCGCCAGCCGCGCCGGTGCGAGGTCGCCGTCGCGCACGGTCACGTGGACGTCCAGGCGCGCGCCGAGCACCTGGCAGAGCTTGTGCCCGAGCATGCCCGAGCCGCCGAGGACGAGCACACGCGGCGAGGTCCGGCGGGGTTCGTGGTCGGCCGAGGTGTCGGCGGGGGCGGTCATCAGCCCGGCATCATCCCCGAAGCCCGACGAGCTCGGCGAACGCCGCCCGTGCGCGGTCGGGGTGGAAGTCCAGGCGGGCGCGCTCCCGGGCCGCCGCGCAGACCCGCGCGCGCAGTGCCGTGTCGCCGACAAGTCGCTCCAGCGCCCGTGCGAGCGCCGCCGGATCGTCCTCGCTGAGGACCACGCCGCAGTCATGGCGCCGGAAGTAGCTGCTGACGAACGAGTCGGCCGGCGCGTGGACGAGGATCGGCCGGCCGGCGGCGAGGTACTCAGCCATCTTGGCCGGTGCCGAAGTGCGCACGATCTCGGGGTACGGCGAGTCGAAGGCGAGCGGCAGGAAGAGCACGTCGGCGGCCTGCTGGATCCGCGGCATCGCCTCGGCCGGCGCATGCGGGTGAAAGTCGATCGGGCCGCGCAGCCCCTGCCCTGCCAGCAGCGCGGGGTCGGAGGCGGTGTGGAGGTGCAGCCGCGCGGACCCGGAGTCCAGCAGCTCGATCGCCGCCAGCAGGGCGCGAAAGGCGCCGTAGTGCGCGTGGTAGACGGCCCCGGTGAAGACGATGGCGGCGGGGAGCAGCCGGTCGCCGGCCTGCTCGGCGCGGTGCGACTCGTATGCCGAGAGGTCGCACGGATTGCGCACGACGGTCGTCGTCACGCCGTGGCGGCGGCGGAGCTCCTCGCCCAGGTGCTCGTTCGGGACGATGATGCCGGCGGCCCGCCTGAGCAGAAACGGCTCCAGGCGCCGCGCGAGCGCCTGCTCGCTCGGGTGCCGCCACTTCGTCGCGTAGTCGTCGAACAGGTACGGGTAGAAGCGCGCGCCGGTCAGGCGACTGATCGCGAACGCGATCGCGAGGTCCTCGACGCGGTCGGGGGCGGCAACGACGGCGCCGCAGCGCTCGCTGCGGACGGCGGCGGCGCCGCGCGCCACCGCGCGCACAGCGCTCCAGGTGCGGCGGCGCCGGATCGCCCAGCGGTGCATGCCGCGCGCGTCCTCGGGCGACGCGAGCACCGCATCGCCGAGGTGGTGATACGGCGCCGGCAGCCGGCGCGGCGCGGCACGGTGCTCCGGCAACTCGAAGTCGACGCGCGACAGCAGGCAGTACGAGCCGCGATCGACGCCCGACAGCAGCCGGTGCAGGACCGACGCCTGACCGGACCACGTCCGCGCGGGCGGCAGGTACTCGGACATCACCGCGACCTTTGCCCGGGCCGGCGGCGCGTCGCCGCCGCGACCGGCCCCGTTCTCACGTGCCACCCGCCGGTACAGCTCGGCGACGCGCGGCGCGACCACCGGATAGGCGAGGCGAGCGTCCGTTAGCTCCTCGTTGAGCCGGGCGGCGCGCTCGACGAGGCCGTCGTCAGCCAGCGCACGGCGCAGCGCGCGCTCGACGTCGTCGGGGTCCTCGGGTGCGACGAGGAGGCCGTTCTCGCCGTCGGATATCCATTCCCGCGTCGAGATCGTGTCGGACTGGATTGGCAGCGCGCCCATGACCATCGCCTCGAGCATCGAGTTCGGTACGCCGTCGCTGATGTTCACGCCGATGGCGATCCGTGCGCGTCCCATCAAGGCCACGATCTCGTCCGGCGGGCTCTCCGGGAGCACGGTGATCCTGAGGCCGGTCGTCCTCGAGATGTAGTCAGCCGCGTGACGAACATTGTCCTCGGCCGAGTAGATGACGACCTCGTACTCCGTGAGCGATGTGCTCAGCCGATGGATCGCCTCGAGGGCGACGAGCGCGCGCCCGACCCAGAGGTCGTCGTGGTAGCCCTTGAGGGCGATCACGCGTCGCGACGAGGCCGGCGCCGAGCAGCGCATCTGTCGCATCCGGTCGACGTGGAAGCCACCTGGGCCGGGGAAGACGCCGAGGAAGGTGCCAGTGAAGCCGTACTCGGCGGCGAGGTCGCGGTCGCGGTCGCAGTCCGTAATCAGGTAGTCGCAGGCGGACAGGACGGCTTCGACGCGCTCGACGTGCTCGGGCTGCCGGCCGAAGTAGTAGAGGTCGCTGCCCCAGCAGGAGTAGATCCAGGGCGGGAAACGCTCGCCTCCGAGCAGACGGCGACTCTCGAGCGTGACGTACGCCGAGTGCTGCATCTCGAGGGAGTGAACGATGTCGGGGCGCAACCGGGAGATGACGCGAGCGAGCCTCGCAGCTCGATTGGTCCGCGACATCCGCTCCAGCGTCCACTCCAGGCGCACCGATCCTCTCGGCAGAGGCCAGCGGATGCCGCGTTGGTGCACGCTGTGATCGAGGTCGGGCCGCGGTCGTCGCACCGGTGGATGGACCGTGATCCTGCGCAGGTCGCTGTGGAGGGGCCGATGGGAGACGGGGAAGAGATGCAGGTCCCAGCCTTCGTCGGCGAGCTGGCTGATCCAGCGCGCGGTGTGAACGCTGTTGGCCATCGCGACGAGGAGGATTCGCGGCCGCCTTCTCCGGCCTCTCATGCAGTGCTCCGGTGCGGGTTGTCCAGATTCAGCAGCCGGCAGAATCGCGCGCGGGCGACGTCGAGGCTGAAGTCGTGTGCGGCGCGCTGTCGCGCATTGCGGATCAACCTCGCGCGCAGCGCGTCGTCGGCGATGAGCGCCTCGATGGCAGGCAGCAGGCTCCGTGGATCCGGGTCCTCGATGACGACGGCGCAATCGTGCCGCCGGCAGTACTCGGATATGAAAGCGTTGGCGGGTGCGTGGACGAGGATCGGACCTCCGGCGGCCAGGTACTCGCCGAACTTCATCGGGGCCGAGGTGCGCACGACCTCCGGGTACTGCGAGCGGAAGGCGAGCGGCAGGAACAGGACGTCGGCGCCCTCCTGGATCGCAGCGATCTCCCGCCCGGCTGCGTGCGGATGGACGACGAGCTTCCCCGCGAGCCCGCGTTCCTGCAACTCCTCCGCCGACTGCCCGCCATAGATGTGTAGGACGGCGGGTCGCCGGTGCAGCTGGTCGAGCGCCGCGAGCAGGTTCTGGGCGGCGTCGAGCTGGGCCTCGTAGAGCGTCCCCGTGTACACGATCCGTGCCGGCTGCGAGATCAGGACGTGGGGCGCAGTGGAGGTCAGGTTGTACAGCGACAGGTCCACGGGATGATGAATCACTGCCGGCTCGATGTCGTAGCGATCGGCCAGGGCATCGGCCAGCGTGTCCGTGCCGCAGATCACGCGGGCCGCGCCCCTGACCACGATGCGCTCGATGATGGGCGACAGCTTGCGCCGCGCCGGCTCGTAGAGCTCACGATGGGAGTAGTAGTCGCACATGTACACATAGAGCGGCAGGCCCAGCAACCGTCCGGCGATCGAGGCTGCCGGCAGGTCGTGGAAGTCGCCGGTGAACGCGACGATCGCGCGGCAGCGCTCGCGCCGGGCCACGCGGGCGATGTGAACGGCGCGGTGGGCGATCCCGGCTCCCGCACCCGCGAGCGCGGATCCGAGGAGCAGCCACTTGTTGCCATGCAGGTAGCGGGTTCTCGCTACAGGCAACCGGTAGTACCTCGTCTCGAGGGGCTGGATGTGCCCGCCGCCGTAGATGCCCTGATCGGAGGTCAGCAGGCAGAAGCTCCGCGGGTCCAAGCCGGTGAGCAGCCGGCGGATCAGCACGGCCTGGCCCGACCACGAGGGCGGCACCACCTGGGAGACGAGCGCGAACTCCGCAGCCCGGTCCGGTCCGGAGGCGCGCCCGTTCATGGCCTGTGTGCGCCTCGGGATCGTGCCGCCGGGGCGAGCAGCGCGTCCAGCTTCGAGCGCATCGCCTCGGGGCTCCAGCGCGCTTGCGCGACCTCCCGGGACCTCTTTGCCAGGTGCCCCCAGAGCACCGGATCGCGGTACAAGGCGACCACCGCGGCGGCGAAGGACTCGGCTCCGTCCCGGATCAGCACGTGCTCACCGTCAACGAGGTCCATCCCCTCGGCGCCAACCGTCGTCGTGACGAGCGGAACTCCGTAGGCCATGGCGTGCGCGTTCTTGCCCTTCATCCCGGCGCCGAAGCGAACGGGCGACACGAAGACGCGCGCTCGCCGCAGGTGGCCGGCGACGTCGGGCACGTGGCCCGTCACCACCACCGACGCGGATGCGAGCGCACGAATCTCGTCCGGGGGATGCGGGCCGATCACCCACAGGCGCGCGTCGACCTCGGCGGTGATCAGCGGCAGGATCTCACGCGCGAGATAGCGCACTGCGTCGATGTTGGGGTCGTGCAGGAAGCCGCCGATGAACAGGAGGTCGCTCGTGGCGTCGTAGGGCAGCCGAGGCTTCGGGTCCGGCGCGTAGACGACCGGTAGCACGAACGTGCGCGCCGAGGGCACGAGCGAACGCACGATCTGCGCCTCGTTCTCGGTGACCGTCAGGGTGATGTCGCTATGCCTGATGCACTCAAGCTCCTTGTCGAGCCAGTAGTCGCGCTCGCTGGCTCCCCCGACGATCTCGGCCCGGCGTTCCTGGCGCAGGAAGTGCAGATCCACGCTGTCATAGAGCACGGTGGCATCAGGGAAGGCGCGGCGCGACACGTCGATCGATGCCGACGCCGCGTCGGGACTGCTCAGGAGAACCAGGTCGTACAGACCGCCGCGGGCCTCTGCGAACGCGTCGAACGACGGGGCGCTCAGCTCCACCTCGATCCCGAGCCGCTCCAGCTGCCTAGTGTAGGGGTCGCGTCGCACGCGCTGCTGGGTGGTGAAGAGTGTCACGTGGCAGCCCAGCGACCGCAAGAGGCGCAGGACCCACGTGATCCTGAGATGCCCGGCGCCGTGATCGGGGGCGGGTTGCACGACATCGACGACGAGCACGCGCGGGGCGGAGGTACGGCGAAATCGCCGACGCGCCAGCGACCGCCGCAGGCGCGTCTCCAGGCGTGCGATCCGAGCCGGCGGTCTGGCTGCGGGCGGCCTGTTCGTCGCGCTGCCTGCGAGCGGTTGGAGAGCCTCGGGGTCGCAGGCCGACGCCACCGTGAAGGTGGCGCGGTCGGCACTCGGTCCGGAGAGCCTTTGCGCCGGAGTGCGCGGCGCGCGAGTCTGGCGAAGCCAAGTCCCGGTGTCTACTAGACGATCGGCGGAGGCTTCGGAGCCCTGGAGGCTGCGATACTCGGACGATGCGCGCCATAGCCGAACGTGCACGAAGATACCGATCGCGCTACGACCAGTTCGGACTCCGGTACACGGCGCTTGCGCCAATACGGTCATTGGCGGCGATTGCGGCGCAGCGCTTGGGCAGGACGTCGGACACGATCGAGGCCCAACTGCTGAAGATCGAGGGTGAGCAGGGCATCCTCGGGCCGGCACACCGGGCGTACTCGGGCCATTCGGCGGGTGAGAACCGGGCCATCTGGAGCGCTTGGGACTGGTCGCAACGAGGGGACGAGTGGAACGCCTCCGACGAGCCGGAGCGCTGGAAGGCGGCCCTCATCGAAGAGGTCCTGCTGGCGAACATCGGCGACGCGCGGGCGATCCTCGAGATCGGCCCGGGCGGCGGGCGTTGGAGTGAGGTGCTCCAGCCGCGCGCCGAGCGGCTTGTGCTCGTGGACGTCACGCGGCGGGCCCTGGACCTCTGCCAGGAGCGGCTGAAGGATGCCACGAACGTCGAGTACATCCTCAGTGACGGCGCGGCCTTCTCCGACGTGAAGGATGCCTCCATCGACTGGGTCTGGTCGTTCGACGTCTTCGTCCACATCGCCCCGCTGGACGTCGCCTCGTACCTCACCGAGATAGCGCGCGTCCTGCGACCTGGCGGCACGGCGCTCGTTCATCATTCCGGTGGCCTGCAGCGTTTTCCCGGCTGGCGGAGCCCGATGACCGCGGTCCTGTTCACTGCGCTCGCACAGGAGCGAGGGCTCGAGGTCACACGGCAGTTCGACTCCTGGAGCAACGGCCGGTTCGATGTCCGCACGAACAACGACGTCATCACTGCGCTGCGGTTGCCCGAGCGCTTCAGCTCCGCCGCGTAGGGCGTCGCACAGACGGCCTCGATCGTCTCGATCTGGTTCACGGCTCCAGGCGCTCCCATCGCGACTTGCTCAGTACCGGGCCGAAGACCGGGCGGAAGGGCTCACCCGTGCCATAGCTGTTCTGCCAGTAGACCTCGAACTCGGCCACGTTCTCGAGGCCGTCGAACTCGCCATGATATCTGTCCTGCACGCTGACGCTGACGAGATAGCGACCGCTGCCGAGGCGAAGCTCGGGGATCCGGCAGCGGATCCGTGACAGGCCGCTGATCGGTTCGAGCCCCTCGGGCTCGAAGAACGACGCGACGGTGAAGATGCGTCGCCCGAAGTGGTCCGAAATGCCCAAGCCGATGATCGGGTCACGCAGCGTGTGGGGCGGCTCGACGAGGATCTCGGCGACCATCGGGTCGTAGGGCCCGTACCTCGTCGTCATCGATCCGTCGTCGGCGCAGAGCCTGAGCCGGCGAATCACAGGCGTGTGGTGCCCGGCGCGGGTGGGATGATCCCACAGATCAAAGTCGCCGTCCGCCGATGTCGCCGCGTCGCTCAGGTAGGCGGCGATCACGTCCTGGGTTGGTCCGAACGCTTGAACACGGCCCCCCCTGAGCAGCAGGACTCGCTGACAGAGCTGCTGGATGGAGTCGATCTGATGGCTGACGAACAGGACCGTCCGCTGCTCATGGGCCACCTCCTCGATCTTGCCGAGGCACTTGCGCTGAAAGGCGACGTCGCCGACGGAGAGCACCTCGTCGACGAGCAGCACCTCGGGCTCGAGGTGCGCGGCGACCGCGAACGCCAGCCGCACGTACATGCCGCTCGAGTACCGCTTGACCGGCGTGTCGATGAACTGCTCGATCTCGGCGAACTCGACGATCTCGGCGAACTTGCGCTGCAGCTCCTGCCTGCGCATCCCGAGGATGGCGCCGTTGAGCTGGATGTTCTCGCGGCCCGTCAGCTCGGGATGAAAGCCGGTGCCGACCTCCAGCAGGCTGCCGACCCGGCCTCTGATCTGGGCGCGCCCCTCGGTCGGGTGGGTGATCCGCGAGAGCACCTTCAGCAGCGTCGACTTGCCGGCGCCGTTGCGTCCGATCAGGCCTACGACCTCGCCCTCGTGAATGTCGAAGGAGACGTCGCGCAGCGCCCAGAAGACGTTGTCGCGCGCCTCGTCGCCGGAGCTGCCCAGCATGCGAGCGAGCGAGCGCCCGAGCGACGTGCCACGGCCGTGCTCGCCGAGCTGGTAGCGCTTGCTGAGCCCGGAGGCCCGCAGGACGGGAGCCGACACGCCTAGTGGCCCACTAGACGATGTCCGCGAAGCTGCGCTCCGCGCGCCGGAAGTAGACGATCCCGGCCACGGCAAGCAGGATGATCAAGGCGGCCGACGGCCAGAGCGCCTGCGGAAAGTCGCCGCCGATGATCGCCCAGCGGAAGCCTTCGACGATGCCGACCATCGGGTTGAGGTCGTAGACGGCGCGCCAGTTGTCGGGTACGAGCGTCACCGAGTAGGCGATCGGCGTCGCAAACAGCCAGATCTGGGTCAGAAACGGCAGGATCGCCTGGATGTCGCGGTAGCGGACGTTGATCGCCGCCAGCAGCAGTCCGATCCCGATCGCCGCGATCAGCACGAGCGCGATCAGCAGTGGCAGGATCAGGACGGTCGCGGACACGCCGATCCCGTAGTAGGCGAGCACGGCGCCCAGCACGGCGAGCGTGAAGATCATGTCGATCGACGCCGTCAGGACCGACGCCAGCGGGATCAGGATGCGCGGAAAGTAGATCTTGGTCAGCAGGTGCTCGTTGGCCACGAGGCTGAGGCTCGAGCGCCCGAGCGCGCCGGCGAAGAGCTGCCACGGCACGAGACCCGCGAGCACGAACACGCTGTACGGGACGCCCCCCGACGGTGCATCCAAGAAGCGGCTGAAGATGATCGTGAACATCAGCGCGAGTGCGATCGGCTGCAGGGCGACCCAGACGATGCCGAGCGCGGTCTGCTTGTAGCGCAGCTTCACGTCGCGCCAGACGAGGAAGTACAACAGCTCGCGATAGGCCCAGACCTCGCGCAGGGGAAAGAAGGCCCAGCCGCGCGGCGGCTCGATCGTCGTGGTCCAGCGCTCCATCGAGCCGGTCGCGGACGTGCCCGGCCGCGCAGCCCTTTCAGGGCCCGCGTCGTGCTCGCCGGGCAGGCTGCGGTCAGCTGCCGATGCGCTCTGTGCAGGGTTGGGCGGCACCCGGCGGCCCCCCTGCCGTACGACTGTGATCCGTCACGTCCATCGGCGCGCGAGTCTCGCAAAGACCTCGGGCCTTGTCCACCGATCCCACCCGTTTGGCGGGGCGGCGACACCGGTTCGCTGTATCTTCGGCGCGTGCGTCGCCGGTGGAGCCGGAAGAGTGCTGCCCGGCCTCTGCTCGCACGAGGCAGGGCGAGGGTGCGGGCCGCCCGCGCCCCCGTCGAGACCGGTGCGGCGTCGCGCTTCGGCACCTCGCTGTGGGCGGAGCTGGTCGCCCGGGTCAGAGCGCAGCGGCACGCGCGTCAAGCGGGCGTCGAGGTCGGCAGCCGGGTGCGCTTCGGCAAGGGCGTGCGCTGCGTCGCTCCCCCGGGCGCTCGCATCGTGCTCGGGCAGGATGTCGAGATCGGCGACTGGACGATCCTGGAGGCCCTGCCCGGTGGCGTGCTGTCCTTCGCCGACGGGGCGATCGTCGCGCGCGGCTGCACGATCGCCGCGAAGCGGCACGTCTCGATCGGCCGGGACTCCGGCGTCGCCGAGTGGAGCAGCATCCGCGACCACGACCATGACCCGACCTACCCGGTGAAGTCTCAGCGGACGGTCCAGGCGGACGTTCGCATCGGCGACCGCGTCTGGATCGGCAGCAGGGTCAGCGTCATGCGTGGCCGCTCGATCGGCGACGACGCCATCATCGGCGCGAACGCCGTCGTCACCCGCCCGGTGCCCGCCAACTGCATCGCCGTCGGCGTTCCGGCCTGCGTGGTTCGCGAGAACGTGCGGCCTCGGCCCTGAGCGCCCCTCCGGGCGCTGCGATACTCCGCCGATGCCTTCAGCCATCGTCGACCGTGCCCGCAGATTCCACGCGCTCTACGACCAGCTCGGCCCCGCGTACGGGGGCACTTGCGCCGCTGTGGCTGCTGGCGAGCGGCGCGACGCGGACGCTGGGCAGGACGCGGCAGAGCCTCGAGGCCCAGATGCTCAGGATCGAGGGCGCGCGCGGCATCCTCGGACCCGCGCACCGCGCGTACTCCGGGCACTCCGCGGAGGAGAACCGCGAGATCTGGACGACCTGGGACTGGTCCCAGGGCGGCAACGAGTGGAACGACTCCGCCGAGCCGGAGCGCTGGAAGGCGACCCTGATCGAGGAGGTCCTGCTGCCGAACCTCGGCGACGCGCGTGCGGTGCTGGAGATCGGTCTGGGCGCCGGTCGCTGGAGCGAGGTTCTGCAGCCGCGCGTGGACCGGCTGGTCTCACGCGCGAGAACCTGGGCGATCCCGGCAACCTCGAAGTACGTGCTCAGCGAGGGCGGGCTCTTCGGGGACGTGGAGGCAGCGTCGATCGACTGGGTGTGGTCGTTTGACGTGTTCGTCCACATCGCGCCGCTGGACGTGGCCTCCTACCTCGGCGAGATCGCCCGCGTCCTGCGACCGGGCGGCGCGGCGGTGATCCACCACCCCGGTGGCCGGGGGCGCTCTCCGGGCTGGCGCAGTCCGATGACGGGCGTCCTCCTGTTCGCGCAGCTCGCGACGGACCGCGGCCTGCAGGTCACGCGGCAGTTCGACTCCTGGAGCGCGGGACGCTTCGGCGTCCGCACGAACCACGACGTGATCACCGTGCTGCGGTGTCCCACGGCCTGACGACCGCGCTGAGGGGCGCCGCGCGCAGCGCCGGAAGGCGCAGGCCGGCGCTGCGGCGGGCGCTGATCGCGGGCCGGCCGCCTGCGACGGCCGGCGACTCCGTCGCCATCTCGCCGCTCTGGGCGCGTGTCTACCGCGAGTATTCGCTCGCGATCCCGGAGCATCCCGGCAAGGACCGGCTGCTGCGAGCGTTGCACGAGCGCGGCGTGCGCTCCGACAAGCCGTTCGCGTACCTTATGCGCAACGGCGCGTGGCTGGCGATCCGGCCCGAGGAGGGGCTCGTCTCCAACGAGTCGGTCGGCTGGACGTGCTTCATGCAGCGGCGCTGGGACCGGCACGTCGAAGCCTGCGTGCGTGCGATCCTGCGGCCGGGACAAACGGCGATCGACGTCGGCGCGAACCTCGGGTACTTCACCGCAGTGCTGGCCCAGTGCGTTGGGCCTGCGGGGCGGGTCTGGGCGTTCGAGCCGGTGCCCGAGACGTACGAGCTCCTGACGCTCTGCACGTCGCTAAACGACTACGCGCACGTGACGCCGATCAGGTCGGCGCTCGGCGTGGCGGACGGCTCGATCGAGATCACCTATGACCGCAGGCATTCGGGGATCGCCACGATGCATCCCGATCAGCCCGGAGGCGACACCCAGCCAGTGCAGCTACGCACTCTCGACACGATGATTGCCAGCGGCGAGGTCGACCGGCTGCCCGACCTGATCAAGGTGGATGTCGAAGGGCATGAGCTCGACGTGCTGCGCGGCGCTCGGCAGACGATCGCCGAGGCATCGCCGGCGATCGTGTTCGAGCTCAACGAGCGCACCGCCCGCGTGGCCGGCTGGACGCTGGCGGAGCTGGCCGAACTGCTGCGCTCGCTCGGTGAGTACTCCTTCTTTCTCATCGACGATGGCGGAAGGCGGCCGCTCGATCCCTCGAGCTTCCGCCTCGAGCGCAACGAGGCCCTCGACCCCCACGTCGACGTGCTCGCGCAGCCGGCCGGGGCAGTCGGCGCCTAAATACGTATATGGCGCACGTGAATCCGAGGTTCTGGCGCGACCGCACGGTGCTCCTGACGGGCCATACCGGGTTCAAGGGCGCGTGGCTGTCGCTGTGGCTGCAGGCGGTCGGCGCGCGGGTCGTCGGTATGGCGCGGGGGATGCCGTCGTCGCCTTCGCTGTACGAGCTCGCGCGCGTCGGACACGGCGTCACCGAGGTCGCCGCCGACATCCGCGACCTCGCTGCCGTGCGTGCGGCGTTCGCCCGCCATCAGCCGGAGGTCGTCATCCACCTCGCCGCCCAGCCGCTCGTGCGCCGCTCGTTGGTCGACCCGCTCGGCACGTATGAGACGAACATCATGGGCACAGCCCATGTGCTCGAGGCCGTCCGCGCGACGCCGTCCGTACGCGTCATCGTCAACATCACGTCGGACAAGTGCTATGAGAATCAGTCGGGATCAGGGCCTCATCCGCGCCGCGAGGCCGACCCGATGCCGCGACCGTTCGTCGAGACCGACGCGATGGGCGGCCACGACCCGTATTCGTGCTCCAAGGCCTGCGCCGAGCTCGTCGTGGATGCATATCTGCGGTCGTTCTTCGCGCCGGTGCCCGACGGACCCCGCCTGGGATCGGGGCGCGCGGGTAACGTCATCGGCGGTGGCGACTGGGGCGAGGACCGACTCATCCCCGACATCATGCGCGGCGCGATGGCCGGCGACCCGATCGCGGTGCGCAACCCGGAGGCGATCCGGCCCTGGCAGCACGTCCTCAACCCGCTGGCGGGATACCTGCGCCTCGCAGAGGCGTTGTACGAGAATCCTAAGCTTCAGGGCGGCTGGAACTTCGGCCCGGCACTCGACGATGCGCGGCCGGTGCGCTGGATCGCCGACCGCCTCACCGAACTGTGGCCGGACGAGATTCGCTGGGAGCTCGACGAGGGTCCGCACCCGCACGAGGCGCACTTCTTGTCACTGGATTCGACGAAGGCGCGGGAGGGGCTGGGCTGGGTGCCCACCTGGGGGCTCGACGAGGCGCTGTCGAGCCTCGTCGCCTGGTATCTCGCGCTGCGCGCCGGCGAGGACATGCGCACCGTGACGCTCCGGCAGATCGAGGAATTCGAGGCTGCTGCCCTTACGCGGTGATCGCGTCAGCGCGCCGCTGCGCTGTGGAAGTCGACCCTGACGAGGCTCGCGAGAGCGCCGCCGCCCAGACCCGGAAGATGCCGTTGGCCTGATCGTCCACCCTCGCGACGGGCTGTCATTCAACGTTCGTCCGCAGCAGCCACGCACTGCTGACGCGGATGATGGGGCGGCCCGATAGGCCCGCATGTACGCTACCCCGATCGGCGCACGACCGACGCACGACGCTGCGCGAGATCCGCGCCCGTACAAGAAGACACGGCTCGCGCTTCGCGTGACCGCGCTGGTGGCCGGATTGACCGTGGCGCTCAGCGGCACGGCTGTCGCCGCTACCGGCAACTGTTATTCGACGGAGGGCTGCACCGAGACCGCCCGCAGCGCGAAGGACTTCATGGCCAGCGTCGGCGTCAACACGCACCTGGGCTACACCGACACGGTCTACTGGCGCAACTGGACGATGATCCGCGACCGGCTCAGGGAGCTGGGTGTCTCCCATCTGCGCGACGGCACGTTCCCGGCCCACTACTCGACCGGCCCGACGGTCGCCGCCCGCTATCGCGAGACCGGGCTGGGCCTGAATCTGCTGACCGGACTCGAGCAGGCACCTTCCGGTCCCGGCGGCTCCGGCGAGGGCCTCGACACGCGACTGAGCTGGATCAAGTCGCAGAACCTGACGCCACAGGTGATCGGCATCGAAGGCTCCAACGAGTCGTGGAACGACGCGACCGTGATCCGCAATCTTCAGTGCGACACGTTCAACAAGGTGAAGAACGACCCGGCCCTGTCCTCCAAGCCGGTCATCGGCCCGTCGGCTGGTGCGCCGTTCTCCGGGACCGCCTGGTATGACCGCATCGGTGACCTGAGCGCCTGCCTGGACAAGGGCAACCTGCACAGCTATCCCGGCGCAGAGCAGCCCCGCACGCACCAGAACCAGGATCTCTCCGTGGCGATGGGATGGGGTGGGCGCAGCTACGGCCAGAAGCCGTATTGGGCGACGGAGACGGGCTACTGGAACACCCTCACGGACGCGAACGGCGTGAGCGAGCGGGCGGCAGGCGTCTATCTCCCCAGGGCCACCCTGGAGTACTTCGCTCGCGGGATCGAGCGCACCCAGCTGTACGAGCTGATCGACCTGGACACCGCATCGAACAACGTCATCGATCGCTACGGGCTGCTTCGCTCGGATGGCACGCGCAAGCCGGCGTTCACGGCCCTGGCGAACACGCTGGCGATCCTGAAGGACACGTCCGAGGCCTCCGGGTCGCTGGGGTTCGGGATCGTCTGCACGGCGAACTGCCACTCGCCAATCCGCCGCGTCCTGCTGCGGCACTCCACCGGTGCGTACTTCCTCGCCGTGTGGTCGGAGTCGAAGATCTGGGACGCGGGCTCCCGGAGGGACACGCCGAAGGTCGCTCAGACCGTGCGCCTGTCCCTTCATCAAGCACCCGCGAAGGTCGAGGTATTCGATCCGGCCGTTGGACGCACTCCGCGCAGTACGAGCTACTCGGGCGCAAAGATTGTCAGTACGGCTGTGCTCGACAGCGTGCGGCTCATCAAGATCACGCCGCGGTCGCCAGTCTCCAAGGCCGCGCCGGTGCGGACGAGGAGGTTGTCCGGAGTCTGGTAGAAATCTGAGGTGGCGGTCCGCCCGTCCTGTCCGCTCCCGTTGGGAGCGTTCGGGGCGCTAACCAAGTCCGATCAGGACAGGAGGACCGCCATGAGCAAGGTATCCGGACCACAGGTCGTCACCGCGGCGGAGGCGTTGGAGAGTCCGCTTCCTGCGGAGATTCAAGAAGCGCTCGGCGAGCTCGTCGGCGCCGCGAGAGAGGGACTGCTGGCGTTGAGCGTCGGCGTCGGCGTGCGGGTCGTGCATGAGCTCATGGAAGCCGAGGTGACCGAGGTCGTCGGGCCGAAGGGCAAGTGGAACCCCGAGCGAGCGGCGAGCCGTCACGGCCATGAGGATGGGTCGATGACGCTCGGCGGCCGGCGTGTGGCGGTCAGCCGTCCGCGGGGGCGGTCGGTCGATGGCAACGAGCTGCCGGTCGCGACGTATGAGTACGTCGCTGACCGCGATCCGCTGCAGCGGGCGGTGATGGACCGGATGCTTGCCGGCGTCTCGACGCGGAAGTTCGCACGCGTCGGCGAGCCGGTCGGCGAGGATGGCGAGCAGCGTGCGTCGTCGAAGGCCAAGAGCACGGTGTCGGAGATGTTCATCGAGCGCACCCGCAGCGCGCTGGGCGAGCTGATGGGCCGCCGGCTGCAGGACATGCGCCTGGCGGTGATGATGCTCGACGGTCTACAGATCGCCGAGCGCACCCACGTCGTCGCGCTCGGGATCTCGACGGAGGGCGTCAAGATCCCGCTCGGGCTGTGGGAAGGCTCGACGGAGAACGCCACGCTCGCCAGGACGCTGCTGGCCGATCTCGTCGACCGCGGCCTGGATCCCGAGCAGGCGATCCTGTTCGTCATCGACGGTGGCAAGGCGCTGCGCAAGGCGATCAAGGACGTGTTCGGCACCAGCGCGCTGGTGCATCGTTGCCATCGCCA
>JBBSMC010000067.1:0-16372 GCA_038233375.1 Solirubrobacterales bacterium
AGCGGAGCGCTTCCCCGACGCGATCGGCGTCGTGGCCGCCTGGCCGGAGGAGGCGTTCGAGGAGCTCGGCGCACCCGACAAGGCGACGTACGTCGTGATCCTCACGCACGACCCCAAGCTCGACGACGCGACGCTGCTGACCGTCCTGGCCAGCGACGTGCCCTACATCGGCGCGATGGGCTCCAAGCGGGCGCAGGCCGACCGCCGCGAGCGCCTCGTCGCCGCCGGCGTGTCAGACTCAGACCAGGCGCGCATCAGCGCTCCGGTCGGGCTGGACCTCGGTGCCACGAACGCGCGCGAGACCGCGTTGTCGATCATGGCCGAGCTCGCCGCGGTCCGTCACGGGCGCGAGGGCGGTCGCCTCTGCAACTCCAAGGGCAAGGGCCGCATCCACTCCGACGCGAAGGCGAAGGCCTAGCGACCGCGAAGAGAGCGGGCCGGCGCCGGGATCCTCGCCGCTCGGGCGAGAGATCGACTCGAGGCGCCGGCGAAGCACCGCGTGCCCCGGAGCTCCGGAGCACGCGGGCACAAGCCGTTCGGTCTACTTGAAGACCTTGTCGAGCAGGCCTGTGCTCGTGAGGGCGTTGGCACCCTGCTCGAGCAAACCGCTCGCCTGATCGAGCACCTGCTTGCGGGTGTCCTCGTCGGCCGTCAGGTAGGCGACGCCTGCCGCCGCAATCCCGAGCTTGGCCAAGGCGAACATCGGGCGACGTGTCCCGACGAGCCCGAGCAGCTGGCTGTTGGTCGCGGCGAGCGAGTACATCGCCGGCGCGAGCTGCGCGTTCAGCTTCCTGTTTCGCATTCGCATCCCTTTCAACGCTGGTGTCCGACGTCCGAAGCCGACCGCCCGGAGCGGCATGCCGACGGCCGCACCGACCCCACCTGCGCCCGCGACGAAACCGATCGCCACCGCCGCCGAGGCCAGTACATCCTCTCGCACCGTGACCATACCGGGCTTGCCCGAGGTGGGTACCATGGGCGCCCGTGAGCCGCCAGGTGCGTGCTGTACACCCGCGGCCGCACTCGTGATTGGCTCGTCCGTCATCGGCTCACCATCATGTTCTCGCGCGCGCGTATATAAGAACCAGGCGCGCCCCCGCTCGATCTGCGGGCTGTCCGGCCGACCGCTGCCAAGCCGCGGTCTGTGCTACCGGACAATCCACCTCACCACCCGGGCGCCGACGAAGCCGGCAGCGACGGCCACGGGGACCTTCACGGCGGGGTCGAGCTCGTCGAACTTGGCCTTCAGCTCTCCGAGGATCTCCCCGACGTCGATCTGGGTCGGGTCGATCGCGCCAACCTGGTCCACGATCTCGAAGAGATCGAACGAGCCGAACTGGCCGAGAAGCGCTCCGGCCTTCTCCCCGATCTCCGCTACGGGCAGTCCAAACGACCCGAGTTTGTCTAGCGCCTGCTCTATGGGATCCTGCGTCACCGATCGTCGGCCTCTTGACACGCGGCTTCATCCTCCCTTTTCCGGGCTTCGGCACAGCTGCTGGTCCCGACCGCCCGTTGGTACCACGCTCGCAGCCGCGCCCACAAGATGATGTAGACATCTAGCGCTGAGGTTGCGCGAGTGATACGACTCCCCCAGCTTGTGAGGAGAGCAGTGGCAATGCAGTTCGAACGGGAGGCTTGACGACCGAATATGTGCTTGGCGATTCCCGGTCAGATTGTTGAAGTCGTCGACGAGACCAACCGCCTCGCGAAGGTCGACGTGGCGGGCGTTCAGCGCAACGTCAACATCGGCCTGCTCGACGACGATGGAATCGGTGTCGGCCCCGGCGATTGGGTCCTCATCCACGTCGGCTTCGCGATGTCGAAGGTCGACGAGGCAGAAGCGCTCGAGACCCGTCGAATGCTCGAGAGCATGGGCGAGGACTACGAGAACGAGCTCGAGGAGCTGAAGGCGAGCATCATCGAATGACTCGGCTGATCGCCAACGCGGCTTCCGCACTGGCACCGACCTGCGACTACACGACAGGCTGCATCACGTGCGGCGATGTCGCAATTGCGCTGACGGTCCTCCGCCTCGACGAAGGCAGGGGGCTCGCGCTCTGCGCTGATGACGACGGGAACTCGGAAACGGTCGAAATAGACCTAGTCGCCCCGGTGGCGCCGGGGGACCGACTCCTTGTTCACGCGGGCACTGCGATTGCAAGGCTGACTGAGGAGGCCCCTGAATGAAGTACGTCGACGAATTCCGCGATCCCGCTCTGGGGGAAGTCCTAGCGGGCGAGATCCTGGGGCTCGTGGAGCCCGGCCGCCATTACAAGTTCATGGAGGTCTGCGGCGGTCACACGCACTCGATCTACAAGTACGGCATAGACGACCTGCTGCCGGCGAACGTCGAGCTCGTGCATGGCCCCGGCTGCCCGGTCTGCGTCATTCCGATGGGTCGGGTCGACGACGGCATCTCGCTCGCGCACGAGCCCGACGTGATCTTCACGTGCTTCGGCGACATGCTGCGGGTCCCCGGATCGGACGGCACGCTGCTCGACGCCAAGGCCGAGGGCGCGGACATCCGCATGGTCTACTCGCCGCTCGACGCGCTGCGCATCGCCAAGGCCAACCCCGAGCGCCCGGTGATCTTCTTCGCGATCGGCTTCGAGACGACCGCTCCGTCGACCGCCCTGACGCTCAAGCGCGCCAAGGCCGAAGGCGTCAAGAACTTCTTCTGCATGTGCAACCACGTGACGATCGTGCCGCCGTTGCGCGCGCTGCTCGACTCGCCGGACCTGCGCCTGGACGGCTTCATCGGCCCCGGCCACGTCTCGACCGTCGTCGGCGTCCGCCCCTTCGAGTTCATCCCGGCCGAGTACGGCAAGCCGATCTCGGTCGCCGGCTTCGAGCCGCTCGACGTGCTGCACGCGATCCACATGATCCTCACGCAGATCAAGGAAGGTCGCTGCGAGGTCGAGAACCAGTACGCCCGCGTGGTGCCCTACGACGGCAACCCGCGTGCCCTCGAGGTCATGTCCGAGGTCTTCGAGCTGCGTCCCCACTTCGAGTGGCGCGGCATGGGCTTCATCTCGCAGAGCGGCCTGAAGCTCTCCGAGGCCTACGCCGACATGGACGCCGAGATCCAGTACAGCGTCCCCGGCATCCGCGTCGCCGACCCGAAGGCCTGCCAGTGCGGCGAGGTCCTCAAGGGCGTCATCAAGCCGTGGGAGTGCAAGGTCTTCGGCTCCGGCTGCACGCCGGAGCGCCCGATCGGCACCTGCATGGTCTCCAGCGAGGGCGCCTGCGCGGCCTACTACAACTACGGGCGCTTTGCTCGTGAGCGTGAGGTCGTCTAGGTGAGCTCTCCCGTCTCGGAGCGTGAGCAGAAGGTCCTGAACATCATCGAGACTGCGCGCGCGAAGCGTCAGAAGTTCCGCGACACGCAGATCACGATGGCGCACGGGGCCGGCGGCAAGGCGACGGCAAGCCTCATCGAGGGCCTGCTCGTCCCCGCGTTCGCCAACCCCACGCTCGAGGCGCTCGCCGACGCCGGCACGGTCTCCGTCCTGGGCGGCAACATCGCGATGACGACGGACTCCTTCGTCGTCAACCCGATCAGCTTCCCGGGCGGCACGATCGGCGAGCTCGCCGTCAACGGCACGCTCAACGACGTTGCGATGGCCGGCGCCAAGCCGGTCGCGCTGACGCTCTCGCTGATCCTCGAGGAGGGCCTGCCGGCCGACATCCTCAAGCAGCAGGTCGCGGCGATCGCGAAGGCAGCGGCCGAGGCCGACGTGCCGATCGTCGCCGGCGACACGAAGGTCGTCGAGCGCGGCGCCTGCGACCAGATGTACATCTGCACGACGGGCATCGGCGTCATGGACGACCGCTCGGACATGTCCCCGTCATCCCTGCGGCCCGGCGACAAGATCCTCGTCTCCGGCCGGATCGGCGATCACGGCACGGCGATCATGCTCGCGCGCGGCGAGTTCGAGCTCGATGCCGACATCAAGTCCGACACACAATGTCTTTGGCCGATGGTCGACACGCTGCTGGATCAGGCCGGTCCGTCGCTGCGCTGCCTGCGCGACGCGACCCGCGGCGGCGTCGCCTCGGTCCTCAACGAGCTCGCACGAGCATCGCGTGTTGCGATGGTCATCAACGAGGCCGCGGTGCCAGTGCACCCGGCAGTGGCAGGTGCCGCGGAGATACTCGGAATCGATCCGATGCACGTGGCGAACGAGGGCAAGCTCGTTGCGATCGTCGCCCCAGAGGCGGCGCAAGCAGCGCTGGCCGCATTGCGGTCAATGCCGGGTGGCGAAGAGGCCGCCGAGATCGGCGAATGCAAGACCGAACCCGAGGGCATGGTGCTGATGGCAACCGCCTTCGGAGGCAAGCGCGTCATGGATCAGCTCGTGGGCGATCCGCTGCCGCGCATCTGTTAGTCGAAAGGGAGGAGCTCACGTGGCATCAATCGAGTTCGCACCAAGGCAGCACGAGACGGAGCAGATCACTGCTCACGTCATCTGGATGACCTCAGGTCTGGGCTGCGACGGCGACTCGGTCGCCATGACATCGGCAGTCGACCCGAGCCTCGAGGACATCATCACGGGCGCGATCCCGGGGTTCCCGAAGGTTGTCGCTCACACCCCCGTGCTCGCGTACGAGAACGGCGCCGAGTTCATGCAGGCCTGGTACGACGCCGAGGCCGGCAAGCTCGATCCGTTCGTCCTGATCGTTGAGGGTTCGATCCCCAACGAGAAGATCAACGGCGAGGGTCACTGGGCCGGCATGGGCGTCAACCCGTCCAACGGTCAGCCGATCACCACCAATGAGTGGATCGATCGCCTTGCGCCCAAGTCCGCCGCAACGGTTGCCCTGGGCACCTGCGCGACGTACGGCGGCATCCCGGCGATGAAGAACAACCCGACGGGCGCGATGGGCCTGTGCGACTACCTCGGCTGGGGCTGGACCTCCGCCGCGGGCATTCCCATCGTCAACATTCCGGGTTGCCCGGCACAGCCGGACAACACGACCGAGGCGCTCACCGTTCTCGTCATGGCCCTGGCCGGCATTGCGCCGATCCCGGAGCTCGACGAGCAGCATCGCCTCACGATGCATTTCGGCCGCACCGTGCATGAGGGCTGCAACCGCGCTGCCTTCTACGAGCACGGCAACTTCGCGACGGAGTACGGCTCCGATCACCGGTGCTTGGTCAAGCTCGGGTGCAAGGGTCCGGTCGTGAAGTGCAACGTTCCGATCCGCGGTTGGCAGAGCGGCGTGGGCGGTTGCCCGAACGTGGGTGGCATCTGCATGGCTTGCACGATGCCGGGCTTCCCCGACAAGTTCATGCCCTTCATGGATGAGGATCCGAAGGCGAAGCTTTCGTCGAACACGGCGAAGTTCACCTACGGTCCGCTGCTGCGCTACTTCCGCAACCAGTCGATCAACAGGATCGGCGACAAGGAGCCCGAGTGGCGCCATCCCCGGAACGAGATCACCACCGGCTACACGCCGCACTGGCAGTAAAGAGGAGGAGAGAACTCACACATGGCCACACTTCAGACACCGTCGACGACCTCCGGGGTCGTCGTCAAGGAGATGGCGTGGGATCCGATCACCCGTATCGTCGGGTCGCTCGGCATTCACACGGAGATCGACTTCACGAACCGCAAGGTCAACAAGTGCTACAGCACTTCGATGATCTTCCGTGGATTCGACATCTTCATGAAGGGCATCGATCCGCGTGATACGCACTTCATCACGAGTCGTATCTGCGGAATCTGCGGCGATAACCACTGTACGGTTTCCTGCCTGAACCAGAACATGGCCTATGGGGTCAAGCCGCCGAAGCTCGGCGACTATGCCTTCAACCTGGCCGAGACCGCGGACTACATGTTCGACCACGCGATCTTCAACGATTGCATGGCCAACGTGGACTTCTGCGAGCAGATGGTCAAGGAGACCAACCCGTCCGTCCTGGCGAAGGCTGAGAACACCTCGGCCCCGCACTCGGACATCCACGGCTACAAGACGATCGCGGACATCATGCGCGCGCTGAACCCGTTCACGGGTTCGTTCTACCTGGAGACGCTCGGCGTCGCCCGGTACACGCGTGAGATGTACTGCCTCTTCGGCGGCCGGCACACGCACCCCTCGACGATCCTGCCGGGCGGTTGCAGCGCGGACATCACGCATCAGACGATGACCGATTACTACGTGCGGCTCATGCGCTACATGGACTACATCAAGCGCACGGTCCCGATGCACGACGACCTGTATGACTTCTTCTACGAGGCCATGCCCGGTTACGAGCGCGTCGGATACCGCGACACGGACATCATCTGCTGGGGCGCCTTCGACGACCCGGAGTACGTGACGTACGAGTACAAGACCATGACGGACTGGGGCCGCAAGCGTTTCATCACGCCTGGCCTCGTGTTCAAGGGCGAGCTGATCACGACCGACCTGGTCGAGATCAACCTGGCCATGCGCATCCTCCTGGGCCACTCGTACTTCGACGATTGGGATCAGGAAGAGACGTTCGTCACGCACGATCCTCTTGGGAACCCGGTTGACAAGCGTCACCCGTGGAACAAGCAGACCCTGCCGCGTCCGCAGAAGCGCGATTTCAACGACAAGTACTCGTGGGTCGCTGCCCCGCGTATGTACGACAAGCGCAACGACATCTACGTTGCGACCGACACCGGTGGCGGCCCGTTCGCGCGTAACTGGTGCACGGCCAAGGCCGGGCTCGTCGATCTCGGGTACCTCAAGGCAACGGGTCACAGCATCCAGATGGTGCTGCCGAAGTCGCTGAACATGCCTGAGATGGAGCTCGAGTGGAAGATCCCGCCGTGGTCCAACGCCATCGAGCGTGACCGTGCCCGTACCTACCATCAGCCGATTTCCGCGCTGATCGGTCTGTACAACCTCGAGAAGGCTCTCGTCGAGGTCCGCGCCGGCCGCACGAAGTCGTGGAACAGCTTCACGGTCCCGGAGGAGGCAATCTCCTGCGGTTTCCATGAGGCCGCTCGCGGCGTCATCAGCCACCACATGGTGATTCGCAAGGGCAAGGTCGCGAACTACCAGCCGTATCCCCCGACCCCGTGGAACGGGAACCCGCGCGACAAGTTCGGGACCCCGGGACCCTACGAGGACGCTGTCCAGAACACCCCGATCTTCGAGGAGAACGGGCCGGACAACTTCAAGGGGATCGACATCATGCGCGCTGTGCGCTCCTTCGACCCGTGCCTGCCCTGTGGCGTGCACATGTACAACGGCAAGGGCCGTGTCACGAAGGTGCAGCACACGCCGACGGGGATGTGCTAGGGGCCTAAGTGGCAACTACGTCCCAAGCTCCTGAAGAGCTGGTCGAGCGGGTCCAGGATCTCCTGGGCTCGCTCGACGAAATCGCCGACCCTGTCGCGCAGCAGCGCGTGCAGGAGCTCGTCGGCGCGGTTCTCGAGTTGTATGGAGCTGGTCTGGACCGGATCCTCGGCGTCGTCAATGACGCCGGGGAGCCCGGGCTCCCGATCCGCGACGCACTGCTCGACGACGGCATCGTCGCCAGCCTGCTGCTGATCCACGGCCTGTTTCCGGTGGCGCTCGAAGAGCGCGTCACCGAGGCGCTGGACAGCGTTCGCCCGTTTCTCGCCTCGCATGGCGGAAACGTGCAGCTGCTGAGCGTCGAGGACGGCATCGCCCGCCTGCAGCTGCAGGGCAGCTGCAACGGATGCCCGTCCTCTGCGGCAACCCTCGAGCACGCACTGCGCGAGGCGATCGACGCTGCCGCTCCCGATCTGCTCGGCCTCGAAGTCGAGGGTGCGGTCGGCCTTGAAGACTTTAAGGACGACAAGGCCTCCGGCCTGTCGCTGCCGATGGTCCAAGTCGGGGGCACAGCGCTTCCGATGGCCGACTCGCCGTACACCGAGTGTCCCTCGGGCGTGGGTAAGTGACTGCCAGCGGACGGCTGCCCTCCACGCTCGTGACTGGCCTGGGCCGCCTCGCGCGGCCCGCGCCAGTTCAACAGACCGAGAAGTGCGAGCTGTGCGGGCGCCCTCTGTCTGACGAGCACCGTCACCTGCTCGAGCTCAACGAGCGGCGCATCCTCTGCGCCTGCGAGCCGTGTCTGGCGATGAAGTCCGGGCTGGAGAACTACTGCCCGGTGAGTACCCGTACGCTGTGGCTCGACGACTTCGTCTTCCCGGACGAGCTGTGGTCGGCGTTCCAGCTGCCGGTCGGCCTTGCCTTCTTCATGCGCTCGACAGGGACCAACAGCGTGGTCGCGCTCTACCCGAGCCCGGCCGGCGCGACCGAGTGCGAGCTGCACCTCGAGAGCTGGGACAAGCTCGTCGAGATGAACCCGATCCTGCTCGACCTCGAGGCCGATGCCGAGGCGCTGGTCGTCAACCGCATGGTCGGCGCCCACCAGCACGCGATCGTCCCGATCGACGAGTGCTACCGCCTCGTCGGGCTGATCAAGTCCACCTGGCAGGGCATCTCCGGCGGTAGCGCTATAGAGGATGCCGTGCCCAAGTTCTTCGACTACGTACGTGACAAGGCTGGAGTTGTATGAGCACCCAACCCGACGATCCGCAACAGCGCTCGAAGGGCGATCGCGCCGACTACGGCCCCGAGGTCACGATCGAGATCCTCGGCGCCGCGCACGAGCCGTTCGCGGCGCAGCCGACGCTGCGCTTCGAGCTGAGCGTCTTCGAGCCCAGCAACCGGCCGATCTACGCGATCGCGCTGAAGGCGCAGATCAACTTCGACCCCGCCCGCCGCGACTACGACGCGGCGACGCGCGACGCGCTCTTCGAGATCTTCGGAGCGCCGGAGCGCTGGCCCTCGACGACGCGCAGCTTCCTGTGGTGTCACTCGAGCGCCATGGTCAACTCGTTCACGGGCGCCACGACGTTCGGGCTCGAGGTGCCGTGCACCTCCGATCTCGAGGTCGTCGCGGCGCGCTACGTCTCGGCGCTGCCCGGTGGCGAGGTCCCGCTGACGATGCACTTCACCGGCCGCATCCTCTACCAGGGCCCGGAACGACAGGTCCAGGTCGTGCACCTGCCGTGGAGCCTGTCGGCCTCCTACCGGATGCCGGTGTCGGTCTGGAAGAACATGATCAAGCACCACCACGGCAACTCGGGTTTCGTGCTGCTGCACGACGACACGCTCGCGGAGCTCACGAAGCACAAGCGCAACCGCGGCCTGCACAGCTACGACGCGGTCGTCCTCGACCTGCTCGAGAACACCCCGGCCGGCGACCCGGGAGGAGTCATCTGATGACGAGCCACGGCATCGAGCCGATCACCCCGGAGAGCCCGTCGGACGTCGGCATCACGTCGACGAAGTCGCATCTCGAGCGGCTCGTCGACTCGCTGCTCTTCGAGGGCTACGCGCTGTACCCCTACACGCCGGGCGCGACGAAGAACGCGACGCCGACGCCGTTCGGGATCGTCTACCCGCAGGACTACGCGCAGACCCAGACGCATGCGTTCGACCGCATGCAGATCCAGTTCATCGCCACCGAGATCGACGCGACGATCACCGGCGAGGTGCGCTTTCTGCAGGCCTCGGGCGAAAAGCACAAGGCGGTCGAGCGCCGCGTGCAGCTCGGCGCCGCGCCGAGCCGGGTCGTCTTCGACTTCGACGAGCTCGAGGGTCACGCGGAGATCTTCGTCGACACGCTGCCCGACGGCCGCGGCCGCGTGACGCTGCTCGTGGAGAACGAGACGCCGCTGACCGAGGAGGAGACCACCGGCGACCGCAAGGACGCGCTGCTGAAGAGCATGCTGTCGACGCACCTCATCGGCCACGTCGACCGCGGCACGATCGTCTCCCCGCTGGAGCGCGGCGACGACGGCGTCGCCGGCTGCTGCCAGGTCAACACCTGGCCGGTGCTCGCGACGCCCGGCGACGACGCGATCCTCGCGCCGACGATCATGCTGCCCGATCATCCCGAGATCGCGCCGGAGAGCGTCAACGACTTCTTCGACGGCACCGAGATCGAGGAGGCGCTGGTCCTGCACATCCAGGCGCTGTCCGATCAGGAGCGCGAGGAGATCAGCGCGCAGGACCCCAAGGTCCGCGAGATGCTCGCGCGCGCCGACGCCACGACGCCGCAGCAGCTCATGGACCTGCACGGCCGCGTGCGCCTGGAGGACCCGCCCGGCGAGCGCGAGGTCACCTTCGAGGGCGTCACGTACCGCCGCGGTCAGAAGGTCATCCTGCATCCACCGCAGGACGCCGACGTGTACGACAAGATGCTCAACGGCCGCACCGCCACCATCCACCGGCTCTTCCTTCGCGTCGACGACCGCCTGCACCTCGGGGTCACGATCGACGACGACCCGATGCAGGAGATCCTCGGCGAGAGCGGCCGCTTTCTGTTCTTCTTCTCCGAAGAGGTCGAGGTGGTGTCCTGATGGCCGACGACGCGGAGCGCGAGCGCGAGACGCTCGAGCCGCCGAAGGACACGTGGCGCCCGCCGGCGCCGGACGCGCCGCTGGAGCTGCACGAGCCTGACGTCACCAGCCGTCCCAAGCGCGTGCTGATCGCGGGCATCGGCAACTCCTGGCAGAAGGACGACGGCTTCGGCAGCGAGGTCGCCCGCCGCATCGAGGGTCGCGAGCTGCCCGAGGGCGTCGCGGTCATCGACTTCGGCACCGGCGGTCTGGATCTCGCCTACCAGGTCATGTACGGCTACGACGGCCTGCTGATGATCGACGTCAGCCGCCAGGGCGGATCGCCCGGCACGCTGTACGTCATGGAGGTCGACGAGGACGAGGTCGCCGGCGGCTCGGTGGAGGACGGCGAGGTCCTCAACCCGCACGGCATGGACCCCGAGACCGTGCTGCGCTTCATCAAGCTGACGGGTGGCTGGCCGGGCAAGGTCGTCATCGTCGCCTGCGAGCCGCAGACCGTCGAGGAGATGGGCGTCGGCCTCAGCCCGGTCGTCGAGGAGGCCGTCGACCGTGCCGTGGAGCTCGTCATCGAGACCGCCAAGGAGCTCTTGACGGACGAGGCGTACGCCGTCGACGAGCCCAAGTAGCTCGATGCACGAGTTCGACCTGTCCAGCGCGATCGTGCAGACGGTCAACAAGCACGCGGCGGGCCGCAAGGTCACCCACATCACGCTGCGTGTCGGCCGGCTGCGTCAGGTCGTCAAGGACACGCTGCTGTTCTACCTCGCGATCGTCGGCAAGGACACGCCGTGCGAGGGCGCTACATTGGAAATCATCGACGTGCCCGCGGTTCTGCGCTGCAAGACGTGCAAGAACGAGTGGGAGATCGAGATCCCCGCCTTCATCTGCGGCACCTGCGGACCGGGTGCCGTCGAGGTTGCGACGGGCGAAGAGTTCATGGTCGAGTCGATCGAGGTCGAAGACGAGGAGGAGGCGGCATGCACCGCACCAAGGTGAGGGTCGTCGAGGACGCGCTCGACGCGAACAACACGATCGCGGGCGCGAACGCCGACGACTTCGAGCGGTCCGACGTGACCGTCGTCAACCTCATGAGCGCCCCCGGCGCCGGCAAGACCACGCTGCTCGAGCGCGCGTTGGAGGGGATCGCCGAGGAAGGCCTTCGCGTAGGAGTCCTCGAGGGTGACGTCCAGGGCAGCTTCGACGCGGACCGGCTCTCGGTCCTGCACATCCCGGTCGTCCAGCTCAACACCGACAACGGCTTCGGCGGCGAGTGCCATCTCGACGCCAACATGGTCCGCTCGGCGCTGCCCGCGGTCCCGCTCGACGACATCGACGTGCTGATCGTCGAGAACGTCGGCAACCTCGTGTGCCCGGCGGAGTTCCGCATCGGCGAGGACTCGCGGATCATGGTCTGCTCGGTCACCGAGGGCGAGGACAAGCCGCTGAAGTACCCGCTCATGTTCCGCGCCTGCGAGCTCGTCGTCATCAACAAGGTCGACCTCCTGCAGCACCTCGACTTCGACGTCGACCGCCTCGAGGCGAACATCAAGCAGGTCAACCACGACGCGACGGTCATGCGCGTCAGCGCGAAGACCGGCGAGGGCGTCGACGAGTTCCGTGCCTGGCTGAAGGCGCTGCCCGCGCGCATCGCCGCGCAGGAGGCTGCCGATCACGACCATGCCCACGATCACGGTCACGACCACAGCCACGACGATCACGACCACGATCACCACGACCACGCCGATCACCAGCCCGCAACGGCGTGAAGCAGGCGCCCGGTGGTGAGACCGACCACCAGCACCGGGGCCGACCGGGTCGAGGTCCTGCTGCGCGAGCGCAGCGAGGCCAACGGCCGCTTCTTCGCCGCTGAGGCCGACCGGCTCGCCCGTCTGTGCCACAAGATGGCCGAGCGTTTCGCGCGCGAGGGCCGTCTCGTGGCGTTCGGCGCGACGCCGGCCGACCGCTCCGATGCGCGCCACGTCGCGGTCGAGTTCGTCCATCCGGTGATCGTCGGAAAGAGCGCGCTGCCCGCGCTGGCGCTGGCCGGCGAGGGCGGCCCGGTCGCCCACCAGGTCGCGCTCGAGGCCGAGGGCGAGGACATCGCGATGGCCTTCGGCGACCACCCCGACACGCTCGCGGCGCTCGCCGCGGCGCGGGAGCGCGGCTGCCTGACGATCGCGTTCGAGCCAAACTCGGGGGCCGAGTGGGAGTTCGATCTCTCCTCCGTCACCGACGTGCTCATCCGCCAGGAGATCGTCGAGACGCTCTACCACCTGCTGTGGGAGCTCGTGCACATCTTCCTCGACCATCGCGGCCTGCTCGAAGGGCGTGCGGCCAAGCCGGTGCACAACCCCGGCGCGTCGAGCTTCCTCTATCCGTTCCTCGGCCAGCAGGAGCACAACCTCGACGAGATCCTCGATGACGTGCGCAGGTCGATGCTGCTCAAGGCCGACGAGATCACGGCGCTGCGCACGCAGACGCTGCACGACGGCCGCGACACGCTGCTGCGGGCGGCACGCGTGCTGCGCGAGCGCCTCGACGGCGGCGGGCGGCTGATCGCGCTGGGCAACGGCGGCTCGGCGACCGACGCGATGGATGTCGTCGCCGACTTCCACACGCCGATGTTCGGCGGTCCGGCGCGACGCGCCCTGGACCTCACCGAGGACACCGGCATAATCACCGCCGTCGCCAACGACATCGGCACCGAGGAGATCTTCCAGCGCCAGGTCATCGCTTACGGGCGCGCGGGCGACGTGCTGCTGGCGATGTCGACGAGCGGCAACTCGCTGAGCGTCCTGCTGGCGCTCGAGGAGGCGCGCAAGCGCAAGCTCGTCACGATCGCGTTCGTCGGCTACGACGGCGGCAACGTCCTGGCGAACGAGCTCGCCGACCACATCATCGTCAGCGGCTCGCAGAACATCCCGCGCATCCAGGAGGCGCACGCGAGCGTCTACCACGTGCTGCGCGAGCTCGTCGAGCTCGAGCCGGATCCCGACCCGGCCTCATGAGCACGCAATCCGAGGAGTCCCTGCGGCGCGTCCGTGCCCGCGTCGACGGCACGGTCCAGGGCGTCGGCTACCGCCCGTTCGTGTACCGCCTCGCCGACGAGCTCGGCATCGCCGGGTGGGTGCTCAACGACGAGCGCGGCGTGCTCGTCGAGGCCGAGGGCCCGGCGGACGCCGTCGAGGCGTTCGTGGCCCGGCTGAGCTCCGACGCGCCACCATTGGCCGAGGTCCGCGGCGTCCATGCCGAGCCGGTCGACGTGGTCGGCACGCCGGGCTTTGCGATCGTCGCCTCCGAGCGCGGCGCCGTCGCCACCGCGCCCGTCACCCCGGACTCGGCAACGTGCGCGGACTGCCTCGCGGAGCTCGCCGATCCCGAGGACCGCCGCCATCGCTATCCGTTCCTGAACTGCACGAACTGCGGGCCGCGCTTCACGATCGTCCAGGGGATCCCCTACGACCGGCCGCAGACGACGATGTCCGAGTTTCAGATGTGCGAGACCTGCCAGGCCGAGTACGAGGATCCGCTCGACCGGCGCTTTCACGCGCAGCCCAACGCCTGCCCGCTCTGCGGGCCGCAGGTACGGCTGATCGAACGCAACGGCTCCGACGTCGAGGGCATCGAGGATCCGCTGCGCGCCGCCGCGCAGGACCTGCTCGACGGCAGGATCCTCGCGGTCAAGGGCCTGGGTGGCTACCACCTCGCCTGCCGCGCCGACAGCGAGCAGGTCGTCGCGTCGCTGCGGGCGCGCAAGCACCGCGAGGACCGGCCCTTCGCCCTGCTCGTCGCCGACCTCGGGGCGGCGCGCCGGCTGGTCGAGCTCGACGATGCCGAGGAGGCGCTGCTGACCTCGCGCGCGCGGCCGATCGTGCTGGCCCGCCGGCTGCCCGACGCCGACGTCGCCCCGTCGATCGCGCCGGGCGCCCCCGACCTCGGGCTGATGCTGCCGTACACGCCGCTGCACACGCTGCTCGCGACCCACGCCGGCGTGCCGCTCGTGTTCACGAGCGGCAACCTCTCCGACGAGCCGATCGCCTTCGACGACGACGACGCGCGGGAGCGGCTGCGGCGGATCGCCGACCGCTACCTCGTCCACGACCGGCCGATCGCGACGCGCACCGACGACTCGGTGGTCAGGGTCGTCCGCGAGCGCCCGCTCATGCTGCGCCGCTCGCGCGGCTACGTGCCGACCAGCCTGGCTCTGCCGATCGCGGCGCCCGTGCACCTGCTCGGCACCGGAGCCGAGCAGAAGAACGCGTTCTGCGTCGCCAAGGGCGACCGCGCCTGGCCGAGCCATCACATCGGGGATCTGAAGAACTACGAGACGCTGCAGTCGCTGGAGACGGGCATCGCGCACTTCGAGACGCTGTTCGAGGTCACCCCCGAGGTCGTCGTGCACGACCTGCACCCCGACTACCTCTCCACGCGCTACGCGATGGGCCGCGACGACGTCAAGCTGCTCTCCGTCCAGCACCATCACGCCCACCTCGCCGCGACCCTCGCCGAGCACGGCGAGACCGGGCCGGCGGTCGGCGCGATCTTCGACGGCACCGGCTACGGCACCGACGGGACGGTGTGGGGCGGCGAGATCCTCGTCGGCGGCCTGGACCACATCGGCCGCGCCGGGCGCCTGCGGCCGATCCGCCTGCCGGGAGGCGAGCGTGCGATCAAGGAGCCTTGGCGAATGGCCTGCGCCTGGCTGACCGACATGCAGGCGCAGCTTCCACCGGCGTTCGAGGACATCGCGCAGCAGCGCTGGAACATGGTCGCGCGGATGTCGCTGCAGGGCGTCGGATCGCCGTTCACCTCGAGCATGGGGCGTATGTTCGACGCCGTCGCCGCGATGTGCGGGGTGCGCCTCGAGGTCAGCTACGAGGGCCAGGCCGCCGTCGAGTTCGAGGCGCTCGCCGACCGTGCGGCGACCGATCCCTACCCGATGGAGTTCGAGCACCGCGGCGAGTCGGTCGCGCTGGACCCGCGCCCGGCGATCCGCGCCCTGCTCGACGACCTCGCCGCCGGCGTGCCGGTGTCGAAGGTCTCGGCACGCTTCCACGCGGGCCTCGCGCGGGCGACGGCCGAGGTGCTCGTCATCGTCGCCGAGCGCCGGGACCTGCAGCTCGCGGTCCTGTCCGGCGGCGTCTTCCAGAACCGCCTGCTGCTCGAGCTGACGCTGGACGCGCTCGGCGCGGCCGGCCTGCGCGTCCTCGTGCCCGAGAAGCTGGCGCCCAACGACGGCCAGATCGCCTTCGGGCAGGTTGCGGTCGCCGCGGCGCGCATCGCCGCTTCTTCCTGAAGCGCCTTCCGGCGCGACGTATGCTCTGCGCATGAACAGCTTCGCCCTGAGCGAGCGCTGGAATGGCTGGACGAACCTCGCCGTGATGGTGCAGGCCGCGCAGGCGGCCGTCGCGGCCGGCCCGCTGGATCCGCTGGTGTGCGACGTCACGCTGGAGTGGGACGTCGACGAGGACACGACGCTGCACGACCTCAACGAACTGCAGGGTCTGCTGCGCAGCGGCGCGCAGCCGATGTCGCTGCAGATCGTCGTCGCGCACGCCGTCGAGTCAGAGGCCAGCCTCGTGATCGACTTCAACGGTCGCTGGCTGCAGATGGACGGCGCCGGCAGCCACTGGACCCGTGCGCGCCAGGCCTACGACGCCGCGCAGGTCGAGCTCGCCCTGGAGTACGGCATCACCACGTTCCGCCTGCCCGAGCTGCCGGCCGACACCGTCACCGAAGTGCGCCGGCGTCATGGCGTCAAGGATCAGGATCCGGGTCGCAGCGAGGAGGACGCCGGCCGCTTCAGGCCGCCGCCTCAGGGCTGAGCCGGGCCCGGATCCTCGGCGGGAGGCGCGCCAGCGGCGTCCGTACCGGGCGCGAACCAATCGGGGATCGTGAGCGGAGCGTCAGCGGCCTGGCCGAGCCCGTCCGGCGGCCAGCGCTGCGGGTAGGGCGGACGCTTCCAGACCCACTGCTCGCCGCAGTAGGCGTAGTGGAAG
>JBBSMC010000068.1:0-16204 GCA_038233375.1 Solirubrobacterales bacterium
AGCCGAAAAAGCCCTGCTCAGGAGGCCATTCTTACACGCCGACCGGACACGCGCGCGCACACCGCGACGACCTAGCCCCCAACCCCGATCCGCAACAAAAAAACAGGCGATCGTCCCTCAACGGATTTCGCGACAGCCTGTATGCGCGTACAACGTGACGTAACCCCCTCAGCAGCCCCGAACGAAACGCCGTCGCGACGCCAACTCACCCCTCGGAGATCGCGTTCGACCACGCGATCGCTACGCCCACGCGACGCGACAGCGCACGGCCCTACGCAGCAGGCCCTTGACCCGGCGTTCACACCTGCGTTACGCGCGCGCGCCGCGCGGCTAGTCTCATCAGGGCGATGGCCCAGATCGACACCGAGACCTCGCTGCAGGATCCGATCGGCTCGATCCAGCCGGTCCCCGCGCCGGCGCCGCCGAGCGACCTCGATCTGCACGACAAGTCGCTGTACTTCGGCCGCGAGCTGTCGTGGCTTGACTTCAACGACCGCGTCCTGCAGCTCGTCGAGGACGAGACGATGGCGCTGCTCGAGCGCGTCAAGCTCGCGGCGATCTGGAGCTCGAACCTCGACGAGTTCTTCCAGATCCGCGTGGCGGGCGTGCACGACCAGGTCGACGCCGGCCTCTCCGAGCCGGGCCCGGACGGGCTCACCCCATCGGAGACGATCAATGCGATCCGCCAGGGCGTGGTCGCCCAGCAGCAGCGCCTGGAGGAGATCGTGCTCGGGATGCTGTTTCCCGCACTGGCGCAGAACGACCTGCGCATCCTGCGCCTCGACGACCTCTCCAAGTCCCAGCGCAAAGCGCTCGGCAAGCGCTACCGGCGCCAGATCTTCCCCGTGCTCACCCCGCTCGCCGTCGGCCAGGGTCGCCCGTTTCCGTACATCTCGAGCCTGTCGCTGTCCCTGGCCGCACTCGTGCGCGATCCGGAGAGCGGCGAGCAGACCTTCGCGCGGGTGAAGGTCCCGACCGAGATGCTCGACCGCTTCGTCGAGGTCGACGACGCGCCGAACACGTTCGTCGCGCTCGAGGAGGTCATCGCCGCCAACCTCGATTCGCTGTTCCCCGGGATGGAGATCGTGGGCCACGGGTTCTTCCGGGTCACGCGCGACGCCGACTTCGAGGTCTCCGACGAGGCCGACGACCTCCTGCAGGCCGTCGAGGCCGAGCTGCGCCGCCGGCGCTTCGGCGAGGCGGTGCGCCTGGAGGTCGACGTGAACATCGATTCCGGTGTGCGCGAACTGCTGCGCGAGGCACTCGACCTCGAGCAGCGCCAGGTCTACGACGTCGACGGGCTGCTCGGCCTCGGCGACCTGTGGCAGATCTACGGCCTGCGCGGCTTCAGCGAGCTGCGCGACCCGCCGTGGACGCCGGTCACGCAGCCGCGCCTGCACGGCAAGGATTCAGAGCACGCCAACGTGATGGCCGAGATGCGCCGCGGCGACATCCTCGTGCATCACCCCTACGACTCGTTCGCCACGTCCGTCGAGCGCTTCGTCGAGCAGGCCGTCGCCGATCCCGACGTGCTGGCGATCAAGATGACGGTCTACCGCACGTCCGACGACTCGCCGCTGTTTCCCGCGCTCATCCGCGCAACCGAGCGCGGCAAGCAGGCGGTCTGCATGGTCGAGCTCAAGGCGCGCTTCGACGAGCGCGCGAACATCGGCTGGGCCAGGGCGCTGGAGCAGGCCGGCGTGCACGTCGTCTACGGCTATCCGGGGCTGAAGACGCACGCCAAGTGCATTCTCGTCGTGCGCCGCGAGGGCGACGGCGTGCGTCACTACGTCCACGTCGGCACCGGCAACTACCACGCCAAGAACGCGCGGATCTACACCGACTTCGGCCTGTTCACATGCGACGAGGACATCGGCAACGACGTCGCCGACATGTTCAACTCCCTCACCGGCATCGCCCGCCCGCTGGAAACGCGCAAGGTGCTGATCGCGCCGCACGGCATGCGCGAGGGGATCATCGAGGAGATCGAGCGCACGGTCGCGGCGCGCGAGGCCGGCGACGCGGGCGCGCGGATCCGCATGAAGATGAACTCGCTCGTCGACCGGCGCTGCATCCGCGCGCTGTACCGCGCGTCGCAGGCCGGCGTCGAGGTGCAGCTCAACGTGCGCGGCATCTGCTGCCTGCGCCCCGGCGTGAAGGGCATCTCGGACAACATCACCGTGACGAGCGTGCTCGGCCGCTTCCTCGAGCACTCGCGCATCTACAGCTTCGAGCACGACGGCGAGAAGCGCGTGCTGATCGGCTCGGCCGACCTCATGCCGCGCAACCTCGACACGCGCGTGGAGCTCATCACCCCCGTCGAGGACCGGGCCGCGGGCGAGGACGTCCTCGACACGCTGGATCGCTCGCTGGCCACCGAGCAGTGGGCATGGCAGCTGCGCGCCGATGGTGGCTGGCGCAAGCGCAAGCCGGAGCACGACCCACCACGCTCGGTGCAGCGCGAGCTCATGAGGCTGCACGCCGCGCGCGCCAGCGAGGGCGCGCAGGCAGCAGAGGCGTGACCGAGGTCCCGCCGTCGCCGCCGAGCGACCGTCCGGCGCTGGGCGCACCGCAGGATGCCCGCGTGCACGCGCCCGCGCGCGGCAACCGGCGCCTGGAGGCGCTGCTGGAGGCCGTCGACGCCGACCTGCAGGTCAAGGCGTGGTGGCACGCCGCCGCCGTCAACGCCGAGCGCCTGCACATGAGCGACCACTCCTGGGTCCACATCCAGATCGTGCTGAACATCGCCCTGCGCCTGTCGCGGCTGCTGTTCGCCCGCGGCGTGACGCCGAGTATCGTCGCCGACCACGGCCTCAAGAAGCGCGACGCCGAGGTCGTGATCGCCGGCGCCGCGCTGCTGCACTGCGTCGGCATGTCGATCCACCGCACCGACCACGAGTCCTACTCGCTGTTTCTCACCGCCGACAAGCTGCCCCGGCTGCTGGCCGACATCTACGACGAGCCGACGCGCTCGATCATCGTCGCGGAGACGATGCACGCGATCATCTCGCACCGCTCCAAGGGCGCGCCGTTAACGATCGAGGGCGCGATCCTGCGCGTCGCCGACGCGCTGGACATGGCCCGCGGCCGGTCGCGCGTGCCGTTCGAGGCGGGCCACACGAACATCCACTCCCTGTCGGCCTACGCGATCGAGAAGGTCGCGATCGGGGCCGGCGAGGAAAAAGCCGTCCGGATCGAGATCGAGATGTCCAACTCGGCCGGGATCTTCCAGGTCGACGAGGGACTGGGGACGAAGCTGCGCGGGACGCCGCTGGAGCCGCACATCGAGGTCGTCGCGCGCATCGAGGCCGAGCACGAGCAGCGTCTCGTGCCAATCTTTCGCCTGTAAGTCCACCTGGGGGTGAAATCTGAGCGCCAACGCGCCAGCGCCTGATCTGGTGTGCGCCGGGCCGCGCTATGCCGGAGCAATGTCAACTTCAAGTGGAGGGCACGTTTCCCGTGACCGACTCAGCACTGCGTGAGCTCGCAGACGATCCGTCTTCGCGCAAGCGCTTCTTCAAGATGCTCGGCGGGGCCGGTGCGGTCAGCGCCTTCTCGATCGCCCTCGCCGCCTGTGGCGACGATGACGACGAGAAAGACCCTGCACCGGCGGCCAAGTCGCCGGACGACAGCAACCAGTCCGACCTGGAGATCCTCAACTACGCGCTGACGCTCGAGTTCCTCGAGGCGGACTTCTACGACAAGGTCATCGCCAGCGGACTCGTCAAGGATCCGAAGGTCGTCACGATCGCCAAGAAGTTCGGCTCGACCGAGCAGACGCACGTCGAAGCGCTGACGGCGACGATCAAGAAGCTCGGCGGCACGCCGGTGAGCGCGCCGGCGACGAAGTTCGAGCCGACGCTCGACAAGGGCCTGAAGGCGGTCATCGAGACGGCGGCGACCGTCGAGAACCTCGGCGCCGCGGCCTACCTCGGCCAGGCCGGCAACATCAAGAGCAAGGAAGTGCTCGCCAGCGCACTGGCGATCCACACCGTCGAAGCGCGCCACGCCGCGGCGCTGAACACGCTCGCCGGCCGAGGCTTCGGTGACGGCAAGGGCGGGCTCAAGGGCGCACTGCCCGACGGCGCGTTCGCCAAGCCGATGGACATGAAGGCTGTCATGGCGGCTATCAAGCCGTTCCTGGCGTAACCGACCACCACGATCACGAAAGCGAGACCGCACATGGCTTCATCGCGTCTGGTGGCACCAGAATTGGCCACCATCAAGGTTCACGGCATGACACGGGAGTCCTTTCTCCTGCGCTCCACCCTCGCCGCCGGTGCCGCATACGGCACCCTCTCGGCGACCGGGCTGATCAGCAAGGCAATCGCCGAGTCGAGCAGTGGCGACGTCGACATCCTCAACTTCGCGCTCACGCTCGAGTACCTCGAGACCGAGTTCTACACGCTGGCCGCCAAGGACGTCAAGGGGCTGTCGGACTACGAGACCAAGCTCACCGAGAAGCTGCGTGACGACGAGAGTAAGCACGTCGACGCGCTCACGGCGACGGTCAAGGACCTCGGCGGCAAGCCCGTCGCCAAGCCGACGTTCGACTTCGGCGGCGCGTTCGGCAGCCGGGCGTCGTACCTGAAGACCGCCAACACGCTCGAGGACACCGGCGTCAGCGCCTACAACGGCGCCGCCCCGATGATCGAGTCCACCGACGTGCTTGCGGCGGCCGGCAGCATCGTCCAGATCGAGGCTCGCCACGCGGCGTTGATCCGCCTCGTGCGCAACGTGGCGCCGGCGCCGCGCGCGTTCGACAAGGCGTCGGAGATGGACGCCGTCCTGAAGGCCGTCAAGCCGTTCATCGCGGCCTGATCGGCGGCGCGTAGGGCGCAGAGAAGCCGCCGCTCCGGCGGGGACCGTGCTGTCGAAGCACGTGTCCCCGCCGGGGGCGTCAGGCCCGAGCCGTCAGCGCCAGGCCCGAGCCGTCAGCGCGTGACGTTCGTCAGCGCGGTGGCGACCTTCTGCAGCGCGCCGTTGATGCCGCGGATCTCGGACTCGATCGGCCGGGTCTGGTCGTCGATCGCATGCACGCCGACGCGGATCAGTGCCGCCGTCGACGCGATCTTGTTCAGGGTTCCGGTGATCGCCACGAGGTAACCGGCGAGAACGAGGACCAGCAGCAGGACCTCGACGAGCGTGAGCACGATCAGGAGACTGTTCATCAGATCGCTCCTTTCACTATCCGTGGTTGGAGAGCTCGTCTACGAGCTCGTCGCTGGACTGGCGCGTGTTCTTCAGCAGGTATGTCATCGCCGTGTTCTTCACGACCGCCTTGCCGTTGACCCACGTGCCCCAGATGTCGTCGTTGAGTGCCACGACCGCGCGCCGCAGGCCTTCCAGCAGCGCGATGACGACGAGCAGCACGACGAACCCCACCGCGAGCGTGTACACCCACGCGGATTGATTTTCAGACAGCGCCAGGACCGTCGGGAGCGTGTTCATTGGCTGAACAGCTTCCAGGCGGGCATCGTCGACGGCGCATCCAGATGCTGTTGGCTGGGCTGGTCGGTGGGTGGTGGGGGAGCGGCGGTCGGGGCCGACGCGGCGGTCGGGGCCGACGCGGCGGTCGGGGCCGACGCGGCGGGCGGGGCCGACGCGCTGAGCATCGCAGGCGCAGGACGCTCGGGCAGCGCCAGCTTGTTGAGGTAGGCGATCGCCAGCGGCGGGACCGATTCCGCAAGCCGGCGCGTCGTGCTGAGCTGGTCGGCGCCGGGAATGCCCTTCTTCAGCATCGGCGCCTTCACGGCGTTCTGAAGATCGGCCTTGACGCTACGCAGGGGCCGCAGGACATCATCGAGTAGGTAGATCACGACGCCCAGCACAACGAGCCCGAGCACGAGCCCGACGATCGCGAGCACGGTCTGTATCGTGGTCATTCCCGCCACCCCGGTGAGGTGTGGTAGCGGTCCACGACCGGCGCCCCGCCGCGGGCTGCGCGCAGGCAGCGGGTGATCGTCTGCACGGCGATGTTCGTCGCGCCGACATCCTGTAGCGGACGCGTCTTCTGAGCGATCGAGTCCAGATCGCTGACGAGGTGCTTGGCGACCCCGTTGGTCTTCCGCGCGAGCGCGGTGATGGCGAGCAGGAGAATGGCGACGAGGGCGACGACAACAGCGCCGACCACCCAGCCGACCATCCACCAGCTCGAGAGCGCAAGCGTCATGTGAGTGTGCTCATTGAGCGGCGCGTCGGGACGATGTCGTCAACCCCCTGTGAGAGTGGCGCGGGCAGCCCGCCGCCCCGAGCGGCAGCACATCCTGCGCACTTCTCACGTACACCCCTCACGCCGCGCTGGCGAATTAATCTAGTTTTAGCTGCTTGGCTCTGATTCCGATCAGAAATCCGAAGCGACATCTCCGTGAGAGAGACCGGTCGCCCCCTTTCGAACGGATCGCCGAAAGCAATGCTGGGCCCAGGGCCCGGCGACGTAGCCGTCGAGCGAGATCGAGTTCTGACAGGTGACGTTGCTCACCAGTGCACGCCTTTCATGATGTTCGCCATCGCGAGCTGCTCCATGCTCGCGCGCTCGGAGTCGGCGGGGGCCTTCTCGCCCTTGGAGGCGGCGGAGTCCGGGAAGACGTTGTAGGCGACGTGGAGGATCTGGTCCATGACCTTCGGCGCGAGCGCGTGCAGCACCTCGCCGGCGGTGCCGAGGCGGGTGTTGATCTCCTTCGGCCGCGACCGGATCGCCTCGCAGATGAGGTCGCCGGCCTGCTCCGGGGAGATCGTCGGGAAGTGGTCGTAGAGCTTCGTCGGCGCGATCATCGGTGTGCGCACGAGCTGCATGTGGATCGTCGAGAACGTGATCCCGTCGCCGATGACCTCCGAGGCGACGACCCGCGTCCAGGCGTCGAGCGCGGCCTTCGAGGCGACATAGGCGCTGAAGCGCGGCGGGTTGGTCTGCACCCCGATCGAGCTGACGTTGACGACGTGGCCGAAGCCGCGCTCGCGCATGTGCGGCAGCAGGGCCATGATCATCTTGATCGCGCCGAAGTAGTTGAGCTGCATCGTGCGCTCGAAGTCGTGGAAGCGATCCTCCGACAGCTTGATCGAGCGGCGGATCGAGCGGCCGGCGTTGTTGACGAGGAAGTCGACCGCCGGATGCTCGTCCAGGATCCGTGCGACGACCGCGTCGATCGCGTCGATGTCCGACAGATCAGCGCTGTAGACGTGCGCGGCGCCGCCGAGCGCCTCGATCTCCTCGCGCAGCGCCTCGAGCTTGTCCAACCCCCGCGCGACGAGCAGCGGGACCCCGCCTGCGGCGGCGACCTTGAGCGCCGTCGCGCGGCCGATGCCGCTCGACGCGCCGGTGATGATGACCGTGCGCCCGTTGATCGACCTGTGAAACGAGTGGTCCCTGTAGAGGTCCGGGTCGAGCGTGCGCTCCCAGTGGTCCCACAGCTTGTCGGCGTACGTCTCCAGCGCCGGCGCCTCGATGCCCGACCCGGCGAGCGCGCGCTCGGTGTCTCGCGTGTCGAACTGGGGCCGGATCGCCATGTGCTCGAGCACCACCGGCGGGATGCCGAAGTCGGCCAGCACCGTGTTGCGGATGTCGCGCACCTGGGGCAGCTTCATGAGCATCGACAGCGTGCCCTTGGGCAGCGCGTCGGTCAGGCGCTTGTCGACGCGAATCGCCAGCTGCGGCGCGTGGGCCGCCTTCGCGAACGCGTTGAGAGACTCGCCGACGCGCATCGCCTTGGGGTTGGTCAGGTGGAATGCCTGCCCGTCGAGGCCGGGCTGGTGGGCGATGTGATCGATCGCGCCGGCGACGAAGTCGACCGGCACGATGTTCGTGTAGCCGAGCTCCGGGCCGATCAGCGGCATCCACTCAGGCAGCGCGAAGCGCGCCTTCTGGATCGCCTTGAAGAAGTAGTAGGGCCCGTCGATCTTGTCCATCTCGCCGGTCTGCGAGTGCCCGACGACGATCGCCGGCCGGAAGACGCGCCAGGGAACGGAGGACTGCTCGCGGACGATCTTCTCGGAGTCGAACTTCGTGCGGTGATAGGCCGAAGCCAGCTTCTGGCCCTCGTCGAACATGTCCTCGCGGAAGAGGCCCTTGAACTCGCCGGCGGCGGCGACAGACGAGACGTGGTGCAGGCGCCCGGCGTCCAGCGCGCCGGCGAGGTCGACGGCGTGGCGCGTGCCGACGACGTTGAGGCGCTCGTTGACGTCTTCGGCGGCGGTCATGTCGTAGATCGCGGCGAGGTGAAAGAAGTGCTCGATCTGGCTCTGCAGCGCGGTGATCTGCTCGACGCCGACGCCGAGGCGCGGCTCCTGCAGGTCGCCGACGACGGGCTTGATGCGCGCGGCGGCGTCAGCACCCCAGCGCTCGACGAGGCGGTCCAGGCGCTCCTGCGAGCCGGCGCGGACGAGCACGTGGATGTCGCCCTCGCGCTCGAGCAGCCGCTCGACGAGGTGGCGGCCGATGAAGCCGGTCGCGCCCGTCACGAAATACGCCATCGCTCTCCTCCTCGGTAGTGCCCGCCGCCTGACCGAGGCAAGCCTAAGGGGCGCGCGCGGGTCCGCGCGAGGTCTACCAGCCGCCCTGGGCTTTGGCGGCGGCCTTCGCCGCGGCCTTGCGCCGGTCCTTGCGCTTCTCCAGCTGCCACTGCAGCAGCGATACGAGGAAGATGAAGAGCGGGAAGAAGACGATCAGGATGAAGCCGGCGTTCGTGACGACGCGGTCGTTCGTCTCGCCGTACAGGCCCTCGCCGTTGTCGTGCGCGAGCACGGGCGCGGCCGCGACGAGCACGGCGCTGATGGCGAGGACCGCGCTGATCGCAAGACGGTGGAGCACGACGCGAGAGTTTATTGAGGTTGCCGATGAATCGCGCTGCGGATCGGGTAGCTCGTCGCTGTATGGAACGCTACGACGACAACGATCCTGACTTTGCGACGCGCGAGGAGTGGGAGGCCGCCCGCGAGGCAGCCGCCATCGGCGGCCCCATCCCGGACATCGGCGGCGCCGATGACTCGGAGCCGATCGACCCGGCGCTGATCCCCGTCTACGAGGCCGGCGGAGGTGAGGAGGAGGGCTTCGAGCTCGCCGAGCACGACCTCGTGCGCAACGCCTCTCACGACGACGGTGCAGGCTTTCCGGAGCGCGATGCGTTCACACCAGAGACCGAATCCGATCGCTCGACCGCGGAGTACGGCGAGGCCGACGGGGAGAAGCCGCCGGATCTGTAGAGCGCAGCGGTCTGGGCGACCTACCATGGAGGCATGGCCGTCCTCATCGCCTCCGACCTCAGCAAGGACATGGCCGGCAACCCGCTGCTGCGGGGTGTGTCGTTCAAGCTCGAGCGCCGTGAGCGGCTGACGATCGCGGGGCGCAACGGCGCCGGCAAGACGACGCTGCTGCGGATGCTCGCCGGCGAGACGTCGGTCGACGGCGGCGACCTCGTCTTCGAGAGGAGCTGCAAGGTCGCGCTGCACGACCAGCGCCCGCCGCGCGACCGCGACCTGACGCTGCGCGACTACCTCCTCGGCGGCTGCGCGGACCTCATCGCGGTCGAGCAGGACCTCTCGCGCCTCGCGCAGGCGATGGCCGACGGCGACCAGTCGGCGTTCGACGCCTACTCGCGCGCGGAAGCGCGCCTCGAGCACGCCGGCGGCTGGACCTGGCGCGACCGCGCCACATCGATGGTGCGAGGCCTCGGCTTCAGCGAGGACGACCTCGATCGCTCGCTGAAGACCTTCTCCGGTGGTGAGCTCACGCGCGCGTCGCTGGCCCGCGCCCTCGCCGGCGATCCCGACCTGCTGCTGCTCGACGAGCCGACGAACCATCTCGACATCGAGTCGCTCGAGTGGCTCGAGAAGACGCTGCAGTCGCTCGACGCGGCGATCGTCCTCGTGGCGCACGACCGTTGGTTCCTCGAGGCGGTGGGCACGGCCGTGCTGGAGCTCGAGGCCGGCCGTGCACGCTTCTTTCCCGGCACCTGGACGCAGTGGCGCAAGGAGCTCGCCGCGCGCGAGATCGCGCTGGGCCGCGCGGTCGACAAGCAGCAGGCCGAGATCGAGCGCCTAGAGAAGTTCGTCGAGCGATTCCGGGCGAAGGCGACGAAGGCCAAGCAGGCGCAGTCGCGCGTCAAGCGCCTGGACAAGATCGAGCGCATCGAACGCGATCCGCGCGATCGCGAGGGCCTGAAGTTCCGGTTCAAGGCGCCCGAGCGCAGCGGGCGCGTCGTCTTCGAGCTGACCGGCGGGCGCGTCGAGGTCGGCGGCGACCGGGGCGGACGGGCTCGTGTTCTTCTCGAGGACGCCGAGCTGTGGCTCGAGCGCGGCGAGCACGTCTCGCTCGTCGGCCCCAACGGCGCCGGCAAGACGACGCTGATCGACACGCTCGCGGGCGTCCGGCCGCTGGCCGAGGGCAAGCTCTCGACCGGCCACAACGTGAAGATCGGTCATCTGTCCCAGCACGCCGACGAACTCGGCACAGGGCCGGGGAGGAGGGCCCGCACGGTGGCCGAGGCCGCCGCGGTGCACACCGGACTCACGCCGCAGAAGGCACGCGCGCTGCTGGGGCGCTTCCTCTTCAGCGGCGAGGAGGGCCAGAAGCCGTTGGATGGCCTGAGCGGCGGCGAGCGGCGGCGCCTGTCGCTGGCGATCCTCGTCGCCTCGGGCGCCAACGTCCTGATCCTCGACGAGCCGACGAACCACCTCGACATCGAGAGCCGCGAGGCGCTCGAGGATGCGCTGCAGTCCTTCGAGGGCGCGCTGCTGCTCGTCTCGCACGATCGCGCGCTGCTGGAGGCGGTCGGTACGCGGACCGTCGCGGTGGACGACGGCACGCTGCGCTCCTACGAGGGCGGCTGGCAGGAGTACGTGCGGGTCCGCGAGGAGAAGCGGATCGCCGAGCGCGCGTCCAAGAGCGTCGCCGGCAGGGCGGCGAAGGCGGCGGCGCGGGCCGGGACGGTAGCGGCCTCCTCCGAGCCGGTGCATGCGGCCAAGCCTGCACCCAGGAAGGCCAGGAAGGCCAAGAAGGCCAAGGTGGCGATCCAGGCGCCCGCACCCGCCGGGGCGAACTGCGCCGGCGAGCGGCTGGCCGCGGCGACGGCGGCCGCCCTGGCGGACGGCGCCAACGGCGGCGGCGGCGGTTCCAACGGTTCCTCCAACGGCGGCGGGCTCTCCAAGAACGCGCGCCGGCGCATGCGCGAGCTGGAGCGCGAGATCGAGCAGGCCGAGGCGGCGTTGAAGGCCCTCGAGGCCGAGCTCGCCGATCCGGCCGCCTGGGCCACGGGCGAGGCCACGGCCGATTCCACGAAGCGCCACGCCGCCGCCAAGCGGGCCGTCGAAGAGGCGTTCGCGCGCTGGGAGGCGCTGGCCTCATAGAGTGTCGCCTCACGACTCTCAACCCTTCTGGCGCCGCGCCGCTGGTCGTTTGCGACAGGCTGCGCGCATGAGTTTCCTCACCCAGGCGCTGGCGGTGTTCCTCGCCGTCGTGGGCCAATTCTTCATCATCATGACCTTCACCGCCGAGTCGCCGGTGGTGGCCGTGGCGTGCGCGGGCAGCGTCGTGTGCCTGTGGACGGCCGCGTGGCTGCTCTGGCGCCGGACGATGACCTGACCGCCACAGCCGCGTCGCCCCAAGGTTTGCTGCGGCGAGGGGCGGGGGTCTGGTACCGGGTCGGTGGCCCACACCAGCAGGGTCGCCGCGGAATCGTCCTCATGAAGGACGAAACCGGGCAGATCCCCTCGACCACCGCATCGCTGACCTTGCTCCGCCCCACCCTTGGCGAAGGGTCGCTTTCGTGCCACCGTGTCGGCATGTCAACAGAGCTCATCGCGGGCCCGCGCTACCTCATGTGCCCGCCCACGCACTTCGACGTCTCCTACGCGATCAACCCGTGGATGGACGTCGCCGTGCCGATCGATCGAGCGCGGGCGCAGCGCCAATGGGACGACCTCGTCGCGACGCTGCGAGCGGCCGGCGCGCAGGTCGAGACCCTTGCGCCGCAGCCCGGCCTGCCGGACCTCGTCTTCACCGCCAACCTCGGCCTCGTCGACGGCGAGACCTTCATCCCCGCGCGCATGCGCCACCCGGAGCGGTGCGCCGAGCCGGCCCTCGCCGAGCGCTGGTTCGCCGAGCACGGCTACGCGATCCGCCATCTCGCCGACGACGTCGTGCAGGAGGGTGCGGGGGACGCCCTCGCCTTCGACGGCACGCTCGTCGGCGCGTACCGCACGCGCTCGTCGGCCTCCGCCTACGTCGACCTCGCGCGGATCGTCGAGGCGCGGATCCTGCCGGTCGAGCTGACCGACCCGCGCTTCTACCACCTCGACATCGTCTTCTGCCCGCTGGACGCGAGCAGCGCGCTCGTAGCGATCGACAAGCTCGACGCCGACGGCGCGCGGCTCGTGCGCGCGCTCGTGCCCGACCCGATCGTCCTCACCGACGAGGAGGTCGAGGCCTTCAGCGCCAACGCCGTCGTGGTCGGGCGTACGGTGGTGATGCCCGCCTGCTCGCCGCGCCTGTGCGAGGAGCTGCGGGCGCGCGGCCTCGAGCCGGTCGTCGTCGACGTGTCGGAGTTCATCAAGGCCGGCGGCGGCCCCCGCTGCCTGACGCTCGCCCTCGACGGGCGGCTCGGCGCCACGACGCGGGCGCGCTTGCCGACCGCTTCATCGCCCACGACCACCGCCCGCTGCCGGTGACGGTGACCCACGCCGAAGGCGCCTAGGTACACGACCCCAACCCCCGACTCGCCGCATAGCCGACCTCGACGAGATCGACCGGCGCATCGTCGCCGAGCTGCTCGAGGACGGCAGGCGCAGCCTGGCCGAGCTCGGCGAGCGGGTGAACCTGTCCTCGCCGGCGGTCAAGCGGCGCGTCGACCGCCTGCGCGAGCGCGGTGTCATCACGGGCTTCACCGCGCTCGTCGACCCGGCCGCGCGCGGTCAGCGCGAAGACGATCATCGTGCTCAGCCGGCTGATCGCGCGCGGCGTGACGTGACGCCCGCTCGCGAACTTTCCGTTCGCCAAACGTTCACGCACGCCATTCGCGGGGCAGAACGCAATGATCCTCGTGAGCGTGAAGCTACACCGGTCGATGGACGCCGTGCCGGCCGCGGTGCCGACGCTGCGCGGCGCGCTCGCCGAGTTCCTCGGCGAGGCGGGGATCGGCGAGCCCCTGCTGACGTCGGCGAAGCTCGCCGTCTCGGAGGCGGTCACGAACGCGGTCATGCACGCCTACGTGGACGCTTCCCAGCCGGGCGCCGTCAGCGTCAACGCGACGTTCGAGGGCGACAGCCTGCTCGTCGAGGTCTCCGACGAGGGCAGCGGCATGATGCCGCGGCTCGACAGCCCCGGGCTCGGCGTCGGCCTGCCGCTGATCGCCGACACCGTCGACTCGCTGGACATCGGCAACTCGCCCTGTGGCGGGACGCGGCTGCGGATGTCCTTCCACGTGCCAGGCTGATACCAAGGGCAGACGCCGGCCGCCGAACCCGGTAGGTTGCCGCGGCATGCGCCGTCTCGTCCTGCTCTCGAGCCTCGCCGTGCTGGCGGCGGCGACGCTGAGCGCGCTCGCGATCGCACCGGCCGGGGCGCACCCGGGCGAGGCGCACAGCGTGGCGCCCGGCTCGCTGATCGGCCACGGTCTCTTCGGCGGCCTCGCGGGCATGGCCCAGGCCGACGCCGCCGCGGCGGTGCCGCGCGTCACCGCCCCGCGTCAGGCGCCCACGCCGGCCGGCCCGTGCACCGACGAGGCGGCGAGGTCGATGCCGATCGGCGACGCCCACAACCACTCCGACATCAAGCAGCACGAGTTCGCCTGCCGGATGGAGCAGGTCGCGTTCGAGTCGCTCACCGCGCAGCTGAAGGACCGCCCGAACGTGATCCTCGGCGAGATGGACGTCAAGGCCGACATCGCCGCGGTCGCGATCACCTATCCGCAGGGCGGCGTGCTGTTCTTCGACGTCTCCGACCCGGCCAAGCCGCGCTTCCTGTCGCGCTACGACGCGACGGAGTGCGACCAGCTGCTGCAGGACATCAACTGCGGGGCGTTCGTCGACCTCTCGGCCGACGGTAGGACGGCGTACCTCTCGATCCAGAAGCTCACGCTGCTGCCGACACTGCCGCTGAACGGCAACGCGCTCAACCAGAGCGGGCCGGGCGTCGACGTGATCGACCTGGCCGACCCGCGCAAGCCGGTGCGCACGATGTTCTATCCCATCCTCGGGCTCGGCGGGGTGCACACGGTGCGCTCGCACACGATCCCGTCCGGCCCCTCCAGCGCCGGCAAGCCGCGCGCCGCCGGCGAATATGTCATCTCCAACCAGAACGGCGTCGGGATCGACATCGCGAAGGTCACGAAGGTAGCGGGCAAGCGGATCCTGACGACCGTCCGCCAGCTCGGCACGGTCAACCTCGCCGCGACGATCCAGAACAACGAGGTCCATGACACCTTCATCCAGAACGACCCGCTCGACGGCCGCACGTACCTCTACAATGCGGCGGGGTTCGCGACCGGGTTCAACGTCTACGACATCACCGACCCGTCGAAGATCACGCAGGTCGCCGAGTGGGATCCGACGCCCGAGTGCGAGAACGACTGGTACGCGCACACGATCGACGTCACGCACAAGGACGGCCGGCGCTACGTGACGATGCCCGCCGAGATGCTGCTGATGATCGACCCGCAGTCGCCCAGCGGCCTGTCGGAGATGTCCGAGGGCGACAAGTTCAACGGTTGCGGGAACTTCGTCGGCAACGGCGACAAGCCCGGGCCGTTGTGGATCGTCGACGCGACGGACTTCTCCAAGCTCGGCCCGGCGAACGACAAGAAGTCTCCGGACGAGGCGCTGCGCACCGACGCGGCGTTGAAGAAGGCGTCGCTGGACGCGCTCGTGGCGACCTGGACGAACCCCGCCGGCCGGGCGGGCGGCTCGCTGACGTTCTCGCCGCACAACCAGCAGATCGTCGGCGACAGGATCTACCTGTCGCACTACCACGGTGGCGTCTACGTGCTCGACGCATCGGCCGCGTTCGCGGGCAGGCGCGAGCGCCCGAAGGAGGTCGGCTTCATCGTCCCGCACGACGATCGCACGCGGCCGCTGCTCGGCCAGCCGGCCCTGACCGGCCTGCTGGGGCGCTTCTTCACGGACTTCCCGCTGGGCCGGCCGGAGGTATGGGACATGGTCCACTACAAGGGCCACGTGCTGGCATCGGACATGACCGGCGGGTTCTACTCGCTGAAGTACGACGACGGCCCGCTGGCGCTGTGTGCCGACCGCAAGCGCCCGTCCGCGGTGTTCAGCCGCAGGAACTCGTCGATCCGCGCGACCCGGATCCTGCTGCGCGGCACCGCCCGCGATCGCGGCTGCAAGGCCGACGCCAGGACGCGCGAGCGCGCGGGCACGCTACGCAAGGTGACGGTCGCCGTCGCTCTGAAGTCCGGCACCCGCTGTCGCTTCCTCAGCAGGAAGGGCACGCTGGGCGACGCGCGCAGCTGCAGGAAGCCGGTGTTCATCACCGCGCGCGGCAACAAGAGGTGGCGGCTGGAGCTGCGCGGCACGTTCCGGCCGGGCACGTATGCGGTGAGCGTTCGGCCGACGGACTCCGCGGGCAATCGCGGGCGGACGAAGACGGCGTCGCTGCGCCTGCGCGCAGTGGGCCCTTAGCAGAACTGAACAAAACGCCGCGTTTGATCGCTTAGCCTCTTACCTTCGATGCGCTTCGTGAGCAAGCCGGGGCATCACCCAGCGCCGGCGCTCTAGCGGGAGTTGATCGCGAGCGCGTGCAGTCGGCGGGTCATCGGCTCGGGCAGGCCCTCGAAGCGCAGCGAGTAGACGTGCGGGAGCTCCTCGGCGATGACGCGGGCGCGGCCGTTGAGGCGCATGTCGAAGTCAGGCAGGTCGAAGCCGACGGTCTCGTCGGGCCGGAGCGGGCGCGGGCTGCGGATGCGCATGCCGCGCGGGCCGACGTCGAGCGTGCGCGCCGGGATCGGCGAGCCGATCGTGCGCCGCAGGGTGCAGGCCATCTCGACCTGCGCGCGTGGGGCTCGGATCTCGACTGCTGCAAGGGTGATCGCCGACATCAACATCCTCTCATGGCCTGCGTCCGAAGTATGGGCGTTGTCACATTGTGCCTATTCTCTGAGACAAACATCGGATCGCCGGCTGTACGTCCGTGGTCTGGATCTCTGCGTACGCTCGTCGTGATGGTCGTCACGGTCAGGCTGCTCGGCGAGCTCGAGGC
>JBBSMC010000069.1:0-16183 GCA_038233375.1 Solirubrobacterales bacterium
GAAGTCCGGATCACGCTCGTCGAGGTCGGCGGTGGGAACCCGCCCGCGGGCGCCGCCGGCGATCGCACCTATAAGGCGCTCGAGCGGGTTGCGGCTGCGCGGCCCATCCTCGGTCTCACGATCACGATCACGATCACGATCGCGAGCGGCACGCGCAGCGCGAGCGCGAGGCGCGCCGGCGAACGGGTCTCCGTCTGCGTGATGGCCGTTGCGCGACGGACGGCTCGCGGTCTCGGTATCCATACCGACCTGAGTCTACGCGGCGCTCCGCGCGTCGCTGTGCCGTCCGGGCGCCGCTGCGTCGGCGCGCTCGAACAGGTCCTCGAGCAGGTCGGCTGCGTGCTCGGCGCGCTCGACCTGGGGCACGTGGCCGCAGCCGTCGAGGACGATCTGCTCCGCCGACGGCAGCCAGCGCCCGACGTGGCGCCCGAACGCCGGCGGGATCACGCGGTCGTGCGAGCCCCAGACGAAGAGCGCGGGCGGCTCGAGCTGCGAGAGGCGGCCGTAGAAGCCGTTGCGCCCGTACGGCGCCTCGAGATAGATGTTGCGGGCCGCCGAGAGGAAGGCGATCCGCCCGCCGGCGCTCGAGTAGATGCGCTGAAACTCGTCGACGACCACGTCGGCCATGCTCGGATCGATCCCGTCGGGATCGGCGAACAGGCCCCAGAAGTGCTCGCTCACCTTCTCACGCGCGAAGCGGTGGGGCAGCAGGCCCAGCTCGGGACGCATGAGGCGCACGACCGGGTGATAGGTGCGCTTGACGAACGCGACGGCTGGACACAGCAGGCCCAGCGAGGTGACGCGCTCGGGATGGCGCAGGCCCAGCTCGATCGCGATCCGGCCGCCCATCGAGTTGCCCACCACGTGCGCGCGCTCGATGCCCAGCGTGTCCATCGTCTCCAGCACCGTCTCGGCGAACCACCGCGCGGTGTAGGGGGCCGTCATCGGCTTCGACGACGCCCCGAAGCCGGGCAGGTCGAGCGCGTGGACCCGGTAGCGCTGTGAGAGCGTGGCAGCGGTGTCGAAGAACGAGCTCTTCGCGCCGCCGAGGCCGTGCAGCAGCAGCACGTCGGGCCCGTCTCCCGTCGTCAGGGTCGAAACCCGCCGCCCCGGTAGGTGGACGTCGTGGATGCGCAGCAGCGGCCGCCGGCCGTCCTCGAGGCGAAACAGACCCTCGAAGGCGATCGCCAGATCGAGGTTGCCGCGCGCGTAGAGCAACCGCCGGCTGAACGCCTCGATGCCGGACAGCTGCCCGCTGCGCAGCGCGATCCAGGTCGCCGCGTCCGTGCCGATCACCACGTCGGGGGTACGGCTCGTCGCGCCCTTGCGCGCGCGGGCGACGTGCTCGGTGCAGCGGACCTCCCAGGTGTGGCCGACGTCGCCGAGCACGATCCGCCACGTCGCGTCGAAGCCGGGATCGGCCCCGAGATAGCGGTCCGTAAGCGAGGCAAAGCCCGCGTCGACCGCCGCCAGACGCGCTGCGTGGGGGACGGGAACACTCATCGGCACGGGAAACTACCCCGCGCCGGGGCGGCGGGCACACCTCGCGGGCCGGAAGGTGCCCTGGCCGCGAACCCTCAGGCGCGCGAACGCTCGCTAGGGTCATCGGATGGCCCCGATTCGCCTGCAGGACACCCGCTCCGGTGAGCTTCGCGAGCTGGTCCCGGGCGCCGACGGTCACGTCGGCATCTATGCCTGCGGGCCCACCGTCTACGGGCGCATCCACGTCGGCAACGCGCGGCCGTTCGTCGTCAATTCCCTGCTCAAGCGCTTTCTCGAGCACGAGGGCCACGACGTCACGCTCGTCATCAACATCACCGACGTCAACGACAAGATCTACGACGCCGCCCGCGCCACCGACGTCCCGAGCGCCGATCTCGCCGCCGAGATGGCCGCCCACTACATCGCCGACACCGACGGCTTCGGCCTGGGCCGGCCCGACAGCGAGCCGCTGGCCTCCGAGACGATCGAGCCGATCGTGTCGCTGATCGCCGAGCTGATCGAGCGCGGCCACGCCTACGCCGTCGACGGCGACGTCTACTTCCGCGTGCGCTCCGACGCCGGGTACGGGTCTCTGAGCCGCCGGTCGGTCGACGAGATGAACCAGGGCGAGGGCGTCGAGGGGACCGATCGCAAGCAGGACCCGCTGGACTTCGCGCTGTGGAAGGCGCACAAGGAGGGAGAGGACACGGTCTGGTTCGCGCCCTGGGGCCGTGGCCGGCCGGGCTGGCACATCGAGTGCTCGGCGATGGCCGAGTCGAAGCTCGGCGTCGGCTTTCAGATCCACGGCGGCGGCAACGACCTGATCTTCCCGCACCACGAGAACGAGGCGGCCCAGACCCGTATGGCGCGTGACCAGGAGCTCGCCCAGATCTGGATGCACAACGGGATGCTGCAGTTCGGCGAGGAGAAGATGGCCAAGAGCGTCGGCAACGTCATGGCGCTGCACGAGGTGCTCGACGACGTCGGCCGCAACGCGCTGATCATGCTCTTCATGGGCGCCCACTACCGCCAGCCGATGGCGTTCGACGACATGCGCCTGATGGAGGCGCTCGCTCGCGTGGCGCGCGTGCGCGATGCTGCCCGCGGCCTCGTCGACGGCGACTCGCCGGCCGAGCTGCGCCACCTGCGCGACGCCTTCTTCGAGGCGCTGCGCCAGGACTTCAACACCCCGCAGGCGCTGGCCGCGATGTTCGACTGGATCAAGGCGGCCAACCGCCGCTCCGGCGAGGCCGTCGGCCGGGCGGACCTCGTCGAGATGCTCTCCGTGCTGGGGCTGGCGAACCTCGCCGAGCACGGCAGCGAGGCCGGCGCCGAGGAGCAGGAGCTGCTCGACCAGCGCGAAGCCGCCCGCCGGGCGAAGGACTACGCCGAGGCCGACCGCCTGCGCAACGAGCTGCGCGCGCGTGGCTGGGAGGCGCGCGACGGCGCGTCCGGGCCGGAGCTCGTGCGCATCGAGCAATGATCCTCTATGGCCGCAATCCGGTGCGCGAGACCCTGCGCGCCGGGCGCCGCACGATCTCGCAGATCTGGGCGACAGAGCGCGTCGTCGCTCGCGAGCCGTGGCTGCGCCAGGCCGGGGCGCGGATCGCGACCGCCCACGAGATCGAGCGCCGCTCCGACTCGCCCGACCACCAGGGCGTCTGCGCGGAGGCCGGCGGCTATCCATATGTCTCCGGCGCGGAGCTGCTGATGCGCGCCGATCCCTTCATCGTCGCGCTCGACGAGCTGCAGGACCCGCAGAACCTCGGCGCGATCGCCCGCAGCGCCGAATGCGCCGGCGTCAGCGGCCTCGTCATCTGCGAGCGCCGTGCGGCCGCCGTGACGCCGGCCGTGGTCAAGGCGTCGGCGGGCGCCGTCGAGCACCTGCGGATCGCCCGTGTGCGCAACATGGCGGACTTCCTCGGCGAGGCCAAGGACGCCGGCGCCTGGTGCTACGGCGCCGACGGCAGGGGCGAGACGGCCTACGACGCGCCCGACTACACGGGGGGCGTCGTGCTCGTCATGGGCGCCGAGGGAACCGGTCTGCGGCCGCGCGTCGCGAAGGCCTGCGACGCGCTCGTCGCGCTGCCGCTGCACGGGCGCACGGAGTCGCTGAACGCCAGCGCAGCCGCAGCCGTTCTCATGTACGAGATCTTGCAGCGCCGCTCGGCGGCTTGACAGGACTCCATAACCCGGAGTACTGTGGCGTTCGCGTCAGGGTGAACCTGAGGTAGAGCATCGGCAATCGCATCGGCAGCTGGCGCCCTGGGAGGGGACCGCCACTGAGCACATCCGGCCCCTACGTGGCCGCGAAAGGACTGCTCGTGGCAAGAATCTCCCAGAAGGCTCACACTCAGGTACAGGTCGATGACTACTTCCTGATCGCGTTGGCCAAGCAGGGCGACCGCACGGCGTACGACCGCATCGTGCGCCGCTACTACGGCTTCGTGCGCCTGAAGGCCTCGTCCTACTTCCTCGCTGGCGGCGACTCCGACGACCTGATCCAAGAGGGCCTCGTCGGGCTCTACAAGGCCGTCCGCGACTACCGCTCCGACCGTGAGTCGTCGTTTCGCAACTTCGCCGAGCTGTGCATCACGCGCCAGATCATCACCGCGGTCAAGACCGCGACGCGCAACAAGCACACGCCGCTGAACCAGTACGTCTCCTTCTCGGCCACGCCGGCCGGCTCCAGCGGTGACAGCGAGCCCACGCTGGAGGACGTCATCCCCGGCTCGACCGTGCACGACCCGGTCAATCAGGTCATCTCCTCGGAGGAGCTGCACTCGCTCGTCGGCTGCCTGTCGACGGCGCTCTCAGATCTCGAGGGGCGCGTGCTGGCGCTCTACCTCGACGGCCGTCCCTACGAGGAGGTCGCCGCGCGGCTGGGCTGCGACGCCAAGACCGTCGACAACGCGCTACAGCGCGTCAAGCGCAAGGTCGGCTCGCATCTCACGCAGCGCGCCGTCCTGAACTGACGCCTTCAAGGCCTGACCAGCGGCTGCGGCCTATAGCATCGGCACCATGACCGTCCTTGCCATCTCCACGCTGGGCCTGATCCTGATCATCCTGCTGGCCGTCGTCCTGATCCTGGCGACGGGCGGCTACGTCGCGGCGACCCGGCGCGCTCGCGCGCGGGAAACGGCGCTGCGCCGCGAGCTCGCCCAGGCCGAGGATGCCCTCGCGCAGGCCCATGCGCTCGACAAGGGCTGGGATCGCGCCACCCTCGAGTCGGCCGCCCGGGCGTACGCCGCCGACCGCTTCGGCGACGACGTGGTCGGCGAGCCGCTCCTCGTGCAGGTGATCGACCATCCCGGCGTCGACGCCGACCAGGCCGTCTTTCGCGTGCAGAGCACGGACGGCCGCGAGCACCGCATCACGCTCGGCCGCGCCGGCGGCGAGTGGGGCCCGGCCTGAACACGCGGGACGAAGCTCAGCTCCGGCCACGTCATCGTCGCCGGACCGGGCGCGGTCTCGCTTCGAGGCTGCGACGTTAGCCTGCGGTCCGCTCGAGCAGGTCGACGACGAAGATCAGCGGGGCATCGGGCGGGATGTTGCCCTGCCCCTCCGCGCCATAGGCCTTCTCCGGCGGGATGACCAGCAGTCGCCGTCCGCCCGCCTTCATGCCCTTGATGCCCTCGTCCCAGCCGGCGATGACATTGCCGGCGCCGAGCTGGAAGTCAAACGGCTTGCCCGCGTCCCAGGACGCCTCGAACTGCTCGCCGTCGAACAGCGCGCCGAGGTAGTGCATCGACAGGTTGTCGCCGTCCTTCGCCGCGGGGCCCTTGCCCACGACGATGTCCTTCTTGACGAGCTCGGCCGGCGGGTCGCCCGACGGCTTCGTGATCGTCGGCTTCTTCGACGTGTCCGTCGAGACCTTGATGCTCGCCAGCCTGAACGGTGACCCTGTAGTCGAGGTCGACGGAGTGGTCTCGGCCGGCGTATTGGCCGGGATCGCCGGCTCGAGGGCGGCGTCGCCGCCCTCGTCCTCGCCACATGCGCCGACGCCGAGCGCCACGGTCGCCAGCAGCGCGATTACGCGCCCGCGCACCGGCTACCCGACCTTCACGAGGTCGACGACGAAGACGAGCGTCTCGTTGGGCCCGATCGGACCGACGCCGCGCGCGCCGTAGGCCAGCTCGGGCGGGATGACGAGCGTGCGCCGCCCACCCTCGCGCATCCCGGTGACGCCGAAGTCCCAGCCCTGGATGACGCGCCCGCCGCCGAGCGGGAAGTCGAACGGCTGCATTCGGTCCCACGAGGAGTCGAACTGCTTGCCGGTGGCGAAGGAGACGCCGACGTAGTGCACCGTCACGTGGTCGCCGGGCTTGGCTGCCGCGCCCTCGCCGACGACGACATCGTCGGTCTCGAGCTCGGTCGGCGGCGCGCCGGTCGGCATCGGGACCTCGGGCTTCGTGTTGAGGTCGTCTGAGATTTCGAGCTTGGTCATGGCGTGAAGCCTAATCGGCGCTGCCGGGCGCCAGCTCTGGCAGGATCGCGCGGCCAATGCAGCGCGCCGCCGTCACCACCCTGCTCGCCATCGCCGCGACGCTCCTCGCCGCCGCGCCGGCCAGTGCGCGGGTGCGTCCCTACACACCGTGCGAGAAGACGGGCGACGCGATCCTCGTCGAGGTCAGCGGCGCGACATGCGACGAGGCTCGCGGCGTCGCCACCGCGCTGGCCGGTGTGCCGCCGGAGGGCGTCGGGGCGGCGCTCGTCGCGCAGGGCTGGACGGCGCTGCGCGCGAACGCGACCGGCTACGACGACTCCTATGACCTCTTCGCGTTGCGCGGCCGGTCTGCCCTGTGGATCCGCGAGCGCGGCGCGGCACCCGATCTCGACGGCTGGACGGCGGGCCGCGAGCTGCTGTTCTCGCGCAGCCCGCTCGTCGGCGGGTCGCCCGCCCCGATCGGGACCGCCGTGTGCACCTCCTCGTTCCTGGTCCGGCTCGGCGGGCGCCTCGCCGGCCTCAGCTCCGGCCACTGCGCCGGCCTCACTCGCACCCGCAGGACGCTGCGCCCCAACGCCGCTCTGCGCACGTCGAGCCCGGTCGGGCTCGTCCTCGGTGGCGTGCGGCGCAACCTCTGGCGCAAGCGGGCGACCTCGCGGTCGCGGCGGATCGACGCGCTCGCGCTGCCCGCGCCATCCGGCCCGACGCGAACGTCGGCGCCGGTCATCGACCGCGGCATCCTCGGCGCCCCGCTGTTCGTCGTCGGCAGTACGCGCCCGCGGCTCGGCCGCGAGGTCTGCTTCGCGGGCCGCACGAGTGGGACCGACCTGTGCGGCGAGGTCATCGAGTCCTATCCCGGCGCCGGCGGGCTGCCCTGCACGACGATCACCGCGGATCTGGGCGACAGCGGCTCACCCGTGTACACGCCGCCGGCCGCCGACGGCACCGTGCGCGCCGTAGGCATCGCGACGCTCGTCTTCGGCCCGTTTCAGAGCATGTGCTTCACGCCGATCGGGCCGGTGCTCGACGCGCTGAACGCGAAGCTCGTCACGGCTGCTGCGGGCTGAGCCCGCGATCGGCGGGCGTCTGCTCGCCGATCCAGGCGTCGAGCGTCCGCCACCACGCGAAGAGCCAGTCGATCCGCTCGTCCTGCCCGTTGGGGATCTCCTCGGCGCACGCCAGCCACAGACGGATCCGCACGCTCCGGCTCGTCGCCATCCCGCGCCACAGCTCGCGCATCCCCACCGGGGCGCCGACGTGGCCGATGAAGACGACGTCGGCCCGTGGCGCCGCCGCGATGGCGGCCAGCGCGCCGCCCGGCCGCGGCGCGCTGACGTGGCGCATCCCGCTCGCCCACCCGGCCTCCTCCGCGTGACCGGCCCGGCGCAGGCGGGTGATCGCGCGCCGCCGCCGCGAGGGCGAGAAGTTACCGCCCTCGGGGAAGATCAGCAGCGCATCCCGCTCGCCGAGATCCGCGGCCAGCGCGGCGATCTTTCCCTCGGTGTCACCGCCGCGTGGGTCGACGAAGCGGTTGGGCAGTCGGTAGCCGAGGATGTCGATGAGCGGCTCGAGCCGCAGCGCCTCGTGCAGGACGATGCGGGGCCGGCGCCGGTGGCGCACGAGCAGCTCGTGCAACACCAGCAGCGAGTCGCCCTCGCCGGCGTGCCGGCTCAGGACGATCACCGGGCCGCGCCGCGCCGAGAGCGCCCGCTCGGCGTCGGCGGAGTCGGTGATCCGCACGTCCGCGCGCATCAGCCGCGTCATCGTGCGGTGGACGCCGGCGACGAACCAGCGTAAGAGGCCGTAGTGCGCGCGCCGCATCGGCGGCGAGTGCACGCGGCGCCCGAAGCCGCTCGCGATCCAGAGCCCGCCGCACGCCGCCGTGCAGACCAGGTGGCGGAAGGAGTAGTCGACCATGATCGCCACCGTCCGGACGGCCCGCGACCCGGCTCCGAGCGGCGCGAGGATCGCACCGATCAGCGCCAGCACGGGGGAGCCCGCGACGAGCGCCGCCTCGACAAGCAGCACGAACGGGGCGACGACGAGGCGGCGGACGAGGAACGGGACCGCGGTCACCCGCATCAGCGTCCGCGCAGGCCGTGCTCGTCAAGGTAGCGCCCCGACGCCTCGTCCGCGCGGCCGATCCGCTCGTTGACGCTCGTCGTGTCGCGGTAGGAGAACTGCGAGCGGTCCGTGAAGCGCGGGGGGTCCTGCTGCCCGGTCTCCAGCACGTGTACCTCGACGCCGCTGGGAACCGTCGCCAGATCACCGACGAAGCGGTGGCGGCGGGCGATCTCGAAGGCCACGAGCCCGACCTCCCACGGCGAGCGCGGTGGCTCCAGGGGGCGGTCCAGGCGACCGACGTGCAGGACGAAGACCTGCTGCGCGCCCAGTGCGATCGCGCGGCTCAGCGGGATGCTGTTGACGACGCCGCCGTCGATGAAGTGCTCGCCGGCGATAAGCACCGGCGCCAGCAGCCCGGGCACGGAGGCGGAGGCCACCACCGCCGGGACGATCGGGCCGTCGGCGAACCAGTGCTCGCTTGCGCGCTCGATGCTCGCGGCCACGCACTGGAAGGGCACGGCCAGATCCTCGATGCGGCTGACGGGCAGCAGCTCGGTGAGCATCCGGCACAGCGACGCGTTGCCGTGCAGGTGGGTGCGGGTGCGCGCGAGCGTCGCGAGCTGCCGGGCGACCGAGGCGTCGAAGACCTTGCTGCGATCGATGTCGGTCCAGGCGGCGCTGAGCCGCTCGACGCCGGCCGCGGTGGGGTCGGCGGCGATCGCGACGCCGTTGATCGCTCCGACCGACGTCCCGAGGACGAGGTCGGGGACGATGCGGCGCTCGATCAGCGCGCGCAGCATGCCCACCTCGTGGGCGCCGAACGGCCCGCCGCCGCCTCCGAGCACGAAGGCGACTTGCTTCGAGGGCGCCAACGTGGATCTAGAGGTCGACGACGCCGAGGAGCAGCGTCCCGACGAGCGACACGAGGAGCGAGCCGCCGCAGCCGAGGCGATTGGAGAAGAAGAACATCATCCGCGCCGCTGCGCCTACCCGATGCGCGCCGCCGTCACGCGACAGGAAGGCGTGCTGCACGCCAACCGGTAGGCGCCGGCCGGCCGGAGGCCCGTGCCCTAGACTCGTGCGAGGGGTCAAAGCGCCCCCGTCGCTGCCGTCCGCGCGTGCTGCTGCCCTGGCGCCGCGCCATCGACGGCTCAGTAATCACCAACGAGGGAGCACCGCATGGCCTCAAGCGGCAAGAAGAAGACCACGATGGCGAAGCTCAACCGCGAGGCCAAGATGCGCGAGCGCCGCATGGACAAGGCCGCCCGCCGGGACGCGCGCAAGCAGCTCGCCGCCGACGTGCGCGACGGCATCGTGCCCGCGCCGGACACCGATCACACGCTGATCGGCGACGAGTCGGATGCGGCCGTCGCCACCGCGCCGGCCGACCGCACCTGATCGGAGCCGCGCGCCGGGAAGCGCGATGGCGCCTCCGGAACAGCTCGTCGGCGCGCCGAGCGCCGGCGGACCGTCAGCCCTCGATCGGCCGGAAGTCGCCGAAGGTCCAGTGCACGTTGTAGCCCCCGTAGGTGCCGGCGGGGCCGTTGTGCAGCACGGGAATGACCTCTTCGAGCATCAGCTCCTCGATGAGCGCCGAGCGCAGGGCGAAGTCATCGATCTCGGGCAGGTACTCCTCCTGGTTTGATGGCACGAGCAGCGTGTCGAGCGTCTCGCGAACGACGATCTCGTGCGTCTGCGTCGTCACCTCACCGCTGAAATGACCGCGCAGCGCGTCGCCGACCTCCTCCCCGGTGTGCGGCTGCGGGAGGATGCGCTTGTTGGCGCGCGCGTCGTCGATCAGCAGCTCGCCGCGCTGCGCGCGCAGCCGCGCCGCGGCGATCGAGTCGCGCTGCAGCGGGCTCGTCGGCTCGGCCTCGCCGCGCAGCAGCCTCTTCCAGTGCGCGCGCACGAGCCGGTTGGGGTGGTGGAAGGGCACCGCGTAGGGACCGGGAACCCCGAGGTCGGGCGCGTTCCACAACAGCCGGCCGCCCGGCGCCGTGATCCCGGCCAGCGACTCCGCCACGCGCACGAGCGCCTTCGGCGGGATGAGATGGAAGACCATGCTCGACATGACCACGTCCATCCGGACGCCGCCGGTCACCTCGCTCAGCGGGCGAAAGCGCCCATCGGCGCCGATCAGGGAATGGCACCGCGTCCACGAGGATTCCTGCACGAGCGCGTGGCCCTGCGCGAACCAGCTCGAGGGGATGTCGACGAGATGCAGCTCGAAGCCCACGCCGCGCCGGGCGAGGCGTTGCTCGAAGCCGCGCTCGCGGCAGGCCTTGAGCGTCTCGATCGCGGCCAGCGCGGTGCCGGTGCCGTAGTCCAGGACGCGCAGCACGGCGCCGCGCGGGAGCGTCTCGACGCGCTCCTCGAGGGTGTCCATCGTCTGCGTGACGAGCTGGCTCGTCGAGGCCGACGCCCACAGGCGCGGATGGCGCAGGTCGCCGTGGTCGAAGACGAGCTCGTGCAGGCCGCGGCCGTCGCGCAGGTCGGTGCCGGGCTTCGGGCTCCAGGTGTCGCGCCGCGGAGCGTCAGGGTCGCCGCGGGCGATCATCGGGCCGGAGCGGTCGCCGAGCATGTGGTTGAGGCTGACCGCGACGAAAGGGCGCGTCGTCGGATAGCGCCGCTCGCCGGTCGCGGCCTGGCGCAGGCCGGCGCGGCGCGCGGCGGTGATGAACGCCGGTCGCTCGACGGGATACTGGCCCGAGTAGCCGCTGTAGGCGTCGAAGGCGAGGCTGTGCAGGGCGCCGTGGTGGCGCGCGGTCACGGGGGGTGAGACGCAGTGGGCTTCGAGCACGAGCACGCCGTGGCGCGCCACGTGCGGCGCCCAGCGCGCGAGGTGGGCGCTGAGGTCGGCCTCCACGTCGGCGCCGACCAGCGCCGCGCCGTCGTCGGCGATGTAGGCGCCGCTGGACATCCCGGCGCCGCCGTCGGGCGCGTGGCCTCCGCTGTAGCGCCGCTCGTGGTCGACGAAGGCGTGCACGTGCAGCCCGTCCTCGATCGGCAGGCCGTGCGCGTGCAGCGCGTCGCGCACCGCGGTCGGGTCGCCGGTGTCGCCGCGCAGCACGAGCCCGTCGATGCCCGCCGCGGCGAGCGCCTCCTGGGCCCGGGCGACCGCGGCCTCGCTGCGGTCGACGCCGACCATCTTCAGCGGGCGCTCGCCGAGGTGGCGTCCGCGCAACGTCCTGTCGCGGACGAGCTCGTGCATGTGCACGAGCCAGCGGCCGTCGTCGCAGCCGGTGAGCACGACGAAGCGCGGCTGGTCGGCGAGCGGCTCGCGGTCGAAGATGCTCGCGACGATCGGGTCGGCGTCGGCGAAGTAGCGCCCGTGCGCGACGGAGCTCGCGCGCAGGTTCATCTCGTCCTGGATATGCCACTCGCGGCTGCCCGCGTCGCCGGACGGATCGGTTGTGTAGGTGGCGGTCAGCTCGCCGCGGTAGAGGTCCGGCAGCCGGGCGAACATCGGCAGGTAGGAGCCGACGAGGCCGAGGTGGGTGACGAAGTCCAGCCCGTGGCGGCCGGCGTCGCTCCAGGCGCCGTCCTCGTCGGTCCAGCCGAGCGTCGCCAGCAGACGGGCGGCATGCTCGCCGCTGTCGCCGTCCGGCAGCTGGGGACCGTCGCCGGTGAGGCCGCCGGTGGCGTCGAGCCAGAGCAGGACGGGGGAGGCGAGCGCGCCGTCGAGCTGGGCGGCGACCTGCTCGCGCAGCTCCGGCTCGAGCTCGTCGAGCTCCCAGCGCGCGGCGGCCGCGTCGGCGAGTTCGGACAGACGGGCCGCCCGCTCGCCTTCCCAGGGCCGTGTCCAGGCGCCGGCCTCGTTGTCGCTGAACGTCGCGAGGTAGTCGCCGAGCGCGACGAAGTGCGCGTGGTGTCGCGCGACGGCGCGGCCGGCGTCGGTCCAGCGGATCGTGGTGTGCTCCGGCGCGAGCTCGGGTCCCGCGGCCGTCCAGCCGGCCTGGGCGAGGGTGCGCAGGCCGACGCGGAGCTGGCCGAAGGCGTGCTTCGTGAGGCCGGGGCTGAGCTGCGCGACGGTGTCCTCGCGCTCGAGCGAGGCCTTGAGCAGGCCTGTCGCGTCGAGCCCGCGGAGGGTTGCCGAGAGCACCATCCCGTCCTGAAACAGGAAGCTCAGCCGCCGCAGGGCCTCCCTGCCGACAGCGCGATCCGTGAGCGCCACGGTGACATCCTGCCCGATCGCGGCGACGGACGCGATCGTGATCGATCCGGCCCTGCCTACACCAGCCAGTGCTAGCGCCGCCGCGCCGGGCGGGCGCCGAGGCCCGCTGCCAGCGCGCGGATCTCGCGCGCGGGCGAGCCCGCGTAGAGAAAGCCGCTCGGATACTCGCCGCCGCGCACGAGCGAGGAGCCGCCCAGCATCGCGTTCGGGCCCATCCGCACGCCGCGCAGCAGCAGCGAGTTCGCGCCGAGGAACGTGTTCGTCCGGATGATCACCGGCGCAATCGCGACCGGCTGGGCGTAGTTCGTCGCGTCGCCGCCGTCGTGGCGGTGGTCGGAGTCGAAGATGCTGACCCGCTCGCCGGCGGCGGAGTCGTCGCCCATCTGCACGAGCTCGAGCGAGTGCAGCGCGACCTGCGCGCCGAACTGGACGCGCTCCCCGAGGGAGATGACGCCCCCGTCCATCGCGTCGAGCAGGCAGTAGTCGCGGATCGTGCTGTCGTTGCCGATGCGCACGGTGCCGCCGCGCAGCTGGATGCGTGTTCCGGATCGGAACGTGACGCGGTCGCCGAGGTCGAGCGTGTTGTCGGCGGCGGCCCAGACGTCGAGGATCTGGCGGCGGCCCAGCTGGACGTGCTCGCCGAGGCGGATCGTCAGCGTGCCGGCCTTCCCGCCGTAGGGGTGGATCTCGATGTCGGGCAGCTCGTAGAAGTGCGCGCCGTGCGGCGCCTGCAGGTCCAGGCGCCCGCCGGCGCGGCGCAGGCGCGCATCGAGGCGCCGGCCCCAGAGCTCGAAGCGCGCGCGCTCGGTCTTCAGCCGGGCGGCGCGGGCGGCGGATCGCAGGGGGGAAGGGCTCACGCGCGCATCATGGCAACGCGCGCTCCGGCGGCGACGTCACGACGATCTCGCTGCCGTTGGCGGTCGCGTCGGGCGGGGGCGTGCCCGGGCCCGCCACCGCCACCGCCGGCGCCGGCGCACCCGGACCGGGCCGCCGCTCGCCGAAGGCCCAGCGAACGCGGCGTTCGAGGAACGGCTGCTCGACGAAGCGCCACGACAGTGCGGCCAGCGCGACGGTGACCGGCAGGCCGATCGCGATCATCGCGATCGCGAGCGTGGCCGTGTCGGTGTCCGCGCCGACGAGGTCGATCACCTCGAGGAGGACCCAGACGTGGATCAGGTAGATCGCGTAGGAGCGCGCGCCGAGGTACTTGATCGGCCGGTTGTCGAGCCAGCGCGGGGCGCGCTCGGTAGCGAGCTGCCAGACGATGACCGCGGCGAGCGCGGCACCGGCGCAGACGACGGCCATCAGCGCGCGCCGGCCGAGGGCATGGTGCAGGGCGGTGGTCTGCACGGCGTAGTCCCAGCTTGCGTACAGCGCCCAGGCGAGCACGGTGAGCGCGCCGAGCGCGTAGGCCAGCCGCTTCGCCTCGCGCGGGTTCGCGCGCAGGCGCGGCGCGAGGAGCGGCTCCGCGGCGGCGAGCATGATCCCGGGGACGAACGCGTAGAGGATGAACGGCGGGCTCGTCAGGACGGCGAACTCGTCGCTGCCCTGGCGCAGGTAGATGCTCACCAGGCCGACGCCGCCGAGCGCCGCGAGCGCAGTCCTGGCGCGTGCTCGGGGGCCGCGGATCCGCCCGCCGAGGCGGTACGCGATGGCGGCGGCGAGCGGCAGCAGCAGATAGAAGGCGACCTCCGCGTTCAGCGACCAGGCGTGGCCGTAGGGCAGCGTCGCCGAGCCGCCGGTGTAGCTCTGGGTGAAGGTGAAGATCGACAGCACCTGCCACCACTCCGACCGAGGCGCGGTGCCCGACGGGTTGTCGGGGGTGGGACCGATCGCGCCATCCAGGCCGAAGCGCAGCACCACGATCGCGGCGACGACGTAGAACGCGGGCACGATGCGCAGCGTTCGATTGCGGAAGTAGCGCCGCGCCGACGGATGCTTCGTCCCGAGGATGAACGAGCGCACGAACGGCCGCGCGACGAAGTAACCCGACAGCGCGAAGAAGAGGCCGAGGCCGAGATCGAGGCGGCCGACGAGCTCCTTCGCCCAGCCGTAGTTCTCGAACGCCTGCCCCGCGTCGGCGTTCACGAAGACGTGGCCGAAGAAGATCATCAGCGCCGCGATCGCCCGCAGGCCGTCGCCGCCGAGCAGCACGCCGATCAGGCCGTCGCCGAAGGCGGGCTGCTCCGCGACGCGGTCATCCGCTTGCGTGTGGTCCCCCGCCATCCCTTCAAGCCTGCCACATCCTGTACTAGCCTCAGCCACGGCGCCGCCGCGCGCGCCCGCCTAGCTCAATTGGCAGAGCACTTGATTTGTAATCAAGAGGTTTCCGGTTCGATTCCGGAGGCGGGCTCTCCTGAAAGACCTGCAAATCAGTGGTTTCGTAGGTCGGGCAGCGCCGCGATATTGCCAGGGAGTAGCACCAGGGAGTAGCATTTCCCTCGTGACCACCCCCGGCGGAGCTCTCGTCGTCATCGCCGCGAAGGACGGCACCCGGCTGTATTGGGAGGCGACGTGGCGCCACGCCGGCCAGTCGCACAAGCGCCGCCTGGGAGCGGCATGGGTCCGGCCGCGCGCGACGCCGGCCGACGTCAAGGGCTGGAACGCGAAGTACGAGAAGCGCCCCGGCAACCCGCGCGGCGACGAGCTGACGCCGCAGCAGGCCACCGTCGTGATGCGCGACCTGATCGTCGCGCACGGCGCCGCGGCACCCGTGTCGGGCCGGCCGCGCACGTTCCGCGAGGCCGCCACAGCGTGGCTCGACGATCCGCACGCCCGCTCGCATGCCTGGACACCCGAGACCCACCTGTTCAACCGCGGGATGCTGGCCGAGCCCGGCGCCGACGAGCGCCGCGGTCGCATCCTGCGAACGTTCGGGGACAACCGCGTCGACCGGATCACCGCCGAGGACGTGCGCAAGTTCCTGCGCGGGCTCGACAGCAAGGTCGCGCCGCGGACGGTCAACGCGCACCGGCAGGTGCTCGCCAGCGTGTTCGCCGACGCCGCCGCACGCGGCTGGCGCAGCGGCAACCCGGCGACGGACGTCGCCAAGCGCCGCCAGCCCGCGGCACCCGCGCTGGAGGTCTTCACCAGCGAGCAGGTCGAGGCGATCGCGTTCGCCGCGGGCGGCGAGCTCGGCGCGCTGATCATCGTGGCGGCGATGACCGGCCTGCGGCGCGGCGAGCTCGTCGCATTGCGCTGGCGAGACGTGCGCTTCGAGCAGCCGGCCCTTCACGTCGAGCGCGCGGTCTCAGACGGGCAGATCAGGCGACCGAAGTCAGGCAAGGCCCGCATCGTTCCCCTCGCCGACCGGCCGCTCGGGGTCCTGCGCGAACTGTCCGCGCGTGCCTATTGGACGGACCCCAACGACCTCGTGTTCGCTCGGGCGGACGGCGGCATGCGCCACCCCGACGCGGTCAGCCAGGCGTACATCTGCGCGCGCGATGCTGCAGGAGCTCCTGCGCTGCGGTTCCACGATCTGCGCCACACGTTCGGCACGCTGCTCGCGCGCGCCGGCGTCACGGGCTTCGATATCCAGGCTTGGATGGGCCATTCGTCGTACACGACGACGCAGCGCTACCTGCATCACGCTCCGCGCACGGGCGATGCCGCGCGGGTAACCGCGGCGCTCCGCACGGGCTGAAGCGCCTTTTGGCCGCGGCGCGGAGGACGCCGACGAAGGGGCGGGAATCGAGTTTCAACAACGCGAGCGGTGACCGGCGACGTCGTGAGCCGAGCCGAAGGGGCCCGCCTCAGTCGCTGGGAGCCCTCGAGCCCAGGCCACCGCCGTGCCGGCCAGGCAGAGCGCCGTACCGCGGTCGACCGTTCCAGGGGACTTGGCGCCGTATCTCAGCGCCACGCCGTACGGCGTGAGAAGGTCGGCATCGGCCAGCGACGACGGCGCGAGGGCGCCGGTGTCCGCGCATAGCGTCATCAGGAGGCCGACGTTGTGCGTGAACGGAAAGGTCGCGCCGTGGTCGGCGAGCACCGCCTTGAACGCCTTCTCGACCGCCTGC